>CP065018.1:1005000-1340000 GCA_016700415.1 Flavobacteriales bacterium
GCGGCCTGGTGATCGCGGCTGCCGCCGACGGTGGGTTGGAAGCCTTTCTAACCCCGACCTCCTTCAGCAACGCGTTCTATTTCCTGAGGAAACACCTGGGCCGGGCCAAAGCGATCGAATGCGCCACCGACCTTTTGGACTTTACCGCGATCATTCAACAGGGCGAGGATATCTTCCGAAAGGCGCTTCAAAGCGGCTGGACCGACCTTGAAGATGCCCAACAGTACCACGCCGCGTTGATGCAACCCCGCATCACCCACATCTGCACTTCCAACGTGAAGCACTACAAAGCAGCGACCGGCATAAAGGTGGTAAGTCCGGCGGCCTTGTTGAAGGTATTGTGAGTCCTTCCCGAAGAGGTCAGCCGGGCATGCCCGCCGCCGCCAATTCCTGCATCTCGCCCATGATCCTACGGGCCAGCGTTTCGGCCTTTTCGGCACTATCGCTCTCCGCATAGATCCGCACGATCGGCTCCGTATTGCTCTTCCGAAGGTGTACCCACTCCTTGCCGAACTCGATGCGCAGGCCGTCCACGGTGCTGTGCTTCTCGGCCTTGTGGCGCTCCTGCATGGCATCCACGAGTGCTTGCACGTCCATGCCGGGCTGTAGCTCGATCTTGTTCTTGCTGATGAAGTAGTCCGGGTAGCTCTTGCGCAGTTCGCTGGTCTTCACGCCCTTCTTCGCCAGCAACGTGAGGAAGATCGCGATGCCGACCAGCGCATCACGTCCATAGTGCAGTTCGCTGAGGATGACGCCGCCGTTGCCTTCGCCGCCGATGGGCGCATTCACCTTACGCATCAGTTCCACCACGTTCACCTCTCCCACTGCGCTGGCGTGGCGCTTCCTTCCGTGCCGCTCGGCCACATCGTCCAGTGCGCGGGTGCTGCTGAGGTTGCTCACGGTATCGCCGGGGCGGCTCGCCAACACATGATCCGCGCAGGCCACCAAAGTGTATTCCTCGCCGAAGAGGCTGCCGTCCTCGCTGACCAGCGCAAGCCGGTCCACGTCGGGGTCCACGGCGATGCCGAGGTCGGCATTGTGCTTCACCACCGTGTCGCAAAGGTCCTTCAGGTGCTCCGGCAACGGCTCCGGGTTGTGCGGGAATTCGCCGGTGGGATCGCAGTACAACTTCACTATTTCGGCCACGCCCAACGCTTTCAGCAGCTCCGGCACCACCGTTCCGCCCACGGAATTTACGGCATCCACCACCACGCGGAAGTTGCGTGACCTGATCGCCTCGACATCCACGAGATCCAGGCCCAGGATCGCCGTGATATGCTTCTTCGTCCAGCTATCATCGGTCCGGACGCTGCCGAGCTCGTCCACGGGGGAGAACTCGATCGCATCGCTTTCCGCAAGGCGCAACACCTCCGCACCCTGTTCCGCGCTGATGAACTCGCCCTTTGCGTTGAGCAGCTTCAAGGCGTTCCATTGCTTGGGATTGTGGCTGGCGGTGAGGATGATGCCAGCGTCGGCCCCTTCGCCCGCAACGGCCAATTCCACCGTGGGCGTGGTGGCCAGCCCGAGGTCGATCACCTCGAAGCCCAGCCCGACGAGCGTGCCGCGCACCAAGTCGGCCACCATGGGCCCACTGAGCCGGGCGTCCCGGCCGATCACAGCCTTGGGGGCCGCCTTCCCGGAAGCCTTCTTCATCAATTGGCCGAACGCCGCAGTATAGCGGACCACATCAAGGGGAGAAAGGCCTTCACCGGGAGTGCCGCCGATAGTGCCACGAATGCCGGAAATGGAGCGGATCAAGGTCATGCTTCAGAATTCATTCAAAGTTTCACACTGACGCTGGCCGCCCAAAGTGGCCAGCGGGCCGCAAAAGTACCAAGAGCACCAAGGAGTTGGCTAAAATTGGGTACACCGGCCCCTGTTCAAAACAACCCGACGACAAGGGGGTCGGCCCGCACTTGTCTACATTTGAGGATCTTATCCCGATCAGCGTATGAGCGAAGCCCCCCGATCCATGCCTGAACGCAATGCCGACCAGGAGCATTGCGTGCAGCGTTACGAGGCCATGGAGGCCACGCGCGACCAGCTCTTCTTCGACGTGGAGGAGCTTGAGATGATCATCGATCACTACCTGGAACGGAACGAAACGCGGCGCGCGGAACGGGTGCTCCTTTTCGCCAAACAGCTTCACCCTGCTTCCATCGACATCACTTTTTGCGAGGCCGTGGTGATGATGGCCTTGGGTCGCTTGAGCAAGGCTATGGAGCTTCTGGACGCCATCGAAAAAGTGGAGCCCTACAATGAGGAGGTCCAGTTGCACAAAGCGGGCATCTTCAGCCAACAGCGCAACCACCGCCGCTCCGTGGAGCACTATAAACGCGCGTTGGAACTGGCCGAGGAAGGCCTGGACGAGATCCACCTGGACCTGGCCTTCGAATACGAGAACCTGGAGGAGTACGATGATGCCATCGCCTGCCTGAAGAACGCCTTGGAGCTGAACCCGGAGAACGAGGCCGTGCTCTATGAACTGGCGTATTGCTACGATCTGGCCGGGGCGGACGAGGCCTGCATCACCTTCTTCCGGAACTTCACCAATGAGCAGCCCTATTCCAGTGTCTCGTGGTACAACCTGGGCAACGTGTTCGCGAAGTTGGAGCGCTACGAGGAGAGCAATCAGGCGCTGGACCTGGCCATCGCCATCGATGAGCGCTTCAGCTCGGCCTACTTCAGCAAAGCGCGCAACCTCCTGATCGGCTCGAAGTTCGAGGAGGCCGTCGCCTGCTACGAGGAGACCTTGGTGTTCGACGGTCCGCAGGCGATCACGTACAGCTTCATCGGGGAGTGCTATGAGAAGATGGACCGCTACGAGCAGGCCTTGATCAACTACGATCAGTCCATCGCGCTGGACCCCGAATGGGTGGACGCCTGGATCGGGCGCGGCGTGGTGATGGACATGCAGGACCGTATTCCGGAAGCTGCTTCGTCGTTGCTGCACGCGGTACGGATCAGCCCGGAAAACCCGGACGCTCTGTATTACTACGCCTCCGTACTTGTCCGCGCAAAGCAGCACAAAGAGGCCTTGGCCACCTATGAGAAGCTGAACGCGATGGAACCGCAGAACCTGGACGGTTGGCTCGACCATGCCGACCTGTTACTGGATCTGAAAGGCGCAGAGGCCGCCTTGACGAAATTCCATGAAGGCGCCCAGGTACACAAGTTCAATGCCCGCTTCAAGTACCGCATGGTGAGCTATCTGCTCCGTGCCGGCCGGGAGCAACAGGCCTTGCTGGAGCTGGAGGAAGCCCTGATGGCCGACCATGCCGCCCACGTCCAACTGCTTGAGCATTGGCCCGAGGCCGCGAAGATCCCTCAAGTCATCCACCTCCTCGAGCTGTACCGCCGATGAACTTCAGGCTGGACCACGTACCCTCCCGCAGCTCCAAGCCCCGGGAGGAAGGGCTGACGATGGTGATGGACAAAGGCTTGAGCTTGCGCCAGGCCGAGAACCTCATCGAAGGTGCCGGCCACCTGACCGACCTGGTGAAGCTCGGCTTCGGCACCAGCTTCGCCACCCCCAATTTGAAGGAGAAGATCGCGCTGTACCAGCGTGCGGACATCAAGGTCTACCTCGGGGGCACCCTGTTCGAGGCGTTCATCGCACGCGGACAGTTCGATGACTACCGGAGGCTATTGGCCGAGCTGAAATGCGATGCCGTGGAGGTGTCGGACGGGTCCATTGAGCTGAACCATGACGTGAAGTTGAAATACATCAACACTTTGGCGAAGGAGCTCATCGTGCTGAGCGAGGTGGGCAGCAAAGAGACGGGCATCCTCATCAGTCCGGCCAAGTGGGTACGGATGATGAATTCCGAACTGGACGCGGGCAGTTGGAAAGTGATCGCCGAGGCCCGTGAGAGCGGCACCGTGGGCATCTACCGTCCCAGCGGCCATGCACACACCACCTTGGTGAACAGGATCATGGCCAAAGTGCCCGGCCAGGACATCATCTGGGAGGCTCCGATCAAAAGCCAGCAGACGTGGTTCATCAAACAGGTGGGCGCGAACGTGAACTTGGGCAACGTTTCCCCGGACGAGGTGATCGCCTTGGAAGCGCTTCGGCTCGGCCTACGCGGCGACACTTTCTTTGAATACCTGCCGGGCGACATGGCGGAGAACCTGCGTCAGATAAAAACGGAGAAGCCTGATCATGCCGCGAAGGAAAAGACCAAGGAGGCAGAAAAGCCCAAAGCAAAAGCCAAGGTGAAATGAAGGAAGTGACGGCACCGGAGCTCAAGCGGATGCTCGATGTCGGTGAGCAATTCGAGCTGTACGACATCCGAGAGCCTTATGAGGTGGAAGTAGCCACCATCGGGGGGCGGTCGCTGCCCATGAGCCAATTAGTGGACCGCCTCGATGAGATCCCGAAGGATGTTCCCGTGGTGATCCACTGCCGGAGCGGTTCCCGCAGTTGCGCGGTCATCGATGCGCTCTCCACGCGCTACGGCTTCGGCAATCTCATCAACCTGAGGGGCGGCATCCTCGCATGGCAGGCCGAAGTGGACCCGACTTTGGTCTGCGAATGACCCCGTTCCACGTTTTTCATTCCCCATTTCTCATTCCCCATGGAACTCCTCCTCTCCTTTTGGCATTTCATCACGCATCTCAACGAGACGCTTCCGGTTTTCATCAGCGACCATGGCAACATGGTGTACCTGCTGTTGTTCATGATCATCTTCATCGAGACCGGCTTGGTGGTGATGCCCATCCTTCCCGGGGATTCGCTCTTGTTCGT
Organism: Flavobacteriales bacterium; assembly: GCA_016700415.1. Lineage (NCBI taxonomy): Bacteria > Pseudomonadati > Bacteroidota > Flavobacteriia > Flavobacteriales > Flavobacteriales bacterium. Next base: position 1,009,751 of record CP065018.1, read on the forward strand.
GGCAGGCTCCTTGGCCGCGATCGGCTCGTTGAACATCTTCTATTTGCTGGGCCTGTTGATCGTAGCCGCGATCCTGGGTGATAACATCAACTACTGGGTAGGCCGGTACTTCGGGGAGCGGGTCACGGAATGGAAGCTCTTCGGAAAACGGTTGGTACGGGACAAGGATCTAGAGAAAACACACGGTTATTTCGAGAAATACGGGGTGCGCACCATCATCATCGCCCGCTTCGTGCCCATCGTGCGCACCATCACTCCTTTTGTGGCGGGTGTGGGTAAGATGGACTATCGCAAGAAGTTCCTGCCCTACGACATCATGGGCGGCATACTGTGGATCGGCCTCCTGCTCTCGGCCGGCTTTATTTTCGGGCAGCATCCGTTCGTACAGAAGAACTACGAAGTGGTGATCCTGGGGATCGTGTTCATCTCCGTGCTCCCGATGATCATCGAGTTCGCCCGGATGCGGCTCGCGCCAAAGGCAGAGAGCTGAGGTTGACGACCAGTGTTGGATCGGCCACAGACCGTGCTACGCCGAATCTGCTACGCCCAAGTGAGGGCGCAGTGGCGCAGAGAAATGCGAAGTAGTGCCTGATGAATGGCGATGGGTGATCAGTCGGCTGCCGACTGCCTGCTACCACTGCCAACTGCCACCTCCGTACCTTGCACATATGCAGCGCTACGGCCTCATCGGGCGGAAACTGGGGCACAGCTTCAGCAAAGACCATTTCACGAAGGTCTTCGCCAAGGCCGGGTTGAAGGACCACTGCTACGACCTGTTCGAGCTTGCCGACATCTCGGAGTTCCCTGACCTATTGAAGAAAAAGCCGGACCTGCGCGGGCTGAACGTGACCATTCCCTACAAAGAGGCGATCATCCCTCATCTGGACGAGCTCGACCCGCTGGCAGCCGCCGTGGGCGCGGTGAACACGATCGTGATCAAGGACGGCAAGACCAAGGGTTATAACACCGATGTGGCCGGTTTCCGATCCTTGATCGGACCGATGACGGGCACCTTGACCGACCCCGGCAGCGACATTAAGGCCCGGGCCCTGGTGCTCGGCAGCGGAGGGGCCAGCCGCGCGGTGGCCTTTGTGCTGCGCGAGATGGGCATCCGCTTCCGCATCGTGAGCCGGAGCAGGGAGCGCGGCGATCTTACTTGGGACCTGATCGACCCGACCGTGCTGCGGGTGTGCCGACTGATCATCAACACCACACCGTTGGGTATGCACCCCGAAGTGAAGGAAGCCCCGCCCCTGCCCTATTCCGCCTTGACCGCCAAACACGCGCTGATCGACCTGGTCTACAATCCGGTGGAAACAGTGTTCCTGCGCCACGGCGAAGCACATGGGGCGAAAACCATGGGCGGGCTGGGCATGCTGAAGGCGCAGGCCGAGGAGGCTTGGATAATCTGGCAGGAAGCGACAGCGTGAGCGCTGAACTGTGTTCGGCAATCATCACGTAGTCTGATCCAATTCCCGCAGAAGGCCCTCCAAGTCCAGCCTCCGCGTGAACATGGTCAATCCGCCTTCGGCCTCGTGCGGCCATTGGTCGCGTGGCCGATCCCAGTACAGTTCCACCCCGTTGCCATCGGGGTCGTCCAAGTATAACGCCTCGGACACGCCATGGTCCGCCGCGCCCGTCAAAGGTTGGTCGGCCTCGTACAATCGGTGCAGGATGGCTGCCAGGTCGCGACGCGTAGGATAGACGATGGCGGTATGGAACAAGCCCACCGAACGCGGCGAAGCCGGGGGTGATCCTTTACTGTACCAAGTGTTCAGGCCGATGTGGTGGTGATAGCCCCCAGCGGAAATGAATGCAGCCTCCGTCCCGTAGCGCATCATCAGCTCAAAGCCGAGCAGTCCGCAGTAGAAGGCCAATGAGCGCTCCAAGTCCGCCACTTTCAAGTGTACGTGCCCGATATGGGTCTGTGCGGGGATGGTATAGTTGGTACCCATTGCTGTCACTTCCCGATGCAGAACCGGGAAAATATGCTACCTAACAGATCGTCCACAGTGATCTGGCCGGTGATGGCACCGAGGTGATACTGCGCCTGCCGAAGGTCCGTGGCCAGCAGTTCCCCGCTGATGCCGTCCTCTACTCCCTTCTTCGCAGAGAGCAGTGCCGTCCGCGCGTTCGTCAAGGCTTCCACATGGCGGGCGTTCGTTACCACGATGTCGCTTTCACCGGTGTTCAGCTTGCGCACGTGCTCCGTGAAGCGATCCTTCAGCTCCTCCAGCCCGGCCCCCTGTTTTGCGGAAATGTGCATCACCTCCTTCGCGTCCCTCACCTCCTTCACCTCCCTTCCCACCTTCTCCACCTTCACCTGTTCCACTGGAATAAGATCGGCCTTGTTCAGCACGGGAATGATCACCGGCCCTTCACCGACTTTCTTCCGGAGCATGTCGGCCTGGGTGCGGAAAGCGCCTTCGCTCAACGTCGCTGCGTCGCCCAAGAGCACCACGATGCTGGCCTCCGCAGCTTTCTTGTAACTGCGCTCGATGCCGAGTTTCTCCACTGTGTCCTGCGTTTGCCTGAGACCTGCCGTATCGATGAAGCGGAACAACACGCCGCCGAGGCTGATGGTCTCCTCGACGGTGTCGCGGGTGGTGCCGGGCACGTCGCTCACGATGGCACGGTCCTCTTGCAGCAGTGCGTTCAGCAAGGTGCTCTTCCCGCTGTTCGGCGCGCCGACGATCGCCACGGGTACGCCCTGCTTCACCGCATTGCCGTACCGGAAGCTGCCGATCAGCCGGTCGCAGACGCTGACGATGCCGTCCAACAATTTGGTCAGCTCGGCACGGTCGGCGAACTGCACGTCCTCCTCCCCGAAGTCCAGCTCCAGCTCCACCAAGGCGCTGAGGCTGATGAGCTGCTCGCGAAGGCCTTCGATCTGCTGGCTGTATCCGCCGCGCAGTTGTTGCAGCGCGAGCTTGTGCGCGGCCTGTGAGCCGCTGGCGATAAGGTCCGCTACGGCCTCCGCTTGGCTGAGATCGAGCTTCTTGTTCAGGAAGGCCCGCTGGGTGAACTCGCCGGGTCGGGCCAAGCGCGCGCCTGCGGCCACCAAGGCTTCCAGCATGCGTTGCTGGATGTAGGGCGAACCATGCACGCTGATCTCCGCCACGTCCTCGCCGGTATAGCTGTGCGGCCCGGGGAACCACGTGAGCAGGCCCTCGTCCACCGCGCCCGCGGCATCGCGCAGCTTCACGAAGACGGCTTCGCGCGGTTCCGGCGTGAGCAGCATGGAGGGTGCAACGGCGTGCATCACCTGCTGGGTGTCCGGTCCGCTGACGCGCAGCACCGCGATGGCGCCCGTGCCCGGTGCCGTGCTCAATGCCGCGATGGTGTCCGGCTCGTACATGGTCGCAAAGGTGCGCATGGGGAGAGGATCGTCTCCCCTCCTTCCTAAAAGGAGGGGTTGGGGGTGGTCCGCTCAAGGAATGCACCACCCCTGCCCCTCCTTGAAAAAAGGAGGGGAAAACTCAGGAGTCCTGACGAACCTCAGCGGCACATCGGTGTTGACTGAACAACTTTGTTCTAGGATGTCCACGCCAGACCGTGCTGCCTTTGATGCCCTTGATTTTCCCACCGTGGTGGTGGTGGGCGGCGGATTCGCCGGCTTGGAGATGATCCATCGCCTTGCCGGCAAGCCCTACAAAGTGATCTTGCTGGACAAGAACAACTACCACTGTTTCCAACCGCTCCTCTACCAAGTTGCCACCGGCAGCTTAGGTGCGGACAGCATCGCGCACCCGTTCCGCCGCACCGTGGGCCCCATGTCCAACGTGATCTACCGCATGGGCGAAGTACTTCGTGTGGTGCCCGAAGGGAACCACGTGGAAACCGACCATGGCCATGTACACTACGATCACTTGATCCTCGCTACCGGCACGGTCACCAACTTCTTCGGCAACCGGCAGATCGCAGAGGAGGCCATGCAGCTGAAGAGCATCAACCAGGCATTGGACATCCGGAGCGACTTTCTTCAGGACTTCGAGGCCGCACTGTACTTAGAGGATGAGCATAAGCAGCGGCAACGGCTCAACTTCGTGATCGTGGGCGGCGGCCCTTCCGGCGTGGAACTGGCGGGTGCCTTGGCGGAGATCCGCAAGACCATCGTGAAGCACGAATACCGGGAGATGCACAACGAACGGATGCAGATCCACCTCGTCGACTCCAATCATACCGTGCTGGGCAGCTTCTCTCCCAAGGCCCAGCAGTTGGCGCTGAAGTACCTGAAGAAATTAGGCGTGAACGTCATCTTCGGGCAGCAGGTCACCGACTATGACGGTGAAACCCTCACCTTCAAGGACGGCACCACCATGGACACCAACACGGTGATCTGGACCGCCGGCGTGAAGGGGCGGCCCATCCCCGGCATCGAGGGCTCCGTTGAAGAACGTTCCGGCCGCTACAGGGTGGATGCGTTCAACCGGGTGGTGGGCACCAAGAATGTTTACGCCCTCGGCGATATCGCGCAGAACACCGCTGATCCCCAATGGCCAAAAGGGCACCCGCAGATCGCACCCGTGGCCATTCAACAGGCCAAGAACCTGGCGAAGAACCTGGGTCAAAAAAGTGCTGTGGAATGGAAGCCTTTCGGTTACCGCGACAAGGGATCCATGGCCACGATCGGGCGCTACAAGGCCGTGGTGGACATCGGGAAACTCCATTTCGGAGGCCCCTTCGCGTGGTTCATGTGGCTCTTCGTCCACCTGATGAGCCTCGTGGGCTTCCGCAGCCGTGTGATGGTGCTGACGAACTGGGCGTGGAAATACCTGAGCTGGAAGAATACCATCCGGTTGATCATCCGGCCTTTTGTGCGGAAGGTCTCCGTGGAACAGGTGGCCAGTGAATTGGACACTGAGGGGCAGAGGCGCTGAGAAATCCCAATTGGGCGCAGTGATCGGTGCCGCCAACTGCCATCTGCCGCTGCTGCTGACTGCCATCTCCCACTGCCGACTTCTTCAGCCGACTAAGAACGCAATAGTTTCGCGCCCCCATGGACCGCAAGCTGTACATCCTCTACCTCACGGTCTTCATCGACCTGTTAGGTTTTGGCATCGTGATCCCCATCCTGCCGATCTACGCCACGGAGCTTGGCGCGTCGTCGTTCACGGTGGGCCTCATCATGGCGGTCTATGCGCTGATGAACTTCATCTTTTCGCCGTTCTGGGGCAGCCTGAGCGACAAGCACGGACGCAAACCGGTGATCGCCGGCACGGTGTTCATCACCGCCATGGCCTTTCTGCTGCTGGCGAATGCGCATACGATCGCGGTATTGCTAGTAGCCCGCGCGCTGGCCGGGATCGGCTCCGCGAACATCGCCACCTCGCAGGCTTACATCACGGACGTCACCCCGCGGGAGAACCGTGCCAAGGCCCTGGGCATGATCGGTGCGGCTTTCGGGCTGGGCTTCATCTTCGGCCCGCCCGTGGGCGGCTTCATCAAGCAGCACTATGGGATGGACGCGGTGGGCTATGCCGCCATGTGCCTCAGTTTGGTCAATTTCGCACTGGTGGTGGCCTTTTTGCCGGAAAGCCACCCCGAGCCCGACAGCACGCACAAAGTGCAGATGAAACCCGTGACACAGACGATCAAGGCGTTGGCCAACCCGCGCTACCGCGATCTCTTTCTCACCAGCTTCATCTACATCACGGCCTTCAGCATGATGACGATCACGGTGGCCTTGCTCTGGGAGCAGCACTACGGCCTGAACGAGGCGCACATCGGCTACATGTTCGCCTTCATCGGCTTCAGCTCGGCTATCGTGCAGGGCGGCCTGGTGGGCATGCTGGCACGGAAGTTCGGTGAGCAGAAACTGATGGTCTATGGCTGCATCCTGATGGGTCTGGGCCTGCTGGGCATCCCCTTCGTGCCGACGGGCCATTTCTTCCCGTGGGCACTGATCCCCATGGTATTGCTGGCGGGCGCCAACGGCCTCATGATGCCGAGCATCTCCTCCCTGCTGAGCAGCTTGGCCAGCGGCAAGGAACAAGGTCAGGTGCTGGGGATGAACCAGAGCTTCGGCTCCTTGGCACGCATCGCAGGCCCCTTGTTGGGCGGGGCGCTCTATGGGCTGCACTTCACTGCCCCGTACATCGGCGGAGCGGTGCTAATGGTGGGCGCACTGCTCTTCGTGCTGGCGTTCCAGCGGGTGGGGCGCAGGCAGACGGCGGTGGATCAGCAGATGGGATGACGGGCTGATAGCCGATCGGCCGATCCCAGAAAGTTTCCTCGCGCATCAGTAGTTTCGCGGCCCTATCATCGCAAAAAGCAGAACGGAACATGAGCGTACTCGTCAACAAGCAGAGCAAGGTGATCGTCCAAGGCTTCACCGGCAGTGAAGGCACCTTCCACGCCACGCAGATGATCGAGTATGGCACCAACGTGGTGGGCGGCGTCACCCCCGGCAAGGGCGGGCAGAAGCATTTGGACAAGCCCGTGTTCGAGACGGTAAGCGAAGCGGTGAAGGCCACCGCTGCCGACGTCAGCATCATCTTCGTTCCGCCACCGTTCGCCGCGGACGCTATCATGGAGGCCGCCGAGGCCGGCATCAAGGTGATCGTCTGCATCACCGAGGGCATCCCCGTGAAGGACATGGTGATGGCCCGCGAGTACATCAAGGGCAAGGATTGCACGCTGATCGGGCCCAACTGCCCCGGCGTCATCACGGCCGACGAATGCAAAGTGGGCATCATGCCCGGCTTCGTCTTCAAGAAAGGCAAGATCGGTATCGTCTCCAAGAGCGGCACGCTCACCTATGAGGCCGCAGACCAAGTGGTGAAGGCCGGCTTAGGGATCAGCACCGCCATCGGCATCGGTGGCGACCCGATCATCGGCACCACGACGCTGGAGGCCGTGCAGCTCTTCGCGAACGACAAGGACACCGAGGCCATCGTGATGATCGGCGAGATCGGTGGTGACCTCGAGATCCGCGCGGCGCACTGGATCAAGGCCAACTGCAAGAAGCCCGTCGCGGGCTTCATCGCCGGTGAGACCGCTCCCGCAGGGCGCACCATGGGCCATGCCGGCGCCATCGTAAGCGGTGCCGACGAAAGCGCCGCCGCCAAGAAGAAGGTGATGCGCGAATGCGGCATCCACGTGGTAGACAGCCCGGCTACGATCGGTGCTAAGGTGAAGGAGGTGCTTGGTCGGTAGTTGTCAGTTGTTGGTCCGATAAGTATCGGACGTCAGTTGTCAGGCGCGGCCGCGATTTGGCCACGACGCTGCTGTGTATTGCAATGCAACCACGGCCGGACACGTCATGCCAACACTGATCAGGCTCACTCACGCGAACAGGATAAGGCTCACGGTCCCGAAACGGAAACGTTACTGAAGCACTAACGCCGCACGAACGCCCGCGCGGCGTTCATCAGTTCCGCACCGGCCCCATCAGCTTACGGTCCTCCTCCGTCACGTGGGGATTGAGGTAGATCGCCCTGTAGTAAGCGAAGTTCATCCGATCGTAGTGCAGGACCCCGTTGTTGTATTGCTTGATCTGGAACAGGTTCACGGCGAGGAGATAGGCGCAAAGCGGTAGGAAGACGTACTTCCACCGCGTGGCCAATGCCCGTTCCGCCACTGCCGCAAAGGGTAAGGCGAGCACCGGATAGCTCTGCACCAGCGCCCTTGCGGAATAGCTACCGCCGTAGTGCCAATCATGCCATGCGATCACGATCCAAAGATTGAGCAGCGTGAAGGTGAGCACGCTTTTCCTCCACGGCCGTCCGCGCATGAGGAAGAGCCCTGCGATAAAGAGCACGGTGACCGGCGTGTAGATGAACCAGCCCTTTTCGCCGCCGAAGAGTACGCGGAAGTGCGGCAGGAGAAAATCCCATTTGCTGCCTACGTCGAAGACCCAGGAGCCGGTGACTACCTTCCAGTAGACCAGTTGGGGAAGGACCGGCAGGAAGGCGGCCCCCATGGCCCATGCGATGTGCGTCCGGTGGGCGCGCACCTGTGCCCACTTCACCTTCGCTTCCGCTTTGGACCCTGTGTTCCACAGCAACGGGATGAAGAGCATGATCGCCTCCGTTGGACGCGCGACCATGGCCAGACCGATGATGGCGCCGATGACCACGGCATGGCGGATGCGCGGCACCTCGTGCCACTTGATGGTGGCCCATAGGACCAAGGCGTACAGCGCGAAGAGGTATCCGTGGCTCTGGGCATTGTCCACGCTGATGTACTGGACGGCATTGGTCGCCAGCACCAGCAGCAGGAGCGTCAGCGCCACGGTGGCTTCGCTGAAGAAGCGCTTCAGCACGCGCCGGAGCAGGAACAGCGCAAGGATGCAATAGAAGACCGGGCTGAAGGCGATGGCCCATTGGTAGGGTGGGGAAAAGCCGTCCTGCGGATGGCCGAGCATCCCGGCGGACCAATGCCCGATAAAGAAGAACGGGAGCTGCATCTGCGCCACGCCGCACAGGTACTTCGTCGCGCGGTTGCCGTTGTCCAAGTCCATCACTTGGTAGAGACCGCCCGTCCCCACCACATGGTATGCGCTGTCGATGGGAGCCAGCCAGTCCTGCCGCTTGATGTCGTGAAAAATGAAGGTTGCCGGGAGGTATTGGTAGTAGCCGAGCGCATCCCATTGCGTCGCCTTTATCGGCGACCAGCCCCGCATTTCCGAATAGTCGAGGCGCGTCCAGATGAGGACGGTGGAGACGAGGATCACGGCGAACAAGGAGATCCGTTGGCGCATGGTGGACCAAGTCTACGCATGATCTTGCTGAATTATCTTCGCCCCATGGCACTACTACAAGGCAAGACGGCCCTCGTCACCGGCGGTACGCGGGGCATTGGAAGGGGCATCGTGGAGCGCTTTCTGGAGGAAGGCGCGGACGTGGCGTTCACCTACGTGAGCAGTCCGGAAAAGGCGAACGCACTGGCAGAAGAGCTGAGCAAGGGCGGCCGCAAGGTGCTCGCGATCCATAGCAACGCGGGCGACTTCAACGCTGCACAGGCCGCCGTGGACCAAGTGGTGGAAGCCTGGGGCAAGCTGGACATCCTGGTGAACAATGCGGGCATCACGAAAGACCAGTTGCTGATGCGCATGAGCGAGGCCGACTTCGATGCGGTGATCGCCACCAACCTGAAGAGCGTGTTCAACATGACCAAGGCGGTGATGCGCACCATGCTGAAGCAGAAGAGCGGCAGCATCATCAACATGAGCAGCGTGGTGGGCGTGAAGGGCAATGCGGGCCAAGCCAACTACGCGGCCAGCAAGGCGGGCGTGATCGGCTTCACGAAGAGCGTGGCACTGGAGCTGGGCAGCCGCAACATCCGCAGCAACGCGGTGGCACCGGGCTTCATCGAGACGGAGATGACCGGCGCACTGGACGAAAAGACGGTGCAGGGCTGGCGCGAGAGCATCCCCTTGAAGCGCGGGGGCACACCGACGGACGTGGCCAATGCCTGCGTCTTCTTCGCCAGCGACCTCAGCAGCTACGTCACCGGCCAAACGCTGCATGTGTGTGGCGGTATGCTGACGTGATCCACGGAGGAAAAACCGCAGATGGCGCAGATGTGCGCAGATGATGTTGGATCAGAACCGCAACGGGCGCGACGGTCCGATACCTATCGGACGCAACGGAATGCAATGTTCCTTCAGATAGCACTCCTGCCATCATTTCCAAGATCATCAGTGTTCCTCTGAATAGCGCGATCTTCGCACCCCGTGACACTTACCACCGCTTATTCCCTTTGGCTGGCGCCGCTGTGCGTGCTGCTTGGCGCCCTTAGCGCTTGGCTGCTCTATCGACGCACGCGGGAAAGCAATGGTTGGGGCCCTGCGCTGCAATGGACCATGGGAACGTTCCGCGCGCTGGTGATCGCACTGCTGGCCTTCTTCCTGCTGGAGCCGATGGTGCGCATCCTGTTGAGGGAAGTGCGCAAGCCCGTGGTGGTGCTGGCGCATGACGGCTCCTCCTCGCTGCTGGCCACCGGTGATACCGTGGCTTTTCGCACCACCTACGCCAAGCAACTGCAAGACCTCTCCGACAAACTGGGTGACCGCTACGAGGTACGCCCCTTCACCTACGGCAGCGAGGTGAGCGATGGGCTGCAGTTCACGCAGCAGGAAGGCCAGACGGACATTGACCAGCTGTTCCGTGCGGTCTACGATCGCTTCGCCGGACCGGACCTCGGCGCGGTGGTGATCGACGGGGACGGCATCTACAACCGGGGCCGTGACCCGCGCTTGGCCGCTGAGCGCTTGGGCGTGCCGGTCTTCGCCATCGCTCTGGGCGACACCACCGTGAGGCCGGACCTGGTGCTGCGCGACGTGGAGCACAACAAGATCACCTACCTCGGCAATGAATTCCCGCTGCTGGTGCGGTTGCGGGCGGATCACCTACGTGGAAAATCCACCCGCCTCTCCGTGACCAACAACGGCAAGGAGGTGACCGGGAAGGACATTCCGATCAACGCCGATCCGATGTTGTCCGAAGTGCCGTTGATGATCAAGGCTGATGTCGCAGGCCTCCAGCGCTACACCGTCTCGCTCCGCGCCGTGGAGAGCGAAGTGAGCACCGCGAACAACAGCAGGGAGATCTTCGTGGACGTGCTGGACGACCGGCGAAAGGTGCTGATCCTGGAAGCTGCGCCGCACCCGGACGTGGCCGCGATCAAGCTGGCCATGGACGCGATGGAAGGCTATACCACCACAGTCTCCGTGTCCACGAAATTCGATGGGCACGTGAAGGACTACGACCTGATCATCCTGCACCAGCTCCCCTCCTCCTCCATCGCCATCCAGCCTTTGCTGAAGCAGATCGAGGAGCAGGACATCCCGACCTGGACCATCCTTGGCCAACAGAGCGATCTGCGCCAAGCGGCGGCCATGGGCAACGGCGTGGACATCCAAGGCGGCCGCGGCTCGTACACGGATGTACAGGCAGCCTTCGTCCCGGATTTCAGCCTGTTCACGCTGGACCCGGAGGATGCGCGCGCCTACGACCGCTTTCCACCGTTACAGGTGCCCTTTGCACAGTATTCCCTCGGCCGTTCCGCCACCGCGTTGATGACGCAGCGCATCGGTTCGGTGCGGACCCAGTACCCGCTCTTCGCGTTCCAGGCGCAGACGGCGCGGCGCACGGCGATCACCTGCGGGGAAGGGCTGTGGCGTTGGCGTTTGGCGGACATGCAGCAGAACAACACGAACACGCACTTCGACAAGCTGGTGCAGAAGACGGTACAGTTCCTGGCGCTGAAGCAGGACAAGAGCCGCTTCCGCGTGCGGGCGGAGCGGGAATTCGCACAGAACGAAAAAGTGGTGCTGGACGCGGAGCTTTACAATGCGAGCTACGAGACGGTGAACACGCCGGAGGCCACCATCACGCTAAAGGACGACGAAGGCCGCGAGTTGGCGTACACCTTCAGCCGTTCCGGCACGGGCTATCACTTGGACGCGGGCGTGCTTCCCGCAGGCCGCTACGCATGGACAGCAGGCACCACCTTGGACGGCGAGCGCCTCACGGCAAAAGGCGAATTCTTGGTAAAGCCGCTGATCGCCGAGCGGATGAACACGGTGGCCGACCATGGCCTCTGGGCGAACATCTCGGCGCGCACGGGCGGCATCGCCACTTCCCCGGGGGACATGGATAAGATCGTCAACGCAATGAAGGACCGCCCGGAGATGGCGGCCCGCTCGTACTCACACGCCAGCTTCAGCGACCTGATCGGCCTGCGCTGGCTCTTCTTCCCCCTGTTATTGCTGCTGACCTTGGAGTGGGCGTTGCGCCGAAGAAGCGGGGCCTACTGATGGGTATGGGACGATCCATGGAAACACAGAAGGTATGCCCTCGTTGGCGGCGATGCCTTCTACGGGCAGGACGCTGGGCGCTTGTCCTGCTGCTCGTGGCGGTCCTGTTCTGGCGACTGCGCATACCGATGATGGAGGCCCTCGGCGACCACTTGATCTCGGAGGACCCCGTGGCGCATGTGGATGCGGTGTTCGTCCTCGGCGGTTCCATCCTTGACCGTGGCAAGGAAGGGGCACGGATCTATGAGCGGGGCTTCGGTGATCACTTCTATTTCACCGGCGCTCCCATCCCGAGCGCGCTCGAAGCCTTGGGCATCGACAGCACCGAGGCGGAATGCACAAGGACCGTGGCTGTGGAAGCCGGATTACCCATCGGGTTGACCACGGTGCTCAACAAGGGCACCAGCACCTTCGAGGAAGCGGAGGCATTGCTGTCTCAGGCCATCGCCGACAATGCCGACACGGTGATGATCATCTCCAGCCGCTTCCACCTGCGCCGGGTGGGCTTTGTGTTCAAGGACCGCTTCCGAAAGAAGGGCATCACGGTGCTGCTGCACGGCGCGCCCTGCTCCACCTTCGAGGAAGAGACGTGGTGGAAGAGCGAGGAGGGCCTGATCATGCTCAACAACGAGTACGTCAAGTTGGCCTACTACCACTTGAAGTATTGATCCGCTCTAGCTCAGTGTCTCCTTTGGAAGACCGCTGAGTGGAAGAGTTTTGCTTACAGGAATGCACCACCTAGCCCCTCCTTGAAAAAAGGAGGGGAAACAAGTGGCGGAGCCGTCTCATCGAGAGCCTATCAGAGGATCAATTTGAGAGTCGTCTCCCCTCCTTCCTAAAAGGAGGGGTTGGGGGTGGTCCGCCCTCACTCAGGGTCTCCTTCTGAAGACCGTTGAGCGCGAGAGTTCCGCTAACGCTGGATCACCAAGCGTTGCACGGAGCGCGCTCCGGTACCTTCCGCTACCAGCAGATACGTTCCTTCGGCAAGTCGCCCAAGATCGAGATCGAGGCGTTCCATACCCGCAGAAGCTTTGCCCGTCCACACGATGCGGCCCAATGCGTCCTGAACTCGAAGATCAAGCGGGCCGGCGGTCGTGGGCAGGTACGCTGTCAACTGCCCGTTGCTCGGGTTCGGCGCCAGATGCAGGCTGCTGCCCTCCACCTCGTTGATGCCTACCCAATTCACACAGAATTCATCGCTTACCGAGAAGAAGAAGTCCCCATTGCCTTCCAGCAGGGACACGCCCAGTGTATCCAAGATCCGGAAATCTCCTTCGCCCCATTCGCAGCACATGCCGTCGCCGATGGCATCCTCCACGGTGAAGGTGTAGCAGGTGTGGGCCAGGCAGACCTCCTCATTCACCGTGTAGCCGTTCGGGCTGTTGATGTATGGCCCTCCGCTGTACACGAGAAAGCCTTCAGGTGTCTCGATCTTCCAAGTGGTCTCGGTGCCGAAACGGTCAAGATCCAACTGCACGACCCCGGTGATCCCCGGGCTGTTCACCATGAAGGTGAGGCTGTCGACGTCATTCAACGGGTTGGTGTCGCCTTCATGGTTCGGGTCCGAGACCGAGACACGCAGTTCGTGCAGGCCGCTGGAGAGATGTATGGTAGGCAATGTGACGTTCACCGTCTGCACGGGCTGGATCGCTCCATACCAAGGGATCGAACCGAGCAGGACACCGTCCACTTGGTAATGGATGTTCGCAAAAGTGATCGGCCCTTCCCCGTTGTTCTTCAACGTGACGCGGGGTGAGATGCTATCACTGTTGCAAACCACATGCGGCACCTGCGCGATGCTGGTGATGGCCGCATCCAAGGGGATCGGCACATAGGCCCCCGGATCGAAACCCTGTAGCGTATCCCCGCAGACACCGAGCCATTGCTTGATCAGCGGATAGGTAAGGTCGAAGCGGCCGAAATAGTCATTGACATTGTTGGAGCAGGACGCTTGGCCACCATAAAGTTGGCCGATGAGGTGGTGGTGCTGGTCCCAAAGGCCACTGCCGCTGCTTCCCGGCTCGGTGGTGCCGGAGGTCCATTCCGGGATGTGCCAGCAATCCGCAGGGCCGTTGCCCACATCGATGTTCTGCTGGTCGATCGGTCCGGGTGCGCTGCTGATCTTCTTGATGTCACCTGCGGGATGATGGATACAACGCACCGAATCAGGAGCCGTGCCGGTGGTATCCCAGCCGCTGAAGTAGGGTTGGAAATCCACTGGAGGGATGCTGCTAAGGCGCAAGAAGGAAGCATCCGTAGGCGAGTTTTCGAGCAATTTGTCGCAGCCCGTTACGCTGTGGTCCATGGGCGCGTTCTCCGTGGGATCGCAAACGGGGCTTTCCCAGTTGAAGACGAAGACCCACGAGGCATTGGTAGTATTGCCTTCCGTGCAGTGGTTAGCAGTGAGGAAGTAGGGAGTGCTGTCGTTGGCGCAGTTGTTCAACAGGGTGCCTGTGCATACGCCGCCGCCGAGGATCACATGGGCCACGGAGCGGATCTCCTGCCGCCAGAGATCGCCTTCCGGGCAGATGGTGTTCACGTTGCAGGGGCCACTATCGCCATAGCTCCGTTCTTCTCCCCCGCCCAACTTGCGGTATTCGTGGATCACACCGCTGATGGTGAGCTGCCCTTGGCCGGCCAACGCGGCAGGCTCGATGTACTCCACCGTGATGCGTTCACCGGCAAGCGGGATCGTGCCGAAGGCCGTATGGCCGGGATTGCTTTGGGCCGTGAAGCCGCCGAGCACTTTGCCCGCCTCGTTGTAGAGGAACATGCGCGCACCCTCCGGGATCACATAGTTGCTGAACTGCAGGTTGATGCCCAACGCCCCGGGACAATCCAACATGAGGCGCCATACGCGGTCGCCATTGGGCATGGTCCACCAGGATCCGCTGTTCGCCAGCGTGTAGTCCGTGGCATGGGTGAAGCCGAAGCGGTACGGTCCTTTGATGCCTTCGGCGGCGCGCGCGGCATCCTCGTTCATGAGCGCGGCCACGTCCACCTGCGGAAGATGCACCGCGGTCGCCGGGGGCATGCCCCGCTTCTCGGCCTTGTCCCCGTAGGGTTGACCACCGAATGAGATCTGCGCCGAAAGCGGAACGGCGAACAAAAAAGAGACGAACGATACAAGGGTAGGGATCCTGATCATGGGATAGGCTTTCAAACGGAAGGGGCAACTGTCCGAAGAATGACGTAGGCTGCGCCTCGTTAGTTGCAGCGAAAATAGGACAAGTCAACGGCAGAGATCCACAGGCCTTCAGTCCACCTTGGATGCCTTCGCCTTCTCGTCGATGAGCTTCCGCATGGCGAACAGCTCATCGCGCAACTGTGCCGCGGCTGTAAAATCTGGTCCTGGCGGGGACTCAGTGGTAGAGGGTTACGTGCGGGGCCCGGGGGGTGGAGAAGGTGGCCGGGGTGGTGGTAAAGGGGCCGCGGCCCCACCGCGGGCGTTTCTGTTTTGTGGTTTGGTTGTCCAAATATATACAAAATCTTTTCCTATTTGTGCATTAAGTGGTTCTTACTCTCATCAAATGGTCTAAAGCCTACGCCTGTCTCTTATCGCAGCCTCCGCTTATCGATCAGTTTCCGCATGGCGAAGAGTTCGTCGCGCAACTGGGCCGCGGAGGCGAAATCCAGTTCCTTGGCGGCTTTCTTCATCTGTGACTCCAGCAGCGCCGCGTTCTTTTCGAGCTGTTCGATCGGCATGTAGGCCACCACGGGATCCGCCGCAAGGCTCATGCCTTCCGGCTCCACGTAAGCCCTGCGTCCGCTGCCGTCCCCTGCGTCGATCACGGCGGTCTGCTGCATCACCGAGGCCCGGTCGCGCTTGATCTGCGTGGGCGTGATGCCGTGTTCTTCGTTGTAGGCCATCTGCTTCTCGCGTCGCCGGTCGGTCTCCTCCATGGTGCGCCGCATGCTGTCCGTGATCTTGTCCGCGTAGAAGATCACCCGGCCGTTGAGGTTCCGGGCGGCGCGGCCTGCGGTCTGCGTGAGGGAACGGTTGCTGCGGAGGAATCCTTCCTTGTCCGCGTCCAGCACGGCCACCAAGGAGACCTCCGGCAGGTCCAGGCCTTCACGCAGCAGGTTCACGCCGACGAGCACATCGAACAGGCCGAGGCGCAGTTGGCGCAGGATCTCGATGCGGTCCAAGGTCTCCACGTCGCTGTGGATGTACTTGCACTTCACGCCGTTCTTCCCGAGGAATTCCGCGAGTTCTTCGGCCATGCGTTTGGTGAGCGTGGTCACCAGAACCCGTTCGTCCTTTGCGCTGCGCTCGCGGATCTCGTAGAGCAGGTCGTCGATCTGGTCCTTGCTGGGGCGCACGTCGATCGGCGGGTCCAGCAAGCCGGTGGGGCGCACCACCTGCTCCACCACGATGCCCTCGCTCCGTTCCAGCTCGAAGTCGGCAGGTGTGGCGCTCACGAATACGGTCTGGCCGATCATGCTGTCGAACTCTTCGAACTTCAGCGGTCGGTTGTCCATCGCGCTGGGCAGGCGGAAGCCGTATTCCACGAGGTTCTTCTTGCGGCTGCGGTCCCCGCCGTACATGGCGCCGATCTGGCTCACCGTCACATGGCTCTCATCGATCACCATGAGGAAATCCTCCGGGAAATAGTCCAGCAGACAGAAGGGGCGCTGCCCTTGCTGGCGGCGGTCGAAATAGCGGCTGTAGTTCTCGATGCCGCTGCAATAGCCCAGCTCGCGCATCATCTCCAGGTCGTAGTTCACGCGCTCCTCCAGCCGCTTCGCTTCAAGGTGCTTCCCGATCTCCTTGAAGAAATCCACCTGCTTAACCATGTCCTCCTGGATGGAAGCGATGGCATCGTTCAAGGTCTCCTTGCTGGTGACGAAGATGTTGGCCGGGTAGATCGGCGATTCGTCGAGCGTCTCCAGCGTTTTGCCGTTCTCAATGCTGAAGCGTTCGATCTTTTCGATCTCGTCGCCCCAGAAGTGGATGCGCATGCCCTCGTCGGCATAGGCGAGATAGACCTCCACCACGTCGCCCCGCACACGGAAGTTGCCACGCGTCGGGTCGATGTCGCGGCGGCTGTACAGTGCGGAGACGAACTGGTGCAGCAGCGCGTTCCGCGAGATCTTCTGGCCCTTCTTCACATGCACCACGGTCTTGTGGAATTCCGCCGGGTTGCCAATGCCGTAGATGCAGCTCACGCTGGCCACCACGATCACATTGCGGCGACCGCTCAACAGCGCACTGGTGGTCGCCAAGCGCAGCTTCTCGATCTCCGAGTTGATCGAGAGGTCCTTCTCGATGTAGGTGTTCGTTACCGGCAGGTAGGCCTCCGGCTGGTAGTAGTCATAGTAGCTCACGAAGTACTCCACACGGTCGTTCGGGAAGAAGTGCTTGAACTCGCCGTAGAGCTGCGCCGCCAAGGTCTTGTTGTGACTGAGGATCAGCGTGGGCCGGTCCAGCTGCGCGATCATGTTCGCGATGGTGAAGGTCTTCCCCGAGCCGGTGACGCCCAGCAATGTCTGGTACTGCACGCCTTCGCGGGCGCTCTCCACCAGCTGGTGGATCGCCTCGGGCTGGTCGCCGGTGGGCGTGAATTCGGAGATGAGCTCGAAGGGCATGGGGAAAGGGTTGCAAATTTAACCCTTGGAGATCGGCTGACCGTATGCCCGAACTTGCAGGAGCGTAGAGGCTCCTACAAGTTCAGGGCTGTCCCAATGGGATGATGTGGCGAAGTTCTGTTACGAACGGCAACCGGCCCCTTGATCGATCATAGCTTGCACGCAGATGACCACATCATTCTTGAAGAATTTGGGAGCGGCGAGTTTGCTCCTGTTTGTCATATCGTGCCAGAACGCTGGATCAAAGGAGTTGGCAAAGGCAATGAACTACGACTTCCCCATCACCAACCTCTCGGACAGCGCCTATCCGGACGATCCGGACATCGGCCACCGGGCGAGCGGATATGCGGAACCCTATTTCAGCACGGGCGAGATCCAAGCCCGCGACAGCTCGTGGTCCATCGCTTTCCATGGGCTTAACGGGGACACTGTGACCATCGGGCACCTGCGGTTCGACCAGTTCATCCCCACGTTGCCGAACACGATCAAGGAAGACCCTTACCTGAGCCTGCTATCGCTGGTGAACCAGGAATGGAACAGGAACCAAGTGCGCTTCGGGGGAAAGGAATTCACCTCGACCAACAAAGCCATCGTGCGGGTTGATCTGGCGCGGAATTGCCTTAACGCCTACTTGTGGGAAGTGATCCTGTACGCGGATCAAGATGGCGAACAACTGCCCTTGGCACACGGTTGGTTCAACTTCCCGAAGCCGCTCTATGCCGAATTTTTCCAACGGTTCAACGGAGTTCCTTTCAGCACGTATGCGAAGTCGTTGGAGAATTGGGTCGATCCGCCTTCGAAGCCAGTGGACCTGGCTTTGCTCCGCACGGTGATCGACACCATGGGGACCACCTTCACGGATTCAAGCGATAGCATGTATCCGCTCGCCGGGGCGCGGAAAAAGAAGTTCAAGGAGATCATCCGGCCCTTCCCCTTCCGCACCATGCGCGACCTGCAAAGCGACAGCACGCAGTTCGCGACCTTTTCGCCACCCGGAATGTACAACCGGAGCGATCCGCGGCATACGGAACTGGGGCGGTTATATCACCTTAAGAACATCATCGCATTGAATGTGAAGAGCCGGATCGACGGTGAAACCTTGCAGGAACTGCAGCTCACCTTCCTGGACAGTTCCGGAACGCGGAAGACCCGGCTCATCATTGGCGGCATCGACCTCGCGTCCATGCCGGAACTCACGACCGCAAATGCCAACAACGGCTGGAAGGCGCCCATGGGATTCTCCACCCATACCTTTTACGAGACCTACGCAGAGCACGAACAATGCCGAACGGCCACCAACCCGTACTACGCCTTCATCGCCGATGCGGACGGCAATTGGTTGGACAGCCATAAGATCGGTGTGGACGGCCCCTTGATGCACTTCTCGGATACCGGCCACAAAGAGCTGGAGGTTTGGTTGCTCTCTTTCGAACGGCATGCGTTGATAGCCCATTTTGACATCCGCTTCGATCGGTCTCCAGCTCTTCCGGCTTCGTAGCCGCTTATCTTCACGCCATGTTCCTCAAGCGCATCCTCTACTACCTGAACCCGGCGACGCTCTTCGGCAGGTCCGAGAACAACGTGAACCTGCGCTTCATGCACGGCATCAACCGCATCAGCATCCTGATGTTCTTAGCGTGCTTGGTGGTGCTGGGGCTGCGGGCTTTCCTGCGGTAAGGGGCGTGGCTGCGGTGAATTCAGGAACGGTCCGTACAGGGCCAGATGCCCATTCCTCTATGGCCTTTGGGACTTTAGCATCAGTGGTCGATGACACTGTATCCGGATGGTGCCGGCTTTGCGGGAAGCTGACCGGACCGATCACAGGGATTCCATGTGCCCTCCTCATAGCCCGGATCCGGTAGAAAGCCGATAAACAAGGCAAAGGCTTCGATCTTTGTGCGCTATGGACCCGGCCCCGCTCTTTTCAGCATTCTACTTCGGTACCGTGGATCATTACCGCTTGATCGCGGGGAGCAAGCGTATCCTGATCGATGTGGGCGAGCACTATGAACGCCAGAGCTACCGGAACCGCACGGGTATCATCGGGCCGAACGGGCGGCAGGACCTGCTGGTATCGATCGATCGGCGCAGCGGGGAAAAGATGCCGATGCGCACGGTCGGGCTTTCCTATGCGGAGCATTGGAACCTACAACACGTGCAGGCCATCCGGAGCGCCTACGGCCAAACACCGTGGTTCATCCACTACATGCCCGATGTGGAGGAACTGCTCGTGAAGCGCTATGACAAGCTGATCGACCTTGACTTGGCCACGATGCACTTGGCGCTGAAATGGCTTCGGCTGCCGGTCGAGCTCGATGTGCAAGAGACATTCGTCGAGGACCTGACCGGCCTGGCGGACCATCGCAATGATCTTCATCCAAAGAAGCTATTACCCATTGAAATGAAGGCCGTCCCGAACTACACGCAGGTCTTTGCGGACCGACATGGCTTCGTAGGCCGCCTGAGCATCCTGGACCTGGTGATGAACACAGGACCGGATGCGGGAGCGGTTTTGAAAAGTTGAAAAGCTGAACCTGAAAAGCTGAAAAAGGACGAACAAGGTCGCAGTCGGCAGCAGCAGTTGGCAGTGGCAGTAAGCAGCCGTCCTATCACCTACCACCTACAACCTCCTTACTCCACGCTGAACACGGAATCGGCAATGCCTTGGTTCACGCTGATCTTTGTAGCGGTCAAGGTCATGTCCATGCCTCCCTTCTGCTTGAGGGTGTGCGGGAACAACACGCCGCCTTCCGGTGCGTAATCGGCATAGTCGGTGATCACTTGGAAGCCACCGGCACCTTCCTGAGATTGGAACTCCTTCTTGCGGATCTTCAAGCCGGAGGTGGTGTCGTAGTACTCATCGAACTGCCCACCGGCCAGCGTTTTCACGTTGAGGCGGTAGGCTTTCGCTCCATCGATGTCCACGATGCCCATCAGCTTGGCGACCTGCTCCATTTCGGCATAGTGCAGCTCCGGGAAGGCATACGCACTACCGCGCACCTCATCGAGGTCGGTATCGATCAGCTCCTTTTCGCCCCCCATGCCGCTCACCTTGCCCCGTTCCCCGTCGAACACAAGCTTCTGGAGGAGCATTTCGCCCATCTTCATTTCCATGGCATACTTGTTCGGCACTTTGTTGTATTCGGTCATCGTGGCGTCCATGCCTTGCACCTTGGTGGTGTATTCCTTCTTGAGGTCTTTCACCTTCTCCACGGCCTTGCCACCGATCGCCTTGATATAAGCGTCCATAACAACCTGTGCGGTCATGCCTGCCGGTGCCGGTGTGGCCCCTTCGGTCCTGTCCTCGCGGACAATGTCCCCGTTGACGTCATACAGGAAAACACGTCCGATGGTGCTCAAGGGCTTCAGCTTTTCCGCCACCTGCTCCTTGTCGCCCACCACGAGGATGGTCGCACTGTCGGGGTGCATGAAGCGCTCAGCGGCTTTTTGTACATCGGCCACGGTCACCTTGTCCAGGCGCTTCAGATAAGTCTCATAGTGGTCTTCTGGCAGGTCGTTGAGGTATGTGTTCAGCGCGAAGCGCGCCACGGTGCGGGGATCTTCCAAGGCACGCGCAAAGCTGCCGGCCATGTTGTTCTTCGCCAAGGAAAGTTCATCCGCGGTCACGGGCGATGTGCGGATCTTGGTGATCTCGTCCATGATCTGTACCGCCGCGCTGTCGGTCACGTCGTTGCGCACGCTGCAGCCTGCACTGAAGCTCCCGCACCAGCGGTCCGCATCGAGGCTTGAATAAGCCCCATAAGTGTAGCCTTTGTCCTCCCGCAGGTTCTGCATCAGGCGTGCGTTGAAGACACCGCCACCGAGGATGGTATTGAGCACCTGGGCCTGTGTGGCCATGGGGTCGTTCGGCTTCAGGTCTACGGGGAAGAGCACCTTGATCACGCTCTGCGCGCTCCCGGGGCGGTCCACGAAGGCCACACGCACATCCTTCGGCAGCCTTGGTTGTGCGCCCGCCGGTATGATGGGGCCAAGATCCTTTACCACGTCATGGCCCTGCTCGTCCTTGGTGACAGGCACCTCGGCGCCCTTCCACGTGCCGAAGTATTTCTTGGCCATGGCCTCTCCTTCCTTGGCGGTGATGTCGCCGACCAGTACCAGATAGCCCTGCTTAGGCTGGAAGAAGTACCGGTAGTATTGGTATACGTCGTCGCGGTCGGCCTTGCCCATGGTGGCCTCGGTGGTCACTTCCCCATGGGGATAGTTCTTGCCGAAGGTCAGTGCATGCCCTACCACGGAGGCGATCTGGTCCGGGTCGTCCGCGCGGGCACCGATCTGGGACATCATCCGGGTCTTCGCCTTCTCGAACTCGTCGTTGGGGAAGTTGGCACTGGAGACGACCTCGTACAGCAGGTCCATCACCTGCGTGAAGTTCCGCTTCAGGCTGCTGGCGTAGATACCGTCATTGGACCCGGCCAACTGGGCACCGAGCCCGTCCACCAGTTCATCGATCTGTTCCTTGCTGTGCCGTGCGGTCCCACTGGTGAGGAGCTCGCCCACGAGGTCTTGGTAGCCTGCGATATCGCCCTGCATGATGGGCGGGATATCAAAGCGGACCTGGGCGGTGACGATGGGGATCTTATGGTTCTCCACGATGATCACGCGCATGCCGTTATCCAGCAAGAAGCTTTTGTGTTCGCCGAGATGTACCTCGGGTGCCGGTCCTGCCGGAGGAGCTTTTGTACGGTCCACTTGTGCGGTCATCACGGCCGGTGTAAGGAGGGTTGCGGCCAGCGCAAGGGTATGAAGCAAGGGGCTTTTCATGGTCTTCCGTTGGCGGTTCATTTCTTCTGGTTCATGGGCAGGTAGTACAGCACCACCCGGTTCTCTGGGACGAAATATTTGCGGGCGACCCGTTGCAGATCGGCGGCGGTGACGGCGAGGTACTGTTGCACCTCGGTGTTCACCTTGTCCGTTCCGCCCAGGAACGTGTATGCGTTGGCCAAGTTGTTGGCGATGCCGGCCACGCGGCTGTTGTCCGTGGCATGTTCGGTCTCGATCTGCACTTTCAGCTTTTCCAGCTCTGTCTCAGGCACCGGTTCATCCCGTACCGCGGCGAACTGGCGGTCCATGCTGGCCTCAAGGCTGTCCGGGGCCACTCCCATATTGGCCACGGCAAAGGCAATGGCCAAGCCGGGGTCTTCGAAAGGAAGGCTGAACGAACCCACGAAGACCGCCTTTTGCTCGGCGTCCTTCACATTCTTCACCAAGCGGCTGCTGTTGCCATTGCTCAGCAAGCGGTTGAGCATGTCCACGGCATAGAAATCGGAGGTTCCGAGGGCTGGTATCCGATAGGCCTGTACCACGGCGGGCAACTGGATCTTATCGAAGACCGTGTCCCGGACCTCCCCTTTCATCGACGGCTCAACCACCTTGTTGCGTGCGATCTCGCCGCCCTTGGGGATGCCTTCGAAATACTTCTTCAGATCCGTTGTGGCCTTCTTGGGGTCAAAATCGCCTGCCAGCACAAGCACGGCATTATTGGGCACGTAGAAGGTCTTATAGAAATTCTTGTAGTCCTTCTCGGTCGCCGCGTTCAGGTCCTCCATGTAGCCGATGGTGGGCCACTGGTACGGATGTTCGGTGTATGCGCGCTTGAGCACTTCCGGAAGGATGCTCCCGTAGGGCTGGTTCTCATAGCGCTGGCGGCGCTCCTCCTTCACCACCTCACGTTGCGTTTCGATGCCCTTGTCCTCCACCTTGGCGTGCATCATGCGTTCGCTCTCAAGCCAAAGGCCCAGGTCCAATTGGTTGCTGGGCAGCACTTCGTAGTAGTAGGTGCGGTCCCCGGTGGTGTTGGCATTGAGCACACCGCCTGCCTTCTCCACGTATTTGGCGTATTCGCCGCGACCGATATTGTCCGATCCCTCAAAGAGCAGATGCTCGAAGAAGTGCGCGAACCCACGGCGGTCCCGGGCTTCGTCCTTGCTGCCCACGTGGTACATCACGCCCACGGCCACGATGGGGGTGCTGTGGTCCTCGTGGAGGATGACGTGAAGGCCGTTGGGCAGGTCGAACTCGCTGAATTGGATATCGCGGGTCTGGGCCACGGCGGTGATGGATGCCATCGTACAGGCTGTTAGAGTGATGATCGTTCTCATGCGGTTGTGCCTTGGTAGCGGGAAGGGGCTGCGAATGTATGATTCGTCGCCGATGGCGGACAGGCCCGTGGAGCAACGGCGAATGGGCGTGGTGAACGGTTTGATCTACTTCTCCTCGCTACCCTTCACATCATTTCCGTGAATTCCCCAGGCGATCACCAACTTCGCGGGCAATATCTTGCTGAACCCGCACCGATCGGCTTGCGTACAACGTGCCGCCTGCCCGGAATGCCGAACACGATATCCCCACCGATGATCGACCGCTTGCTGACACCTGCAACGGTAAAGCTGATGCGAGTGCTCACGGTCCGCTTCGGTGAGCGCCGTTTGGAGGTGCTTGCCCTGGGCGAGGCCCGGATGGCGGCTCTGCGGAACGGGGAGATCGATCTCTTGGCGGGCACAGCACGGATCCGAAAGACGGAATGGCAGGTGGACCCAGTACCGGCGGAATTGCTGGAACGCCGGGTGGAACTGATCGGCGGATGCAGCCGCAGAGAGCTCATCGAGGGCCTCAACGCCGGGGCGAAGAGCTATGTGGCCGACCTCTGGAACATGACGCCGAACGAGCCTGGCGCCATCCTGCGTGCGCATAAGAACATCGAACGCGCCACGGACAACCGGCTTGCTTATGTGGCCAGTGACGGGGACCGGGTGCGGATCAATCCCAAGAGCATTTCTCGGCTGATGATCGTCCCCCGGCCGATGCGGGCGATGGACCATGTGATGGAAGGGTTAGGCGGGCCGGTCCCTGCGGCCTTCTTCGACCTGGCCCTGCATGCCCAGCTCAATGCTGAAAAACTGCGGTTGCGGCAAGGAGGCATCTACCTTTATCTGCGCGGCCTGCATGGCCACGAGGAAGCCCGGCTGTGGAATGACCTGTTCAGCTTTCTTGAGACCCACCTCAACATGCCACAGGGCAGCTTCAGGGCCACAGTAATGATGGACAGCCTTGCCGCGATCTTGGAGGCGGACGAGATCCTGTTCGAGCTGAAGCACCATTCCGCAGGTCTTTCATTGGACCCGCAGGCATACGCCGCCGACCATCTGGAGTTGTTCAGTTCACCGGACCTGCCCATCCTACCGGACCGCGAGCACATCGGGCTAAATGCGAAATTCCTGCATAGTGCAAGCCTGAAGACCATCAGCATCTGCCATCGTCGACAGGCACATGCCATGGGCGGGTCGGCATTCATCCTGCCACCGGACACGAACGGCGTAGTGAAGCCCGGCTACTTGGAGATGATAGCCGACAAGGAACGCGAGGCGGTGGACGGCCATGATGGCACCTTGGTGGGCCACCCCGGCTTAGTGAACCCCGCGATGACCGAGTTCAACAAGAGCATGCCCCGGGCACATCAGATGTACTATCAGCGCCCGGACCTTACTACCCCGGAACTTCTGGTGGAGCCCCCGACGGGCGCATTGACCACCGAAGGGATCCAACGCTGCATCCGGACGGTGATCAAGACGCTTGTCACCTACCCGGAGAGCCAAGGCCTGATAACCCAAGGCGGTGCGCTGCACGACCGATCCTCGGTCCGGCTGTCCACCCTCTTGATGTGGCACTGGACCCGGAGCAAAGCCTGTTACATCACGGATACCGGCCTGGAAATACATGAGGACGTGGTGAAATACATGATCCGCAAAGAGGGCGAGAAGATGTTCGCGAAAGCCGCTCCGGAGATACGGGAGCGGTCCAGAGCGGCCGTAAAGCACTTCACGGAGACGGTGCTCTCACCGGAAGTACCACCCGATCTATTAGGTGAATAACGCCATCGGAATGACCTGTTCGCCGTCCTTGATATGAGCCAGCCCTGGATCCCGTGCACGGAACGCCTCCCGGCCGATGGCCAACGTGTGCTCTGCTGGTTGCCCGGCAATTCCGTGCATTTGCAGGGACTCGCGGAAAAAGAGGAACGCAACGTGGTGATCCTTCGCTTCGCCGAGGATTGGTTCATCAAGAACCCCAGCAAGACCGGCAGAAAGACCCACCGCCATTTCTGGTTAGGCGAAGGGAGCAGCAATTGCTTCTTTGAGCAGGTCACGCATTGGAAAGCGCTGCCGGATGGCCCTGGCACCGTGTGACCCCGGACCCGCGTCGCACAGGACCTGAAAACCAAAGAGGCCCGGATCGCTCCGGGCCTCTTTGCAATACGATGGATCAGCTTACTTATTAGTCGGGATGCTCAGGAGTTCCAGTTCAAAGACGACCACATTGTTCCCCGGGATATCCTGACCTGCTCCTCGTTCACCCCATCCCAGTTCGCTCGGAATGTAGACCTTGAAGCGGGAGCCGACGGGCATCAGCTCCACAGCTTCCGCCCAACCCGGTACCACATCCTGTAACGAGAAGGTGGCCGGCTGGCCATGCTTATAGGAACTGTCGAACTCCTTGCCATTGAGCAAAGTTCCCTTGTAGTTGACGGTAACACTGTCCGTGGCGACAGGCTTCGGACCCTTGCCCATTTGCAGAACCTCATACTGAAGCCCGCTGGCGGTGGTGGTCACACCTGGCTTCTTGCCGTTCTCCGCCAGAAAGGCTTTGCCGGCCGCAAGGCTTGCATCGGCTTCGGCCTGCTGCTTGGCCATCACTGTCTTTTGGGCCTCCATCATATAGGCCTGAACGATCGCCTTCACCTTGTCGGTGCTGATCCGCTCGGTGCTGTCCATGGCGTCGCGCATGCCAGAGAACAGGGCGTCCATGTTCAACGAATCCAGTCCGGACTGCTTGAGGTTCATCTGGAGGTTGTGTCCCACATCGCTGCCGATGCCGTAGCTCACCGAATCACGCGTGGACTTCAGTTCCACGGTGTGCTCTTTTTGGCCGGTGGCTTGATTGCCACAAGCGCTCAACAACACGGCAAGTACGGTGAAAAGAGAAAGTTTGAGGTTCATGTTATCTTTTTATTCTGGGGCGCGAAGGTACATTACTACTGGTCCAATGGCATCGCTTTGCGATCCTTAACGGGCCGGGGCAGGACCGCGGTCCATGGTCAAAATGGTCCGGAGCTTTTTCCGGAAACGCGGATAGCCCGCCAGATCGCTGTGGTAGCCCTTGGAAAAGGTGACCAGCTCGCGGTGTACCTCCACGGGGATGGAAGCATATAGGCGCAAGGCACTGCTATAAGGGACCAAAGGGTCGCGCTTGCCATGGAAGATGAAGACCGGGCATTTTACGCCCTTGATCGCCACATCGCTCCGAAAGCGGTACTTCAGCAACCAGCGGTATGGCAGGATGGCGAGATAATGGCGGGCCACGTCCAGAAAACTGGCATAAGGGGATTCCAAGATCAGCGAGCGGGGGGACCGTGCGGCGGCGATGGGCACTGCCATCCCGGAACCGAGAGACCGGCCGTAGATCACCACATTCCCTTCACCGTAAAGCTCCGCCAAGCGGTCGAACCAGGCGAGCGCATCCGCGTGCAAAGCCGCCTCCGAGAGCCTTCCCGAGCTCTTGCCATAGCCCCGGTAATCCGGCATGAGCACGGCATGGCGCAGGGTGGTGAAGCGCGGGGCCCGTTTCCCCCACCGTCGCAGGCTTCCTGTGTTGCCATGGAGGTACAGCACCGCCCCTTCGGGCTTCGGCACCGTAAAATGCAGTGCATGCAGGACTGCCCCGTCCGGCCGTTCCATCCGCAGTTCCTCGAAGGGCTGTGCAAAGTTGAAATTGAACCGCTCTGGCAGAGTAAAGCGGACGAAGATGAACTTCTCCTGAAAGACCCAATAGAACAAGCAGATCCCCGAGTAGGCCAGCAACAGCAGGCCAAGGGCGGAAAGGATGAAGAGTGCCACGCTGCAAAATTACCCTACCAAGGTCCGGAACGCTAAAAACTCACCGCACAAAAAGCCAATCATTGGCCGAGCCGCCCTTCGGATCGAACCTATAACCGTCGCCATCGTAGTGTTTGAGGCCCTCCGGCTCCACCAGCCGGTGCTTGATGATCCAGCGGCACATCGCCCCGCGCTGGTGCTTGGCGTAGACCGCCACCATCTTCAGCCCTTTGACCGTATGCTCTTTGAATACGGGCGTGATCACCCGGGCAGCGAGCTTTTCGGCCCGCACACTTTTGAAGTATTCGGCCGAGGCGAGGTTCACCAGCACCTTCTCCCCGTTCTTCCGCAAGGTCGCGTTCAATTCCTCAGTGATGCGATCCCCCCAGAAGGCATAAAGGTCCTTCCTGCCCCGGCCCATCGAAAGCTTCGTGCCCATCTCCAGTCGGTGAGGGGCGATGATATCCATGGGCCGCAGAACCCCGTACAGGCCGCTGAGCATGCGCAGGTGGCGCTGTGCGAAACGCAGGTCGGCGGTATCGAGCGTCTTCGCGTCCAGGCCGCGGTAGGCTTCGCCATTGAACAGCAGCGCTGCAGGTTTCTTCAGCGGTGCGGAAGCCCATTCCTGATAGCGCGCATTGTTCAACGCGGCCAGCTCCGGGCTGATGTCCATGAGCTTTTTCAGCCGTGCCGGGGAAAGGGTTTTCAGCTTCTCCGCCAATAGCGCGCTTTCCGACGCAAAGACGGGCGTGGTCGTAGCGCGCATGATTGAAATGGGCGTTTCGTCCAAACTCTTAGCGGGGGAAAGAACAATGAGCATGACGGATGAAGCGAGGGTTTGCTGAAAGTACAAAGGACGCTTCACGCGCGATGTCCACCAAATCACCGCCGGTGCGCACTTGCCATTTACTTTCGGCCCATGGCCGCCGAACGCACCGTGGTATTGGAACACGACCGGATCCAGCGCAAACTGCGCCGGATGGCGTTCCGCCTGTACGAGGACAATGTGCATGAGACCGGTTTGGTGCTGGTCGGTGTGGCACCACGGGGAGCCAAGCTGGCCGTGCGTATCAAATTGCTGCTTGAGGAAATATCCCCGTTGAAGATCGACCTGCTCGAGCTCGCGCTGGATAAGGACGATCCGTTGAACAAGCCCGTTCGGTTCAACGTGAAGGACGGAGAGCTGGACGGCCGGGTGGTAATACTCGTGGATGATGTGCTGATGAGCGGACGCACATTGATGCATGCGGCGGCACATCTGGTGAAGTCCCCATTGAAGCGGCTGACCACCGTGGTGCTGGTGGACCGGCTGCACCGGGCCTACCCCATCCGTGCGGACATCGTGGGCCTCACGCTCAGCACCACCTTGCAGGAGCACATCAGCGTGGAACTGGGAAAGAAGGACACCGTCTACCTTTCCTGAAGGCCGAGCATCTCCGCCATCTGCTTTGCGGTTTCGGCAGGCGTGCCACCGCCCGGCACATGCACCGGGGCCCGCCGGTATTTCGGCTCCCTAACCAGCATCAGCTCCTTGATCCGATCGCTCAGGGCATCGTCCTTCAGTCCGAAAAGCAAGGGCCTGTCGCCACCGGAGCGCCGCGCACGTTCCACCAGGATCTCATGTGGCACGTCCAGATACACCACGGTGCCCGCAGCGAGCATCCGTTCCATGTTGTCCGAGGCCATGGGCGTTCCTCCCCCGCACGCCACCAGCACATCCTCCTCCTGCAAGAGCTCGGCGAGCACTTCGCTTTCCACCTCCCGGAATTTGGCCTCTCCGTGCTGCTTCATCCACGGCAGGATCGGGCCGATGCGCTGCTCGATCACCCGGTCGATATCCGCGAACCGGCGCCCCGTCATGGTGGCCAACTCGCGCCCCACGATGCTCTTGCCGCTGCACATAAAGCCGATGATGAACACGCGCATGGGGACAAGGTAGGAACGGTATCGGGTACTGAGTACAGGGTCTGGGGTACTCCAGCCGTACTGCCGGCACCCTGTACTCGGTACTCAATTCTACCCAGTACCATTCCAACCAGCAACACCGATCTTCGCGCCGATGAAAATTGTTGAGGCCACTGAAGGAAAGGCTCTGCACGACTGGATGCGCGTGCCTTGGAGGATCTACGCCGACGACAGCAATTGGGTGCCGCACCTGAAGCAAGACGTGGAGAAAGTCTTCGACCCCGGGAAGAATAAGCTGCTGCAAGCCCGCAAGGACCGCAAAGCCGGTGCGATCAAGCGCTGGGTGCTGTGTGATGATGCCGGTAAGGCCGCAGGGAGGATCG
The DNA here is from genome assembly GCA_016700415.1 of Flavobacteriales bacterium. Taxonomy (NCBI): domain Bacteria; kingdom Pseudomonadati; phylum Bacteroidota; class Flavobacteriia; order Flavobacteriales; species Flavobacteriales bacterium. The sequence continues at coordinate 1,039,282 of CP065018.1, forward strand.
CGGCGTTCATTGACCCCAAAACGGCTTGGACCGACAAGCAGCAACCCACCGGCGGCTGCGGCTTCTTTGAGTGCATCGACGACCAAAAAGCCGCCGACCTGCTGTTCGACACCGCCCGCGATTGGCTGAAGGCCCAAGGCATGGAGGCCATGGACGGCCCGGTGAACCTCGGCGAGCGCAACATGTTCTGGGGCCTGCTGACCGAGAATTTCACGGACCTACCCATCTACGGCACCAACTACAACCCGCAGTATTACGTGAAGCTGTTCGAGGCCTATGGCTTCCAGATCTACTTCAAGCAGCTCTTTTTCAAGCGTTCCGCCATCACCCCGGTGCAACCCATCTTCCATCGCAAGTACCAGCAGTTCGAGGATGACCCGGACATCACCGTGCGCGATGTTCGGGGCATGACCCCGGAAAAGCTCGCGGAGGATTTCCGCACCGTGCTCAACGCCGCCTGGGTGGACCACGAGAACTTCAAGCCCATGCCGAAGGAGGTGGCGTTGAAGACCATCAAGCAGATGAAGCCCGTGATGGACCCACGCATCGTCGTGTTCGTCTACCACAAGGAAAATCCCATCGCCTTCTTCGTGAACCTGCCGGAGCTGAACGAGATCTTCCGCTACGTGGACGGCGACTTGAACTGGCTTGGCAAACTGAAATTCCTTTGGCACAAATGGAAGGGCACGGCCAAGACCATGACCGGGATCGTGTTCGGCGTGGTGAAGGAATGGCAGGGCAAAGGCGTGGAGGGCGTGATGATCGTCCACCTGAGCAAATGGTTGATGGAGACGGGCCGCTACGATGACACGGTGCTCACCTGGATCGGTGATTTCAACCCGAAGATGCTGCGGGTCTGCGAGAGCCTTGGCGCCACCAACTACAGGACTTTGGCCACGTTCCGCTACCTCTTCGACCGATCAAAGCCCTTCGAGCGGCTGCCCTTGATCGCGAAGAATTGAACAGGTGTTTGCCGAAGTGGACCGGATGTTTACCTTCGCGCCCTCAAATCGCAGAACACCCTTGGTGGGAAGCGTTTTTGATCCTGTAGCTCAGCTGGTAGAGCATTACACTTTTAATGTAAGGGTCCTGGGTTCGAGCCCCAGCGGGATCACAGAAACCTCGGCTTTTCGCCGGGGTTTCTTCTTTTCAACAGGGGGCAAGAAGTTTATCCCGGGCGACGAAGGAATCGGGAAGCCCCAGCGGGATCACAAAGACCTCGGTGAAAGCCGGAGTCTTTGTCGTTTATGGAGAAACCGCTGACCTTGCTTCGCCGAAGCGGCAACGCGAAGGCGCGTGGACGCGGATGAACGCAGGTCCAGACGTGATTTTTTGACAGGATTACAGGATTGACAGGATTGGATCCGCCTTGCGGCGGAGTGACTTCGCCTGATCCACTTCATATCTGGTGCGAGAGTTAGGCGCCAAAAAGCATCTCCGCCAAAGAAGCGCCGTCCTCTCGTGCCTACCCTTCGATCCAACCGCCTTGTGACATCCATCACCATTCAACCCGACCAACACGGGTTACATTTGCGCCACCATCATGCGCACCGTCCTCTTTTCCCTCGTTCTCGCTCTCTATGGCTTCAGTGCCTTGGAGCTGCATGAATGGGTGCGCGTGCCACAAGCCGTGCTGCACGTGCTGGAGCACCACAGCGATCTCGGCCATCACGATAAGCAGGTACACGGACACGATGAACACGATGGTGACCACAATCCCTTTGATGACGGCTGTGACGAGCTGCTTTGTGCGTGTGCTTCACCGGCATTTTTCCCGGAGTGGCCAACAGAGTTCGTGCTATTGAACCCGGCTGTACAGGTCTTGGCCTGCCCGGATGTTCCGATGGCACTGAGCGCGTTTTCCGGGAATATTTGGAACCCGCCAAAGCGGGCATAGGGCGGCTTTCCGCCCGGCACGGTGTGGCTTTGCCCCGTGCATTTTCCATGTAATTGCATCCAGTCGCGCCAATGGCTCGACGCTACGGATGCCCTGCACGGGCCGATCGCCAAAATTCATCCTCAATAGAATTAGATCCATCGCATGATCGATCGCATCATCACATTCAGCGTCCGCAACAAGCTCATCATCGGCCTGTTGCTTTTGGCCTTCATCGGCTGGGGCGCCTGGTCCGTAACGCAATTGCCCATCGACGCGCTGCCGGACGTCACCAACAACCAGGTGCTGGTGAACACCATCGCGCCCAACCTCGCCACGCAGGAGGTGGAGCAGTTCATCACCTTCCCGCTGGAGCAGGCCTTCAAGAACCTGCCCGACGTGGTGCAATTGCGCAGTGTTTCGCGCAGCGGCCTCTCGGTGATCACCGTGGTGTTCAAGGACGAGGTACCGCTCTACCTCACGCGGCAGTTGGTCGCGGAGCGCATCACGGAGGTGCAGGCGCAGATCCCGCCCGGTTACGGTACACCGGAGATCGCCCCGCCCACCACCGGTACGGGTGAGATCTTCCAATACACCCTCGCCGTGGACAGCGCTCATAAGGACAAGTACGACCTGTTGGAACTGCGTACGCTGCAAGATTGGGTGGTGCGCAAACACTTGCTGGGCGTACCCGGGGTGATCGATGTGAGCAGCTTCGGCGGCCTGTTGAAACAGTACGAGGTGAGCGTGGATGCGCGCCGCTTGGCCGGTGCAGGGTTCTCGCTGATGGACGTGTTCAACGCCCTGGAGAACAACAACGCCAACACCGGTGGCAGCTACATCGAAAAAGGACCGAACATCTATTTCATCCGTGGCGAAGGCGTGATCTCCTCGCTGAAGGACGTGGAGAACATCGTGATCAGCGCGCGCGGCGGCAGTCCGGTGCGCGTGCGCGATGTGGCCGAAGTGCGCTTTGGGCATGCGGTGCGCTACGGCGCGATGACGCGCAACGGCGAGGGCGAGGCCGTGGGCGGCGTGGTGTTGATGCTGAAGGGCGCCAACGCCATGGCCACAGTCACCGCCGTGAAGGAACGGGTGAAGGAGATCCAGCACAGCCTGCCGAAAGGCGTACACATCGATGCTTTCGTCGACCGCTCGAAACTGGTGGACCAGACCATCGGCACCGTGGAGCACAACCTGCTGATGGGCGCGCTGATCGTGATCGCGGTGCTGGTGCTGCTGCTGGGCAACTGGCGCGCGGGCCTCATCGTGGCCAGTGTGATCCCGCTCGCACTGCTCTTCGCCATTGGCTGCATGGTATTGGCCGGGCAAAGCGCCAACCTGATGAGCATGGGCGCGCTGGACTTCGGTCTGATCGTGGACGGCGCGGTGATCGTGGTGGAAGGCATGATGTTCGCCTTGCACCAACGCTACGCGGGCCAGCGCATAACCGCTGAGAACATGAACGATGAGACGATCCGTGGCGCAGGCGGCATCATGAAGAGCGCGGTGTTCGGGCAGGTGATCATCCTTATCGTCTACGTCCCCATTTTCGCGCTGATCGGCGTGGAGGGCAAGATGTTCCGCCCCATGGCCTTTACCGTGAGCTTTGCGATCATCGGCGCCTTGATCCTGAGCCTCACCTACGTGCCGTGGGCTGTCTCCATTTTCATGGGGAAAAAGATCCCGAAAGGTGAGAGCTGGAGCGAACGCATGATCCATCGCTTGCAGAACTGGTACGCTCCGAAGTTGCGCGGGCTCCTGCATCATCGGCGCATCGCCATCGGCGGCGCGTTGGTACTGATGGTAGCGGCGTTCTTTGTCTTCAGCCGTTTGGGTGGCGAGTTCATCCCGGAATTGGATGAAGGCGATTTCGCCACCAATGTCACCATTAGGCAGGGCAGCAACCTCAGTCAAAGCATTGAAGTGAGCGACCAACTGGCCCGTATCCTGCTGAAGGACTTTCCCGAGGTGAAGGAGGTGGTCGGCAAGATCGGGAGCAGTGAGATACCCACGGACCCCATGCCCATCGAAAGTCAGGACCTGATCATCGTGATGAAGGACCGGAAGGATTGGAAAACGACGAAGGACAGGGAGCAGATGGCGGAACTGATGAATGAGAAGCTCAGTGTGATCCCCGGCATGAACCTCAGCTTCGAGCAGCCGATCCAGATGCGCTTCAACGAGCTGATCGCCGGGGTGAAGAGCGATATCGCGTTGAAGATCTACGGCGACGACCTTGACGAACTCTTCAAATCGGCCAATGCCGCCGCCGCGTTGATCGCCACTGTACCCGGTGCCACGGACATCAAGGTGGAGCAGGTCACCGGCATGCCGCAGCTCGTGGTGAAGTACGACCGGGCGCGCATCGCACAGTACGGCCTGAACATCGCCGACCTGAACCGGGTGCTGAACACCGCGCTGGCCGGCGGAACGGCGGGCGTGGTCTACGAGGACGAGCGACGTTTCAATCTCGTGGTGCGCATGGCCGACATGCGCGACGCCGACCCGGATAAGTTGAAGAACCTCTTGGTGCCGTTGCCGAACGGTTCACAGATGCCGATGGGCCAACTGGCGGAGATCGGTTTTCAAAGCGCCGCCGCACAGGTTAGCCGCGAGGACGGTGCCCGACGGATCGTGGTGGAGACGAACGTCCGGGGCCGCGACATCCAAGGCGTTGCGGAGGACATCCAAGCCTTGATCAAACAGAAACTGCCCTTGCCAACAGGCTACTTCGTTGCCTACGGCGGGACCTTCAAGAACCTGCAGGAAGCCAGCGCGCGGCTGATGATCTCCGTGCCCTTGGCGCTGGCGCTGATATTTGTGCTGCTCTTCTTCGCATTCAAGTCTTTCGCCGAGGCGCTCATCATCTTCAGCGCGGTGCCCATGGCGGCCGTGGGCGGCGTGTTCGCCCTGTGGATGCGCGGGCTGGACTTCAGCATTAGCGCGGGTGTGGGCTTCATCGCGCTCTTCGGCGTGGCGGTGCTGAACGGCATCGTCCTCATCAGCTATTTCAACCAGTTGCACCGTGAAGGCATCTCGGATGTGACGGACCGTGTGGTAAGTGGCACGCTTGCCCGCTTGCGCCCCGTACTGGCCACGGCGGCGGTGGCCTCGCTCGGCTTCCTGCCCATGGCGATCAGCACCAGTCCGGGAAGTGAGGTGCAGCGTCCTTTGGCCACGGTGGTCATCGGTGGTTTGATCACTTCGACGTTGCTCACGCTGGCTGTGCTTCCGGTGCTTTATCACTTGGTGTTTTCGCGCAGGAGGAAAGAGGAAGGAGGTGATGGAGGTAAGGGTGGTAATGGAGGTAAGGGAGGACGTGGGATCGGTACGGCTTCCGTGATCGCACTGCTGTTCCTCGGAAACTCCGTGCAGGCGCAGGCTCCGGTGCTTTCACTTGATAGCGCCGTGGCCCGGGCGTTGCGCACACATCCTGCGATCACAGCGGCTGAGTTGGAAGTCCGGCAACAGGAAGCGCTTCGGAAAACCGCCTTTCAGCTGGAACCGCTCGGTGCACAACTGCAAGGTGGACAGATCAACAGTTCCGTCCATGACATCAGTATCCAGGCCACCACGGGCATTCCCTTCCCCACTGCCATCGCGCATCGCGCCCGCTACTTGAAGGAAAGTGTGCTGTTGGCAGAGACCGGAAGGACCGGCACCCGTGCGCTGGTGAAGGAGAGCGCGGCCAGTGCCTACCTGCAATGGGCCATGGGCATGGAAAACCTGCGCCTGATGCAGCTGATGGACAGCTCCTACTCCACCCTCGCGGCCTTCGCGGCACACAAATTCGAAGCAGGTGAAAGCGGCCGCTTGGAAAAAGTGAGCGCACAAAGCACCGCCGATGAGGCCCATGTGCAACTGAAGAAGGCACAGGCCGACATCGCCATCTACGCCACTGAACTGGAGCAATGGACCGGTCCCTTGGGCGGTGCGGCGCCGGACACTTCGGCGCTCAGCGCATTGTCCCGCGCACCGGACCCCGGCGGCGGAACGGACCCGCTGCTGGCGCAGGAACAGCAACGGGCATCGCTCGCGGAAGAAGCCTGGAAAATGGAGCGCAGCCAATGGGCGCCAACGCTTCAAGGCGGTGGCTTCTACCAGACCATCGACGGGGCTTCACCCTTCACTGGCTACCTCATCGGCACTTCGATCCCGTTACCCGGCAGCGGGCAGGGCGCACGCACCAAGGCCGCTCGCATTCGCAGCAAGATCGCGATGCAGCGGCTGGAGGAACTGCGCCGTAGCCGCGCCACTGAACTGGCCCGCACACAGGCACGCTCGGCACAACTTCGCGAAAGCTTGGCCTACTACGAAAGCTCAGGTGCCACGCTCGCCACCACTTTGCGCAATGATGCGCAACGCGCCTACCTCAACGGCGACGCAGGCTATCTCGAGTTCATCCAAGGCATCGACCAGGCCCGCCGCATCGATGCGGAACACCTCCGCATCCGGTATGAACTCGGCCTCACCATGATCCACCTCAACGCCCTGATTGGGCTTTAATGCACTTGCAGATGAAGAACGAAAATGCGGATCAGATGATCATGCTCCATGAAGGCCTCGCGAAGCGGACATTGATGCCATCAGCCATCGTGCTGATACTTTTCGCTTTGGTCGCCTGTGGCGGAGGAACAACCGCTCCTGCTGCCGATGAACACGCACATGAAGCACCCGGCGCACACGGTCCCGAAGTGGCGCTCACCACTGAGCAGATCAAGGCCATTGGGCTGGTTACCGGCACGATGGAAAAGCGCGGACTGAGCACTTCATTGAAAGCCAATGGGCGACTTGTGCTTCCTCCGGACAAGAGCGCACAGGTGAGCGTGCTGGCCGGTGGCTTAGTACGCGGGATCCCTGTGCGTGAAGGACAGGTCGTCAGTAAAGGGCAAGTGCTGGCTACCGTTGAGAACATGGAATTCCTGCAACTACAGCAAGACTACTTGGAGACCAGCGCCGAACTGCGCGCGCTGAACGCGGACCTTAAGCGGCAACAGGATCTGCACGACGAGCGCATCAATGCCACCAAGACCTTGGAGCGGGCAGAGGCCGATGCCGACGTGGCCCGCGCTAAACAGGCCGGGATGGCAGCGAAGCTGCGCGTCTTCGGCACGGACCCCGCTCGGCTCTCAGCGCAAGACATCAGCTCCACGTATTCCGTTCGTTCGCCGATCGCAGGAACCTTGCAGCACATCGCGATCACCTTGGGCCAGTTCGCGGAGCCGAACACTCCGCTCTTCATGGTGGTGGATAATAGCGGCCTGCACATCGACCTCAATCTCTTTGAGCAGGACGTGGCCCGGGTGCATGCCGGGCAGAAGGTGGTCTTCGGCCATGCCGGCGAACCCGTAGGGCAACACAGCGCTACGATCTACGCGGTGAACAAGGCCTTCGAGCGCGATCAGCAGGCCGTGCTGGCCCATGGCAAACTGGATGACAACGGCGAGGAGCTTATGCCCGGCATGTACATCGAGGCGTTGATCATGACCGACAGCACCTCGGCCTGGAGCCTGCCTAACGAGGCCGTGGTGAGCAATGGCGACGAGCACTACATCTTCGTGGAGGCAGGGCCGAACACGTTTAAACAGGTGGCGGTGCGCATCGGCGCCAGCGAGTTGGGCTACACGGAAGTGGTGCCTTTGGAACCCGTGGATCCAATAGCACGGATAGTAGTGAAGGGTGCCTACTACCTGTTGAGCGAGCTGACGAAAGGAACCGGGGAACACGATCATTGATGCCAAAGCCCTGAACGTGCGTCCCCCAGCGCCTACATTCGCCACCCGAAAAACATCCACATGGCAGATCAGCAGGACCTCGACGCGCACTACACCACGATGGACAAGATCTTCCGGCTCAGCCTGGGAGAGAAAGGCGGTTACAGCGGCGCGCGTTTCGATGGCGACTTCAGCCTAACGCTGGAGCAGGCCCAGGAGAAGAAGCACAAATTCATCTGGGACAATCTGAACATCAAGAAGGGTGACAAGGTGCTGGACATCGGCTGCGGCTGGGGCGCTTTCGTAAACTACCTCGGTGAGCATGGCGCGGATGCGTACGGTGTGGTGCTCGCGCAAGGGCAGGCCGATGCTTGCAAGAAGAACGGCTTGAACGTCCACCAGATGAATTCCAAGGACATCACGCCGACCACCTTCGGGAAATTCGATGCGGTGGCGGCCATGGGCAGTCCGGAACACTTGTGTTCCATCGAGGAATACAAAGCCGGCAAACAGGAGGAGATCTATAAGACCTACTTCAAGCAAATGAGCGACCTGCTCCCGGTGGGTGGCCGTTTCTATTGCCAGACCATGGTCTTCGGCCCCAACATGGTGAAGTTCGAGGACATCAAATTCGGGCAGACCAACGTGTACAAGAAGAAGTACGACTACAGCAATGAGGAGCTGATGGACCTCGTCTGCGACGTCTTCCCCGGCTCCTGGCTGCCCTACGGAAGCGAAGGCATGATCGAACCGGCGAAGGAACACTTCAAGCTCGTCTCCATCGACAGCGGCCGCTTGGACTACATCGAGACCATCGACCGGTGGACCAAGGCTTTCAACAAATTCCAGTGGGAGAAGTACATGCTCTACGGCACCCTACTACCGAAGCTCTTCAGCAGCGATTTCCGCAAGTGGGTGCGCCGCTACCGCATCCAGCCCAACCTGCAGGTGTTCGAGAAGGAGGTGTTCGAGCATTACCGCATGGTGTTCGAGAAGGTGAAGGATTGACCCTGCGGAGCCGTTCAACGCAATAACCGATCGGTGATGTTCGACGATGATGATTTTAACGCGGATGCCTTCGGGGACGAAGCGTTCGAGGACCGCAAAGACCACCGCGACACGCCTTTGTTCAAAAAGGCCATGGAGATCACGGAACTGGCCTTGGCCATCGTAACGGCCGCTCCCGACGAGATCAAGGACAAGCAAAAGGAGCACGGCGGTTTCGAGGACGAAATGCTCGAGGGCACAAAGCGTGACATGGTTGAATATGCCTATACCATTTCAGGAAAACTGGCAGGGGCACAAAGCATGAACATGTACGACCTGCAGATGGAATACGCTGCATTGGTCCGCCGGGCATGCCGGGAACTGGTGACCTGTTTGCGCGGCTTGGAGATCGCCGGGCATTTGGAGGAAGACCATTTCAACCTGCTGCGCCAAGCGGTGAGCGAATTCCAACCCCTGTTCGCGGAATGGGTGGCCACTTTCAAGGATTCCGACTACTTCTGGGACGATTGGGGGCTGTTCAACCCACCGGGCGCGATCCGGGACAATAATTGAAAGGGGACAGCCCCAAAGTCGATAGGACTAGGATGGCCCCGCTGCACTCAATTCCACCGTCACCACCCGCACCTCGTACAACACTGGTGTCCACGGCGGAACGATGCCCGATGTTGAACCCTTCGGCCCGAAAGCCAAATTGGAGGAAATGACGAAACGGCCCTTCCCCCCATTGCGTGGCAACAGGTGTGCCGCGGCCTCCAACCCCTTGATCACTTGATCGGGGTCGCCCAAGCGGAACGTGAGCCCATCTTCTTCCTCATCAAAGACCCTCCCATTGTCCAGGAAGGATGCGGTGTAGGCCAAGGTCACTAGTTGGCCGCTTTGGATGCGCGGCCCCGCCTCATTGGTGGAGTCCAGAACGTAGTACACACCCAAGGCCTGCTTCCATTCGGCATTGGATCCCGAGAAGAAATCCGCAAGTATCCGCTGTTCATCGGACCCGGTCCGTGCCATCAGCACGGCCCGTTGCAGTTCACGGGATCCCGCCATCGAGCGGAGCTTCAGCATGGACAGTTCCATGGTGACCCAACCGGTGTCCTTTCCTGATCCCGGCGAAGTGGCCCCGAGGTCTTTCCAAGGTGTGGCACCGGAAAGGAGCATCACGGTGGCACTGTCGCCCTCTCTCAAACGCGCGAAATACTTCGACGTGCCTTTCTCCCCGCCCATGCCGTACCAACGTTCCGTGCTGTAAACTGAGCCTGCGAAAGCACCTGGCCTGGCCACGCGTACGCGCACCAACACACTATCGCTGTCCGTCGGGGTCCGCTCGCCATCGCCCAGCGCGTTCAAGCGCCAATAGACATCCTCCGCGATCTTGCTCCCTCCGCGCAAGGGTGAACGATCGCAGCCTGCGAGCAAGGCCAGAATTAATAAGCTTCCGAAGCACGCACGGATCATTTTTCCAGCGCCACCAGGCCGATGTGATACACCACGGTGCTCCTCATGGGGATCTTGTTCCGATCGCCCAGCAGGCCGAACGCAAGCGCACTGGGGATCACCAGCACGGCGCTATCGCCCACGGAAAGATGCTGCACACCTTCCTGCAGGCCGCTTTCCACGTCGGCATGCTCGATGCGGAACGAGCTCGGAGTGCCCGGTGTGGAGGCGTAGCACGTATCGCCGTTCAGCAGATAGACGGCGTAGTTCAGCACGGCTAATTGGCCCGGTCTCGCCGTGTCCCCCGGCATGTCACGCACCAGCTTGTACCGCAGTCCGGTCCCGGTAGAGACCATGGGGACGCCTTGCCGCTCCACCCAATCGCGGATATCGTTCTCCTCGCGTTCTGCCATGCGCTTGTTCTCGTCCAACAAGCTGTTGTCGGGTGGGGCAATGCGATGTCCAATGCGTGCCGGTGGCGGCGTGCGGCCTTCGCCGCAGGCGACGAACAACAATGCAAGAATGAAGGCCGGATGCTTCATTCCGGATGCTTGGCCAAGAAAGCCGGAAGTTCCCGGACGAGGGTGGCTACGGTTTCTTCCAAGGATGAGGTTGATCGTCCACCGGCGGCATTGGCATGCCCACCGCCTTCGAAATGGGCGGCCAAGAACTCATTCACGGGCAAATTGCCTTTGGAGCGCAGGCTGATCTTGATGAGGTCCTTACGCTCTGCCAGGAAGGCGGAAAGACGGACACCCCGTACACCGAGCCCATAATTCACAAGTCCCTCCGTATCGCCGGGGACATAGTTGAACCGGTCCAGATCGGCCATGGAAAGCGCGATCACCGTTGCTGTTCCTCCGTCCAGAACCTGCAACCGTTCGCTGAGCGCAAAGCCCGTCAACCGAAGCCGGTCCACGGTATTGTCCTCCATGATGGCGGCATGGATCAAGTGGGGAACGGCCCCCCGATCCAAAAGATCGGCGGCCACACGCAACGTGTGCGGCGTGGTACTGGAGAATCGGAAGGAGCCGGAATCCGTCATGATTCCGGCATACAAGCAGTTGGCCGTATCCCTGTCGATCAGATCACCATGGCCCATCGCCATGATCACGTCATGCACCATCTGGCAGGTGGAAGATGCCGTGATGTCGCTGAAGTTTACCCTGAAGCATGTGTCCGGGTCGCGGTGATGATCAATAAGGACCTTCACCGGGGCCGCACGTACAACCTGTTCCAATCCTTGCACGCGGTCAGGCCTGTTGAAGTCCAGACAGAACAGGATCTCCGCTTCCCGCACGGCCGTTTCGCTCGCTTCCTTGGCCGTATCATGGTCGATCGCCAGATCATGGCCGGGCATCCAACGCAGATTTCCAGGTGCAGTATTGGGCAGGACCACCTGGACGGAATGGCCCAGTGCTTTCAGGACATGCGACAAACCAAGGCTGCTGCCCATGGCGTCGCCGTCCGGATTGAAGTGCGTCGTGATGGCGATGCGCTTCGGGGCATCGAGCAGTGCGACTAATGCGGCAATGGCCGCCGGAGGAGCCGAGGGGAACTTCATTGGCACCAAAAGTAGCCCGGTCCGCTCCATACGGCCCTGACCTTCCTCCTAAGTCTTCTCAGAAACCGATGGCAGGCGTCGGCATATGCTCGATCAAGATCCCCAAGCAACCGATATCGGTCATCTTCTTCCCGCTATTCTTGCTCTTGGGATCCTCCGGTATGCCCGGGGCGGTGACCTCAATGGCGATCCGCTTGGTGGAGGTGGCGGTGAACTCCACAGCATCGGTCATTTCATGGTCCTGATTGTCCCAGATCACCTTGGTGTTGTCCTCGAAGACGGGCTTCCCCTGATCAGCTTGCCCATGAGCGTCCTTCACGGGCTTGGGCTGGCGCACCTTTTCAATGATGCGGGCGATCACATGGTCCCCGATGATCTTTTCATCATAGACGAAGGATACCCGATAGTCCTGCCCTTTGTAGATGATGACGTTGAGCTCGGTGGGCACCCCCACTTGGATACTGGCCCCCCTGCTTTGCCCATTCACCGTGAATCGGCTGTCCCCGGAGCGCGGGGCCGATTTCCAGTATTCGGAACATTCACTTTGTGCCATGCCCAAGGTGACCAAGGTGATGGCGGCGGCGCTAAGAATGGATCGCAGTTGCATGAGTTCAGGAATTGGGCTGGGTGTCGACACTGTCCTCCGGCTTGATGATGTTTTCCCGCATGGTCTCCAATGTATCGACCAGGTCGTTGAATCCCTCGGGGGTAATGATCACAGTGACATCGTCCCCCAGGATCTGCCTGCCGCTCGGGGACGCACCTTGGTGCTGGCTGCGGATCACCGGGAAGGTATCATAAATGTCCCGCAACTGGATCAGGTCGTTCCTTGTTCCGGCCACACCGGGATCGTTCTTGTACTGTTCCATCAGATCGATCAAGTGGTCCAAGCTGGTCTTTTGCTCAGCCACGCGCATCACCAAGGGGTCGGCGGCATCGAAATGAAGCACCTGCCGGGTGACGAGGTGCATGCTCTCCATCCATCCACCGGCCAGTACCAAGGCCAAGGTCGGTCCCATGCGATCGTCCTGCATGCGGCGGTAGGCTCTTTCGTAGGCGTCATTGCTGATCACGTCCAAGGAATCACCGTGGGTAAGATTCCGCTCCAAACGGGAAAAATCGGTATCGCTGAACGCTCCACCAAGTCCAAGGTCGTCCCCCAGTTTTTTGCACGTGAGGTAATAACGCACCACCTCACTGGTGACCTTGTAATTGCTGGCATAGACCAGATCCGTGGCATACACCCCGAAATTCAGGGCCTTTTTCTGCATCGTGGCATAACGGTCCACGTTCTTGGCCGGGCTCATCATGCGCTTCTGCCCCTCCCCGGACATGGTCTTCACGATCTGGAACAGCTCGTTCGGCGTCGGCATCTGGTAGAGGTTCTCGGTAAGGTCCGAGGCATCGTCCCCTCCGATCACGAGGGTGTCGGGCTTACTTTCATCCTTGTTGGCCGGTGAGCCGCAGGAGCAAAGGGTTGCCACAAGGGCAATGAGAACATATCTGGGTTGCATCATCAGGCTGGTGTCTCCGCTGCGGCGGGGCTGTCGCAGGATCCCGCGAAGAAAACAAGGGTCGGGGTCAATTTGAACGGCACGAGCGGCTACTTTTGCGCTCGATTTTCAACGATCATACGATGGCAAGCAACAGAACGTTCACCATGATCAAGCCTGAAGCGATGGCCGCAGGGCACGCCGGCAAGATCCTGGACATGGTCCTTTCCCGCGGATTCCGCCTGGTCTCCCTGAAGTACACGCAACTTTCCGAGCAGGAAGCGGGCCGCTTTTATGAGGTCCACAAGGAGCGCCCCTTCTATGGAGAACTGGTGAGCTACATGGCGAGCGGCCCCGTTTTGGCCGCGATCCTGGAGAAGGACAACGCGGTAAAGGACTTCCGCGACCTGATCGGCGCCACCGACCCCGCCGAGGCCGCGGAAGGCACACTGCGAAAGCGCTTTGCCGAGAGCAAGGCGAAGAACGCGGTGCATGGCAGCGACAGTGATGAGAACGCCGCCATTGAAGGGGCCTTCTTCTTCACCGGTCGCGAGCAGTACTGATCTCAGGCCGGTGCCCGGCCTCAGTCCAAGTGGACCTGGTCCACCACTTTCCGGCCCAACTTCTCGTTGATGGTGTTGGCCAGGCCCTCGCGCATAAAAGTGAGTTCCTGCCGCAGTGGTGCGCTGTCCACCTTGATGTGCAGTTTTCCCCGGCGCAGCTTCACGGCCACCGTGTGCTTGGCCACCATGCCCCCGGCGAGCTCGTCCCAAAGGCTGGCCACGGCCTGTTCATCCAGCTTTTCCCGTAGGCCGTAAGCGTCCACCAGCCGGTCCACGGCCTCTTTCATGGTCTGGTCGTTCTTGCGCTTCATGCCTTTTGCATGGTCTGTTGCGGGCCTTGGGCAACAATGCCCTGATGGTCCAGGAGGAAGAATCGGGTGTCAAGGTCAAGGCCGTCCAGTGCGCGGTGCATGCGGGGGGCGTCCGTATCGGTGATGATGACCTGGCCGAAGCGTCCATCACCCAACAGTTTTAGCAGGTGGCGCATGCGCTGCGGATCGATCTTGTCGAAGATGTCGTCCAGCAGAAGGATCGGCTTGGTACCGGAGCGATCCGCAGTAAGGTCGAACTGGGCCAACTTCAGCGCGATGAGGAAGGTCTTTTGCTGGCCTTGGCTGCCAAAGCGTTTCAACGGCCGACCGTCGATGGCGAATAGCAGGTCGTCCTTGTGGACCCCGCCCGTGGTGTATTGCGCCATGAGGTCGCGCTGCCATTGCCGGTCCAGCACCTCGGCCATCCGTGCCTCCCCCAGTTCGCTGCGGTAGTTCAGATCCACCTGCTCCGGGCCACTCGTAATGCCTGCGTAGTGCCGGACGAGCAAAGGTGCCATGTCCGCCATGAAGGCTTTGCGTACTGCGTGTACCGCTTCTCCATGGGTGATCAGTTGCTCGTCCCAAGGCTCGGCCATGCTCCGGGAAAGTGGGCCGTTCATCTGTTTCAACAACAAATTCCGCTGTGCCAGCGCCCGATTGTAGCGCATCAGGTGCTCCAGATAGGCCCGGTCGAACTGGGCAATGAGGCCGTCCAGGAACCGGCGGCGCACCTCGCTCCCTTCCAGCACCAATTGGCCGTCGTACGGTGTGATCATCACAGCGGGATAGCGCCCCACATGATCGGCCAGGCGTTCATACTCCTTGCGGTTCCGTGTGAAGACCTTTCGCTGGCCCTTGCGCACCGCGCATGAAAGTTCATCATCGCCGGAGGGGGTCTCCATAGTCCCCTTTACCATGAACCACTCCTCCCCGTGCAGCACGTTGTGCATGTCCTGCGGCTCGAAATAGCTCTTGCACATGGACAGGTAGTACACCGCGTCAAGCAGGTTCGTCTTGCCCGCGCCATTGGGCCCGATGAGGCAATTCACCTGCTTTCCCAGTTCCAGGCCTGCCTCGCGGTGATTGCGGAACTGGAGCACGGAAAGGCGACTGAGCAGGACGTCCATGGGAATGGACCAAAGATAGGACCGGCCATCCCGTGCATCCTCCTCTCTCCCTGAAGAGTGCGCCCTGAAACCGTACGCGTGCCGGTCGTTGACGGGCGATGTCGCGGGTTCGCCCTGAACACCTACTTTTGCGCACCACAAAAAAATCGGCTGATCGCACATGTCGAAGGAAGTAAACGAGGGCAAGGACCTGGATATCGGTGAGATCTACACCAAGAGCGAATTGTTCCTGGAGAAGAACAAGACCCCGGTCACCATTGCGGTGGTGGCCGTGCTAGTGATCGTCGGCGGCCTGTTGGGCTACAAGAAGTTCGTCTCGGAGCCACGTGCCAAGGAGGCCCAGGACATGATCTGGAAGGCCCAGTACTATTTCGAGATCGATTCGTTGGACCTCGCGCTCAATGGTGACGGGAATTTTCTCGGCTTCGCACAGGTGGCGGACGAATATGGTTCCACCACCACCGGCAACTTGGCCAAGTTCTACGTTGCGGTGATCAACCACCAGAAGGGCGAGTACGAAGCTGCGTTGCAGTATTACAAGGACGCAGACCTCGGCGACGACGTGCTTCGCGTGATGGCCACGGGCAACCAGGGCGATGTGCTGGTGGAACTCGGCAAGCCTGTTGAGGCTGCCACGCAGTTCATGAAGGCCGCCGACATGGTGAAGAGCGATTACACCACCCCGATGTTCCTGATGAAGGCCGGCATCGTGTACCAGCAGCAGAACGATTGGAAGAACGCGGCGAAGTGCTTCGGGCGCATCGCCTCCGACTACCCCGGCTCGCCGGACGCCAACACGGCGAAGAAGTATGCGGCCCGTGCCAAAGCCATGGCGGGTTAGGCATGGCGACCACGGACCTGTCGAACTATGACGCTGCCGGTGTCCCTCGGGGCACCGGTCTGCGTTTGGGGCTGGTGGTGAGCGCTTGGAACCCGGAGATCACCGGGGCCATGCGCGACGGCGCGGTGGAGACCCTGCTCAAACACGGCGTCACCTTGAAGGATATTCATGAGGAACTCGTACCTGGCAGTTTTGAGCTGGCCTTGGGCGCACAGTTACTGCTGGAGCACCGTCCGCTGGACGGCGTGATCTGCATCGGCAGCGTGGTACGCGGCGAAACCCCTCACTTCGACTTCGTATGCCAGGCCACCGCCCAGGGCATCATGGACGTGGGTTTGAAGACCGGTCGCCCGGCGGTCTTCTGCGTGCTCACGGATGACAACATCGAGCAGGCCCGCGCACGAAGCGGCGGCAAACATGGCAACAAGGGCGTGGATGCCGCAGTGGCCCTGCTACGGATGGCGGCTTTGCGCCGGAAGCTTTCGGCGTAGTTGTCCATCATTCATTGCCGGGGGACTCGCCCAACGGTATTGCCCGGACATCACTTTTCGGTGGAATGCCGAGATCATCCGCCCGCAATACCGGCATTTCCCCTCAAACCTCCGCCCCTAGGTCATAGATCTGTCGGACCTCCTCCAGTTTTCCCGGGAAATCGAAGTGCAGGTCAACCAGCTCACCGGTACGCATGTCGAACACCCAGGCATGTACCGTGGGCGTCTTGTTGCGCAGGTATGACTTCTGAAGCACTGCGGTCTTGATCACGTTGATGCATTGCTCCTCTACATTCAATTCCACCAGTCGTCGATAGCGTTGTTCATCGTCTTTGATGGCGTCAAGCTCCACCCGGTGAAGGCGGTACGCGTCCCGGACGTGTCGGAGCCACGGATTTAACAGGCCCATGTCTTTCGCCTCCATGGCCGCCTTTACCCCTCCGCAACCATAATGGCCGCAGACCACCACATGCTTCACCTTCAGCGCACTGATGGCAAAATTGATCACGCTCAGCGCGTTCAGGTCGGCACTGCCCACAATGTTGGCGATGTTGCGATGGACGAAAACCTCGCCCGGACCTGCTCCCATGAGTTCCTCCGCCGTGGCGCGGCTATCGCTGCAACCGATATAGAGGATCTCCGGGTTCTGGCCCTCGGCCAACCGGGTGAAATAATCCTTGTCGACGGCCTTTTTCTCCGCGATCCATTTCCGGTTGTTTTCAAAAACTCGCTTGTAGAAATGATCGTTCTCAGCCATGTTGCAGGTCCAGTTTGGTTCAGTACGTGATCGCGCCCAAAGATCGGGGAAATGCCGTTGGGTTCCTCCAAATCGTCCCAAGGGGATCTAGGAGCGTGCGGCCTTCAACGTGTTCAGGAGAAGGCTGGTCACCGTCATGGGTCCTACACCGCCGGGGACGGGTGTGATCCATGCACACTTTGGGGCCACCTCACTGAAGTTCACGTCGCCGGAGAGGCGATAGCCCCGTTTCCGGGATGGATCGTCGACCCGGTGGATGCCTACGTCCACCACCACTGCGCCCTTCTTCACCATATCCGCCGTGATGAAGCCCGGCTTACCGATGGCCACGATGAGTATGTCCGCTTGGCGGGTGATGGAAGGCAGGTCCTGGGTACGGCTGTGGGTGATGGTAACAGTACAGTTGCCTGGGTCGGCATTACGGCTCATCAGGATGCTCATGGGCGTGCCCACGATGTTGCTCCGCCCCACTACCACGCAATGCTTGCCCGAAGTGGGGATCTCGTAAAACTTCAGCAATTCCACGATGCCGTTAGGCGTGGCGGGCAGGAATCCCGGGAGCCCGAGCATCATGCGGCCCAGGTTCTGCGGATGGAAACCGTCGACGTCCTTCGAGGGGTCGATGGCCAAGGTGACGCGCTCCTCATCAATGTGCTTGGGCAGTGGCAATTGCACGATGAAGCCATCAACTTCCGCGTCCGCGTTCAGTTGCGCCACCAGTGCAAGCAACTCTACTTCGGTGGTGTCTACAGGCTTACGCAGCAATGTGCTCCGGAAACCCACTTCCTCGCAGGACTTCACTTTGCTGGACACATAGGTCTGGCTGGCGGCATCCTCACCCACAAGTACGGCGGCTAAGTGCGGTGACCTATTGCGCTTCCTCGTCACAAGGACCGCTTCGATCTTGATCTGTTCACGGATCGCGCTCGATGCACGCACGCCATCGAGGAGTTGATGGGTTTCCACTTCATTCATGGCCCGCGAAGGTATGTGTTGCGGCCTCCGTTAGCCCGGGATCGACCTCCATCAGCCTCCGAACCCTCAAAGCTTCACCGCATGCTTCAACAGAAATTCGCGAGCACCCAGCACTTCCATTTCCGAGAAGTGGAAATCGTTCTTGTCGTAGGTCACGATGCAGGTACACTTCGCATCAACGGCCGAGTAGTACTCAAGGCCGTCCTCAAAGTCATGTACCTTCTTGTTCGCGATGGTCCGCTTGGCCGAAGTGCCGTCCACTTTGGTGATCTTCAGCTTCTCCAACAGCAACGCGATCTTTTTCTTGGCCAACTGCTTGCCGTTCTTCTTCTCCGCGAAATAGGCTCCGATGGCGAGGCAAAGCGGCGACGTGTAGACCTCGAAGCGGTTATCGTCCGCCAAGCTCAGCACACGGGCAGATTCCGTGAATCGCGGGTACTCGTTGCAGAGCACCGTGACGAGGATGTTGGCGTCAAGAAAGATGCGTTGGGTTGGCATGGGGAAGAATTTACCGCCACGACGCAAAGGCGCAACGGGAACGCCACGTTGGTATTTGAATTTGTGTTGCGACCTCATTGCGTTCGTTGCGTCGTGGCGGTGAAGTGAATTTCAACGCCGCTTCCGGCTTTCGAGGTAATCCTTCTTCACGCTCTTCGCGCTGTTCTTGCGCACGTATTCCACCTCGCCTTCGCTGACCATGTTCACCCAATCGGAAACGGGCAGGTCATCCAAGCTGCGGTACTGGCGATCGACCACCTTGCTGAGCAGGAACTCAGTAAGCCGTGAGAGGCTGATGTTATTGGCTTCCGCAAAGGCCTTCGCTTGCGCGATGACCTGCTGATCGAAGCTGAGGGTGATCTTGGAATCCATGGCTGCGGTGTTTATACGGCGAATGTATACATTTAATACGTATAAAATGCTAAACCGAACGAGCGCAAATATTTCGTCAGAACGCAGGTACTGTGTTAACATGCAAGTGTCCTGTCGATTTATTTTCAACTATCTTTAAACCTCCAAAGGAAGTTGCTGCAAAGCACTATCCTGTGTAGCCTGGGCATTGTTCCGGGCTACCTTTTTTTAGTGGTAGTCCTTCTCATAGACCAAGTCGTTTTTCCAGAGGGTGTACATCAGGATCAGTAGTTTACGCTGGACGGCCACCTGCGCCTTCATCGGTATCCCCGTTTTGGCCTTAATGCGCTCTTTCAACGCTTTGAACTCGGGAATGTGCTTGGATGCGCTCAAGGCGGGCATGTGCATGTGGTGGCGCATGTACCTGTTGCCCTTCTTGGAGATACGCGTCTTGCTTAGCACTGATGTGCCCGATTCATTGTGTACGATGTCGTAGCCAGCATAGCTGGTGAGCTGCTTGGCGCTTTTGAACTCTTTGAACCCGTTGGTCTCCGCCACTATGGCCGCCACTGTGGTGATGCCGCATCCCGGAATGGTGCGAAGTTTGTTCACCTTGGCTTCAATTTCCGGATCGCTCTTCACCACTTTCTCCATTCCTTACTGAGTATCGCGATTTCCTTTTCCAGCACGGCAATGACCTTCTTGCTGCTCTTCTTGATATCCGCTGGTACACCATGCGCATAATCCTTGCTATGAAGGATGTTGGTGATGGCCGTCTTCTGTTCTTGTAGCTGTACCCGGTAGCGACTGAAATCGCGCATCCGCTTGATGACGAGTTCAGCCGGATTCCATGGCCGATGCTCTCGCTCCACACCGAAGCGGGCCAACAACTTGGCATCGATCGCATCGGTCTTCGACTTCGAATTCAGGCTTGCTGCGAAGTGCTTGAATTTGTTGGGCAGCACTACATGCACCTGCTTGCCGGCACGATGAAGGTGATGTGCCAGCTTTTCATGATACACTCCTGTGGCCTCCATCAGGAACACCAATGGTGCATTTTTGTCCATCTCACTGGTTGCCCATCTCACCAGTTGGTTGAAGCCTGTCTTCGCATTGTCGAACTTCTTCGCCGTGGTACAGGACAGCTTGTTATCTTCTCCTTTGGTGGCAAAGGCCACTTTGAAGTCATTTTTGGCGATGTCTACTCCTACGCATTGTACTTTCATCGTGTTGGGGGTTTGAACTGTGATCGAACGGATCCACGACATGTCACCCATCTCCCTATCGAAATTCCTTTTACTTTATTCGGGCTCGATCGCTCGGCCTTAAGTACTGTTCCTTCTCTTGAAGATGCCAAGCGTGCAGGCCATTCCTGCGTCACGGTGTAGCGGAGTGCTCACCTAGGGTCCCATGGCCTTACACGCCGAGGCGGCACATCATGTATGAACATCAATGTAACCACCCGGATCGGACTGAACGGAGAACTCCGTCGTCTTCACTTCGGCAAACATAAAAGGGTCCCGAAACGGAGACCCTGCGAGAGGGTAAAGGCAGATGGCACACTGACGAGGCCCCGTCTTAAGGCCGGGGTGAGTATGCACCCAACTCCCGCGTTCCTCGAACTGCTATCAGCTTGTTCACTGCCTCCGCATGTTGCCACAACCCTTGGATCAATGCTTTGGCTTGCGCATCACCCAGACGTATTCTGTGGTGCCATAGGTGGACGTGCTGTAGACATATACATCCGTGTCAAAAAGCGACCATCCCTGTGCTTCCATTTCCTGGACTCGCTTGAAGAACTCCTGCAGGTCTGATGAGAAGTCCTTCGACTCCGTCTTCTTCATGTCGATTGCCTCCGTGGGCATTCCATTGGAAGTAATCGTGATCTGGCGCACTTTCAACGCGTAGTTGTTGCTGTAGTTCACGGTCAAGTAGTCGTACACCGTGTTCTGTGCGGAAGCGTAGCATGCGAAAAGCGCAAACGCTAGAGTCAAGATGGTCTTCATTCTGTTCCAAGGATTGCGTTTAGGGATTTGAGCAACACCGTCTCGACCTCGAAGATACAATCACCTCCGCATCCCTTGCGCCTGTTGCATCCGTTGCATCATCGCTTGCATTTTGCTCTTGTCGCCCATCATCTTCATCATCTTGCGGGTCTCGTCGAACTGCTTCATCAGCTTGTTCACCTCGGCCACATTGGTACCGCTGCCTGCCGCAATGCGCTGGCGGCGGCTGCCGTTGATCACGCTCGGAGTGTTCCGCTCCGTGGGCGTCATGCTGCGGATGATGGCCTCGATGCCTTTGAACGCGTCGTCGGGGATGTCCAAATTCTTCATGGCCTTGCCCACGCCGGGGATCATGCCCATGAGGTCCTTCATGTTGCCCATCTTTTTGATCTGCTGGATCTGCTCCAAGAAATCATCGAAGCCGAACTGGTCCTTGGCGATCTTCTTCTGCAGCGCCCGCGCCTGCTGCTCATCGAACTGCTCCTGTGCGCGTTCCACCAACGACACCACGTCACCCATGCCGAGGATGCGCCCCGCCATACGGTCCGGGTGGAACTCGTCCAGCGCTTCCATCTTCTCGCCGGTGCCGATGAACTTGATCGGCTTGTCCACAACGCTACGAATGGTGAGTGCCGCACCACCGCGGGTATCGCCGTCGAGCTTCGTCAGCACCACACCGTCGATATTCAACCGGTCATTGAACGCTTTGGCCGTGTTCACCGCGTCCTGACCCGTCATGGCATCCACCACGAAGAGCGTCTCCTGCGGATCGATCGCCTTCTTGATCGCGGCGATCTCGTCCATCATCTTCTCATCGATGGCCAACCGGCCGGCGGTGTCGATGATGACGGCGGTGAAACCGTGCTGCTTGGCGTGCGCGATGGCGTTCTTCGCAATGCTGACAGGGTCTTTGTTCTCGCGCTCGCTGTACACTTCGATCTCCAACTGCTTGCCTAATGTTTCCAACTGGTCAATAGCGGCCGGGCGATACACGTCGGCTGCGGTGAGCAATACGCGCTTGCCCTTCTTTCGGATATAGTTGCCGAGCTTTCCGCTGAAGGTGGTCTTCCCCGATCCTTGGAGGCCGCTCATCAAGATCACTGTGGGGTTTCCACCGAGGTTGATGCCAGCGTTCTTGCCGCCCATCAGCGCGGCCAGCTCGTCGTTGGTGATCTTGGTGAGGAGCTGCCCCGGGCTCACGGACGTCAGCACGTTCTGCCCCAGCGCTTTGGTCTTCACACGGTCGGTGAAGTCCTTGGCGGTCTTGAAATTCACGTCGGCGTCCAATAAGGCGCGCCGCACCTCCTTCATGGTCTCGGCCACATTGATCTCCGTGATCTGCCCGTGGCCCTTCAGTACTTTGAAGGCACGCTCCAACTTGTCACTTAAATTCTCGAACATCGGCTTGCTTTTCTAAAGGACCGCGAAGATAACCGGTGGAATGGCGAACATCCTTCCCCAGCAAGGTCTTCGCTTCAGGACCTTGCGCCACCTCTATTTCATGGAACCTCTCCATGACCGAGAACGTCCGCGCGCGCATGCCGAAGGAGATCTGTGCTACTTTCGTATAGCTTGACCGTCCACTGAGCTATACACCTCCAGTCGAACACCCATGAAGACCTTTGCTCTCCTCGCAGCCGTCCCTGCCCTCTTCTGTCTTTCGGCCAGCATACCTGGCAGTGATGTATCCACCTCCACCTTCCAACCCGGCATCTACGGTGTTTGTGGTTGTGCGGAGGATGCGCAAAGGGCCGCGCAAGTGGCGCTCACCATCAACGCGGACGGCACGTTCCGTTTCGTGGATGCTTCCGACCCCGCGCGTCCCACGGACAGGAGCGGCCAATGGGAGTTGAACGGTCGCAAGTTGACGTTGCATGCGGTAGCGGCCAACGGCACGAAGGAGTTCACGTGGACCACGGACAAGAACCATCCTTGCGTGCGCACCCGCACCGGGATGAAGTTCACGCGCCTCTGCCAATTGGAGGCGTGCAAGTGATCCAAGGCCCGTGATGCATCCGTGGTTGAACCCATTGTTCCTTCGCGTGTAACGCGTCACAAGCGCATCACAAGCGCATCACCATTCTTTCTTTCCTTCATTTTCGCCGCCAGTGTCGCCATCGCCCAATGCTGCTGTGCCGACCTCAAGATCGGACTGCGCACCCCAGTGCCCGCGTACGACGGTGAAAAATCGCATCGTCCTCGGGGCGCCACGCCCGACCCGGGCATCGGTCGCTACCGAGACTTCGAGGTGGGCCAATGATAGCAGCCTAACATTGGATAGCTGTGCGGTTCTTGGCATCTGCATTCGAAATGATCAACGGCGCTGACCTTGATCGCAGTGTGAATCACCTCAGGAGTGTCTCGGCCCATACATAGATGCACGTTCGGTGCGTTAATATGAACATGAGACGCTTCCTCCTGCTCGCATTGTTATTTGCGCTGCTCACCTCCTGCGCCTCCTCGCATGGCATGGTGCGCAAATGCGATGGCCATATGGGCCAGCGAGTGCCGATGGGCGTGCTGTGAGCGGTACGCACAGCTGAAGTTCGTGATCGGGAACAAGCAGGTGATGCCTACCGGTTGACCGGCCCCGGGCGCGTGGTGATCCAACGGTGATCTTACCCCGTATGAGAAAGCCTTTCCAAGGTGCCTGACCCTACCCCATCATCGCCGCTTGCATCGAGAGCAAAGTGACCATGGTCGCCACGGCCAGCACGACCTTCCACCACGTCTCGCTGAGGATGTTGGCCACCACCCCTTCGCATAGGAACACCTCTACCACCCCGGCTGCCAGAACAAACAGTTGCGCGGCGGCCACCAAAGGCGGGACCTTGGATTTGCTCCAAGCGGAAGAATTCGCCGAGACAACGTAACAGTGCGAGGAACTGTACGCCAAGCCCTCCCCACGCACAGCGAAGGGAACTTGTGCTCAAGGATGGCAGCTCAGGTAGATGTTGACAGTCCGTGCCGTTGATCTAAGAAATACCTGTCATGAAAGATGGAGTTGGCGGCGATCGGCATTGAAACCTCCCGGCCAGTGACCCGTAGGAGTGTCGGGGAAGCCAAGTTCCGCCCACATGCTTCGAAATCTCCTCATCTCCGTCCTGTTGTGCCTGCTGATCGCCACCACGGCGCGCGCCACGCACATCTCCGGGGGTGAGATCTATTACGATTGCTTGGGTGGGAACCAGTACCGGATCACCTTGGTGGTGTACCGGGACTGTGCGGGGATCCAACTGGACAACTCCTACCCGTTGGACATCCAAAGTCCGTGCGGCCCTCCCACCACCATGACGGTGACCACGCCCGGAGGCGTGGAGATCTCCCAACTGTGCGACCTGGAACTGCCGAACAGCACATGCAACGGCGGAAGCCTTCCCGGCATCCAACAATTCATTTACACCGGCACGGTAACCCTTCCGCAATGCGACTCCTGGACGATCTCCTGGACCAAGAACTGGCGGAACGGCGCGATCGCGAACCTAGTGCAACCCGGTAACAAGAACGTGTACATCGAGGCAAAGCTCAACAACCTGATCGCGCCCTGCGACGATTCCCCGCAGTTCACCAACACGGCGATCCCTTACGTCTGTGCCGGATATCCGATATCGTACAGCTACGGTGCATACGACCCGGCAGGCGATTCCTTGACCTACACGTTCATCAGTGCGATGAACACCGGTGCAGTGAACCTGCCCTATGTCGCGGGTTTCAGTGGCACTGAGCCCATCACCGGCATCACGCTGGACCCACATTCGGGGCAGGTGAACTTCACCTTGAACCAGACGGGTAACTGGGTGGTGGTGGTCCGCGTGGACCAATATGACGAGAACGGGAACTGGATAGGATCCGTGATGCGCGACATGCAGTTCATCGCGTATCCCTGCACCAACATCCCTCCCGATCCCGCGACCGGCATCGTAGACAACCTCAGCGGGCTGGCCACCCAGACCGGTCCACGTGCGATCGAGATCTGTGAATCTGGTGATTTCTGCTTTGATGCGGTGATCACCGATGCGAACGCCAACAATGTCATCACGGCGACCTCGAACGTGACCCAGAACCTTCCGGGCGCGACTTTCTCCTACACCGGCACGAACCCGATCACCGTCCACGTCTGCTGGACCGGTATCGCAGGCACCTCCGGCTTCTTCCCGTTCATCATCACTGCGAACGACGGCGCATGCCCGATCCCTGCTCAACAGACCTACGTTTATTCGATCCACGTATTGCCCGGTATCAGTTATTTCGGCCCTGACATCATCGACGAGTCCTGTGCAGGGAACGGGGACGGCAGCGCGTCCGTCAGCGTCGACGTGGGCACGGAGCCCTTCCATTTCTTATGGAACACCGGCGATACCACGCCCTACATCGTAGCCGGTGCAGGCGATTATACGGTGACGATCAGCGATGGCAACGGCTGCGTGAACGGGCCGATCGACGCCACCATCGGCGAAGCCAACCAAGCCAGCACAGCCCTTGCCGGGCCCGATCTGGTGGCCTGTCAGGGTGCATTGCCCGTAGCCCTCCATGGAGCGGTGACCAACGCGCCCGGAGGCACATGGTCAGGTGGCCTTGGCACCATCACGGGCATGGACGTGGATGCCACCTACATGCCGACCCCAGCGGAGATCGCCAGCGGTGGAGTGGATCTTTACTTCACCACCACGGGTGAATCGCCGTGCGGACCGGCACAGGACACCGTGCACATCGTCTTCTCGAGCAGCTTCAATAACGCCAGTATCGGTTCCACGGACATTCTTTGCCTCGGCAACGCCAACGGCACGGCCACTTTCACCCCGAACAGTGCAGCGCTCACCTATCTCTGGGATGATCCCGCCGCCCAGGCCACAGCCACAGCATCGGGGCTTTCGCCGGGACCGTACAGTGTCCTGGTGACGGACAGCTACGGCTGTGACACCACCATGAGCGTGTCGATCTCGGCACCTGCCGCGCTGGCCATCACGAGCCTGGACGTAGTGGACGAGCAATGTGCCGGCAACGGCGATGGCAGCATCACGGCGAACGTGACCGGAGGAACGGCTCCCTACCACTATAGCTGGAGCAATGGGGACACTACCGTAATGATCCAAGCGGGCGCAGGCAACTACACGCTCGACGTTACGGATGCCAATGGTTGTGCCGCCGCGCAAAGCAGCGCGACCATCGATGCGCTGGGACAGCCCAACGTGGCCGATGCGGGCGCGGACTTGACCGGCTGCTTCGCCTCCTTGCCGGTGCAGCTCAACGGCAGTGTTACCAATGCTACCGGCGGTACTTGGGGCGGCGGGACCGGCACGTTCGCCGGTACCGGGCTCGAGCAGACCTATATGCCAACGTCTGCGGAGATCATGGCGAACGGCGTGGACCTTGTGCTCACCACCACCGGTAACACCACCTGCCCGCCCGATCAGGACACCGTCCACATCACCCTGCCCACCAGCTTCTTCAGTGCCGGCGTGGCTTCCGTAAACGCAACTTGTAACGCTACTGCGACCGGTTCTGCCAGTTTCACGCCGAACGACCCCGGCTTCACCTATCTCTGGAGCGATCCCACCGCGCAGTCCACCGCCAATGCCACAGGACTGGTCGCCGGCGGTTACAGCGTGCTGGTGACGGACAGTTACGGTTGTGATACCAGCATGAGCGTATCGATCAAGGCACCCGACGCGATCGCCATTGCCGACCTGAGCGTGGTGGATGAGCAATGCGCGGGCAATGGTGACGGCAGCATCACCGCGACGGTGACAGGCGGAACAACACCCTACCACTACACTTGGAGCAACGGGGATACCACGGCCATCCTTCATGCCGGCGCTGGCACCTATACGCTCAGCGTGACCGACGCCAACGGTTGTGTTGCGGCGCAAAGCAGTGCCACCATCCAAGCGCTTGGGCAGCCGAATCTGGCCAATGCAGGCGCGGACCTGATCGGCTGTTTCTCCTCCCTGCCTGTGCAGATCAACGGCGCGGTTACCAATGCCACGGGTGGAACGTGGAGCGGCGGGAACGGGACCTTTAGCGGTGCTGGCCTCCAGCAGAACTACATGCCCAGTCCGGCGGAGATCATGGCCAATGGCATCGATCTCGTCCTAACCACCACGGGCAATACCACCTGCCCCGCCGACCAGGACACGATACACATCACCTTGCCCACCAGTTTCTTCGGGTCAGCCGTGAGCAGCAGCGCACTGGCCTGCAACAACGATCATTCAGGGAGCGCACAGTTCAGTCCGAACGATCCCGCGTTCATCTATCTCTGGGATGATGCTTCAGCACAAACCACGGCAACGGCCAGCGGCCTCGCGGCAGGGACCTACACGGTGCATGTGACCGATAACTACGGTTGTGACACCACGGCATCGGTCGTGATCACGGAGCCTTCCGCCTTGAACGCGGCCAATGCTTCCGGCACTCCGCCTTCATGCTTAGGCGGGGTCAACGGCTCGGCCACCGTGCAACCCATGGGAGGAACACCGGGTTACAGCTATCAGTGGAGCAGCAATGCAAATTCACAGACCACGCCGACAGCGTACGGGCTTCCTTCGGGTGCCTACACCGTTGTGGTGACGGACGCGAACGGCTGCCACGCGCAAGCCACCACCACCTTGGCAGCTCCGACAGCGATAACGCTAACGGCACAAGTGGCAGATACTGTCTGCGTGAACACACCGGTCCTGCTCACCGCACAAGCTTCCGGCGGGGCAGGTGGCTACACCATCACTTGGGCAGGCATCGGCACGGGGGATACGGTCCAATTCTCCTTCCCCGCTTCGCAAGTGGTGAATGTATCGGTAGTGGACCAAGCGGGATGCCCCGGTCCCATGCTGGAATTTCCCGTGACGGTGCTGGACCTCTCGCAGGCCGTCCTGCACACGTATGGCGACACCGCGTTCTGCCCGGGAGGAACAGCCACCGTGGGTGCTTGGCTCACGGGCTATCCCGGCAACGCATCGATCTCCTGGCCGCAGCTTCCCGCCACGGGGAACGGGCCTTTCAGCGTGCCGGCTAATTCCAGCAGGAACTTGACCGTGACGGCAACGGACGCTTGCGCGAACACCCTACAAGGCAACGTCGCCATCACCGTGGAAACACCACCGGCCATCACATTGCCTCCGATCATCGCGGAAGGCTGCGCCCCGGTCACCGCGCACTTCCCTGCGGGCCTCACGAACCAGCCCGTCTCCTACCTCTGGCACTTCGGTGACGGCAGCACCAGCACCTCGATCTCACCCGTCCACGTCTATCCCGCCGGTGATTATACCGTTTCTCTGACCGTGACCACGCCGTTGGGCTGCATCGCGGATGCCCAGAACACGAGCATGGTCCATTCGTATTCGCTTCCCGTAGCCGCTTTCACCGCAGACCCCTGGGAGACGGACGCCGACCATGCCGACGTGCAATTCACCGACCAATCCACTGGGTCGATCAGCACATGGGACTGGACCTTCGGTGATGGCGGCATCAGCATCGATCCCGATCCGGCTTATCACTACATCGAGCCGGGGACCTGGCAGGTCGTGCTGTACGTGACCGATGAACACGGTTGCACGGCCAATGTTGATCACACCGTGAAGATCAACCCCATCTATGACGTGACCATACCGAATGCGTTCACGCCGGACCCGAACGGTGGTGGCGGAGGAACGTTCAACCCCACCGACCTCAGCAATGACGTGTTCTACCCCTTCATCCGCTTCGTGAAGGACTTCCGCATGCGGGTGTTCAACCGCTGGGGCGAGCTGGTGTTCGAGAGCCACGATATCAAACAGGGCTGGGATGGTTACTACAAGGGCAAGATCAGCCCGCAGGACGTCTACGTGTACCAGGTCTGGGTGCGCTTCACCGACAACAAGGAGGTCCAACGCACCGGTGACCTGACGCTCTTCCGGTAGATCATGAGCTTGCGTTCACATATCCTGTTCACCACCGCCATGCTCTCGGGCCTGGGCGCGATCGCGCAGGATCCGCAGCTCTCGCAGTTCTATGCGGCACCGCTGTATTTGAACCCCGCGCTCACCGGCAACACGTACCAGGACCGTATCGGATTGAACTACCGCTTACAGTGGCCTGCCATCGGACCCGGGTACAAGACCTACGCAGTAACCTACGACCATCGCAGTCCGGCCATGAACAGCGGCATCGGGGCGATGGTGATGCGCGACCAGGCCGGTTCTTTCGGGCTTTCATTCACCCAAGCGGCCGTGAGCTACTCCTATGAAGCCCGGCTGAACAGGCGGCAAGCCTTTCGTGGCGGCGTCCGGATGGGGTATACCATGCGCTCCTATGATCCCAAGAACTTGCTCTTCGCCGACCAAGTGATCAGGGACAACGCCCCCACGTCCATCGAGCCGACCATGCTGCAAAGTGTCTCCTACATCGACTTCTCGGCAGGTCTGCTCTACTACTCGGAGCAATTTTGGGCCGGTGCGTCAGTGAACCATGTGAACCAGCCACAAGAGACCTTCTTTCTGGACGGAGATGCCAGGCTACCCATGCGCATCAGCGTACATACAGGCTACCGTTTCGCCTTGGACGGCCGTTCCTTCCGCCACAGCGAGACGCAGATGACCCTTGCCGCGCACTATAAGGCCCAAGACAAGTGGGACCAGTTGGACATCGGCGGGTACATCGATCACAGCTCCATCACCTTCGGAATGTGGTATCGCGGCCTGCCGGGCCTGAAAGCCTACCAACCGGGATACCCTAACGATGACGCAGTGATCTTGATGTTCGGGTATGAGACGCCCTATCAATTGCGGATGGTCTACAGCTATGATGTGACGGTGTCCAAACTGACGATGAAGAGCGGCGGCGCGCACGAGATCTCCGTGATCTACGAGTGGCCGAAGCACAATAAGAACCGTAGGTACAGGGCGGTGCCCTGCCCGAAGTTCTGACCAGAAGAAGTACCACGAAGAACACGAAGGGCGCAAAGGGTCATGGATGCCCATGCACGGATGTTTCCGGTGAAACGGTCCTCACATCCGCTCGGGCACCTCGATGCCCAAGCACCACATCGCTTTCTTCACGGCCGTTCCCACCGCAGCGCTGAGGGCCAAGCGGTAGTCCCGTTTCGCGGGATCCTCCTCCTTCAACACCGGCACCGTCTGGTAGAAGCTGTTGTAGGCCTTCACCAGTTCATAGGCGTGGTTGGCCAGCGAGGAGGGATCGAGCCTTGTTGCCGCCTCGTTCAGCACCGCCGGGAGCTGATGCAGCAGCTTGATCACTGCGCGTTCCTCTTGGAGCAGTTGATAGTTGTCCCGATATTCATCGGGAGTTGTCAGTTGTCCGGGAGCGCCCGTCCCATCCGATTTTCGTAAGAGACTCCGGATCCGCGCATAGGTGTATTGAATGAACGGCCCCGTATGCCCTTGCAGATCGATGCTCGCAGCGGGGTCGAAGAGCATGCGCTTCTTCGGGTCCACCTTCAGGAGGTAGTATTTCAGCGCCGCGAGACCGATCATGCGGAACAGCTCCTTCTTCTCGTCAGCACTGAACTCATCGAGCTTGCCCAATGATTCCGTGGCCTTGCCCGCGTCCGAGATCACTTCGGCGATGAGGTCGTCTGCATCCACCACGGTCCCTTCCCGGCTTTTCATCTTCCCGGTGGGCAGGTCCACCATCCCGTAACTGAGATGATGAAGCTCGTCCGCCCAGGTGTATCCGAGTTTTTTCAGGATCAGGAAAAGCACCTTGAAGTGGTAGTCCTGTTCGTTGCCCACGGTGTAGATCAAGCGCTTCAGGTCGGGATATTCCTCGAAACGGCGGATGGCCGTGCCCACGTCCTGGGTCATATACACGCTGGTGCCATCACCGCGTAGCAGGAGCTTTTCATCCAATCCGTCCGGGGTAAGGTCCACCCAAACTGAGCCGTCCGGCTTGCGGAAGAAAATGCCTTTCTCAACACCGTCAAGCACGTCCTGCTTGCCGAGCAGATAGGTCTGGCTTTCGTAGTAGAGCTTGTCGAATTCCACGCCCATGGCGGCATAGGTGGCATTGAAGCCCTCGTACACCCAGGCGTTCATCTTCTCCCACAAGGCACGCACCTCTGGGTCGTTGGTTTCCCACTGGCGAAGCATTTCCTGGGCCGCCAGCATGATCGGCGCCTGCTTTGCGGCCTCGTCCTCTTTCTTTCCAGCAGCCATCTGCTCCGCCACTTCGGCCTTGAACGCTTTGTCGAAGGCCACATAATACTTTCCTACAAGCTTGTCGCCTTTGAGGCCGGTGCTTGCAGGGGTCTCGCCATTGCCGAACTTCTGCCAGGCCACCATGCTCTTGCAGATGTGGATGCCCCGGTCGTTGATGATCTGCACCCGCACCACCTCATTCCCGGCGGTTTCCAGGATCCGGCTCACGGAATGCCCGAGGAAGTTGTTCCGAAGGTGACCGAGGTGCAAAGGCTTGTTGGTGTTGGGGGAAGAGTATTCCACCATCACTTGGTCGCCGGTGGAAGCGAAATGCAGAATGTCCCGTACTCCCGCTTCCCGCAGAAAGCCATGCCAATAGCTGTCCGCGATCACGACATTGAGGAAGCCCTTCACCACGTTGAAGCGCTCCACCACGTCCACATTGGCCTGCAGGTACTCCCCGATGGCCGTAGCGGTCTGCTCAGGTCCCTTGCCAGTGATCTTCAGGAACGGGAAGACGTTGATGGTGACATCGCCCTCGAACTCCGGGCGCGTGGGCTGGAATGCGATGACATTGGGATCCAGCGTATGCTGGAACAGGTCCTGGAAGGCAGTCTGTAATGCTGGCAGTAACTGCGCTTGAAGGCGGTCTTGGAACATGAGGTGCGATGGATCGGCTATGAGCGCAAAGGAAGAAAGTTCTCCGCAAGCATGCAGCGGACGCTCCCTCCACCGATGGTTTCAATGGTCGGGATGGCCACGGGCACCAGTTCCCCGTGCTTTCCCAATTGGCGGACCTGGTCGGGCCGCAATGACCGCTGGGCCTGCTCTGAAAGAAAAATGAAGTCGCCCTTCCCGCTTCGGAGTTGCAGGATATTCCCCGCGAAGGCATGCATTTGCCCGAGGGTGATCTGGATGAGCTCCCTGCCGGACTTCGCCAGCTCGGCTGCTGCGTGGTGCCGCTCATTCAGGTCCGGGAGGGCCTCCATGCAGATCAGTGCAAAGCGCTCCCCGATGCTCATCAGGACATTAGTGTGGTAGATGGGCTGGCCCTCAGGGGTGCCGTCCATGGTAGCGGTAAAGGTGATGGGGGCATACTGCATCTCCTTGCACCACGCATCCAGTACCTGCTCCGATGTCCGAGGCGAAAGCGCAGCGTAGGCCGTATGTGATTTCCGGTCCAGTACCATGCTCCCGGTCCCTTCCAAGGCTTGGCCCTGCGCTTCCCAGCCGCTCAGGTCGAACGTTCCCTTGTTCTCAAATCCGAGATCGGCCAACGCGACACCCAAGCCCGGATCTCGTTCTGTCCGCCGGGATCCCGTGGCCATGGGATAGAGCACAATTCGTCCATCCTCATCGGTACTGAACCAGTTGTTGGGAAAAACCGCATCCGGGGCTGAAGGGTCTTTGGGATCGAGCACCGTAAGGCCAATTCCACAGGCGGTCAACGCCTTGATGAGCGCATCGAACTCCTGTTCCACCTTGTGCTGCACATCCGGTGCGGAAAGATCCTGTTGGAATCCATTGCTGGCCGCGGTTTCCTTGGAGTACCGGAAGCCTACCGGCCTTACCAGGATCACGTTCCGGGCAAGCTGTTCATGAGGTTTGACAGGAGCGCGCACGAGGTTTCCGATCAGCGGGCGCGAAGGATGGGGAACAGCGGTTCCATGACGGTGAGCACGTTCTCGGCCATGGAGTTCTTGGTATCCAGCGCGGGGTTGATCTCCACCACGTCCAAGGTCACGGTTTTGGGGTCGGAGCAGAAGCCGGTGAGCAGTTCGCGGGCCTCGTCCAAGAAAAGCCCGTCGGGCACCGGGGTACCGGTACCGACGGAAATGGAGGGGTCGAGGCTGTCCACATCGAAGCTCACATGGACCTTATCGCAGGTGCTGAGGTGCGCCAATGTCTCCGCCACCACGGCTTTGGCTCCCTTTTCACGCAATTCCTTCACTGTGATCACCTTGATGTTGTGCTCCTCGATAATGGCCCTTTCCTCCTCCTCATAATCCCGGAGTCCGATGAAAACCAGGTCCGAAGGGAGCACTTTGGGGCCGCTTGAGCCGATCTTCCGAAGCCGGTCCCAAACGTCCAGAGTGAACATCTTGGGCCGGTTCTGGCCCTTCATTTCGATGTTCATCAGCAGGGACAAAGGCATACCGTGGACATTTCCGCTGGGCGTGGTCCAAGGGCTATGGAGGTCGGCATGGGCATCGATCCAAACCACGCCGACACGCTCGTTCGGGAAGGCCATCTTGGTGCCGGAAACAGACCCGATCGCGATCGAATGATCACCTCCGATAACAATAGGAAATATGTTGTTTCTCAGAAACTTGTACACTTCATATGCGAGATCTGATTCAAAGCGGATCAAGCCGTCGATATGGTGGGCATTGGGTGACTCCTTATCGTCCTCGTAAAGCACATCGTTCTCATCCCGGAGGATGCTTTCCTCGGCATGGCCGAAGAGTTCGCTGCCCTTTTTCCAAGCGGCCACGCGCAGTGCACACATGCCCATGCTGGTCCCCCTCGTTCCCGCCCCGATCTCCGAGGCGGCTTCGATCAATCTGACTTCCATCTGTCCTGTTTTCGGCTATGGCCTCAAAGGTAAAGGGTACCGAGGACCGAGGACCAAACAAGTCAACTCTGCGCTTCCTCCACGTCCTCGTATCCGCCTTCCTCCGGGGACAGATGCGGGAGCACCGACCTAAGCCAAACATAACCGAGGATACCCGCAACAAGTGATGACAGCAGGATGGTGGTCTTCGACATCAGGATATGCTCGGCATCATCGAACGCCAGGGTGGTGACGAAAATGCTCATGGTGAAGCCGATGCCGGCCAAGCACGCGACACCAAAGAGTTTCTTCCAACTGATACCTGTAGGCAGGGTGCATAGGCCAAGGCCGATGGCAGCCGCACAGAATAACGTGATCCCAAAAGGCTTACCTACCACAAGGCCGAGGAAAATGCCGTAGCTGTTCAGGGTAAGGAGATGTTCATACCAATCGGATCCCAGCACGATGCAGGTATTCGCCAAGGCGAAGAGCGGCATGATGATGAAGGCCACGGGCTTGTGGAGAAAGTGCTGAAGCTTCCAGGAAATGGTATCGGGCTTGCCATCGCCGAACGGTATCGCAAAGGCCACCAGCACGCCGGTGACCGTGGCATGGACGCCGGAATGGAGCATGAACCACCACATCACTGCGCCCAAGGTCAAGTAAGGTATCAGATTGAACACCTTGAGCCGGTTGAGTGCCAACAGCACCGCAAAGATCCCCATGGCCCCGCCGAAGTAGGCCCACTGGATGCCGCCGGAATAGAAGACCGCGATGGTGAAGATGGCCCCGAGGTCGTCGATCACGGCCAATGCGGTGAGGAAGACCTTCAAGGAAAACGGGACGCGGTCCCCCAGTAGTGAAAGGATGCCGATGGCAAAGGCGATGTCCGTGGCCATGGGGATGCCCGCCCCGGCCTGCGTGGGCGTACCGTGGTTGAAGAGCAGGTGTATCCCTGCCGGAACGAGCATTCCGCCGAAGGCCGCGATCACCGGCAGGGCGGCCTTCTTCATGTTCGAGAGCTCGCCGATGTAGACCTCCCGTTCCAGCTCCAGGCCGATCATCAGGAAGAAGATGGCCATCAGACCATCGTTGATCCAATGCGTTACCGAGTGGCTGGCGAATTGCTGATCCCAAAAAGCCACGTATTCGGGGCCCGCAGGCGAATTGGTGAGCCACAGCGAGATAGCGGTGCATATCACAAGCAACAGACCTGCGGTCCGCTCGTTGTTGAGCAGGTCGAGGAAGAGGTTGACCGGCTTCATCAGCACCGGTTTCTTGGCTTTGGTCATTGGGGTCGCAAGTTTACGGCTTGCTCCGGTCTGCTACCTTGGCCGCATGTCCGAAAAGATCGGAAATATCCGGTTGCAGGCGTGGGTGCTGGTAGCCGGTGTGCTGTTGATGGCCGTGAAGTTCGTCGCTTGGCGGATCACCCATAGCAACACGGTGCTGAGCGATGCCATGGAAAGCATCGTGAACGTGGCCGCAGGTTCCTTCGCGCTGTACAGCCTGATATTGGCGGCCAAACCCCGCGACAGGGAGCATCCGTACGGCCATGGCAAGGTGGAATTCATCAGCGCGGCGATCGAGGGGACCTTGGTGGCAGTAGCGGGCACGATCATCATCTACCGCGCCACGGTTGCGCTGTTCCAAGGGGTGGAGATCCATCATTTGGGCCCCGGCACCGCATTGATCGCCTTCACGGGCGTAGCCAATCTGGCTCTTGGGCTGTTGTTGCGCAACAAAGGGAAACGGACGCATTCATTGACCATGGAGGCCGGGGGCACGCACCTGCTCTCCGATGCATGGAGCAGCGCCGCTTTGGTATTGGGCCTCCTAGTGATACAGGCCACGGGGCTGAACTGGTTGGACAGCCTGTTCGCGGTCGGCTTCGCGGCCTTCATCATCCGGCAGGGCGTGCAGGTGGTGCGGCGCAGCATCGGCGGCATCATGGACGAGACCGATATGGCGGTGGCCTCGGACCTGGTGCGGATCATCGAAATGAATCGTCGTCCCGCATGGATCGACATGCACAACTTCCGTGTGATCACCTTCGGCAGCACCCTGCACATCGACTGCCACGTCACCCTGCCCTACTACTATTCCTTGGATAAGGCCCATTCGGAGATCTCCGCACTGGATGAGCTTGTGAACCAGCGCTCAGGGCGCGAAGTGGAGTTCTTCATCCACATGGACCCTTGTATCCCGGCGTCGTGCCCCGTATGCCAGATCATGGATTGCCCGGTGCGCCAAGCCCCGTTCGTCAAGCGCATCCCGTGGACCTTGGCCACGGTGCTGAAGAATGCGAAGCACGGGGCGGAAGGCTGAAGGAGAGGGCGAAACGAGTACAGGTACAGCGAAGTACCTCTATATCAACTTAAGAATTCCATCGCCGCGTGATCATCCTCGTGATGATCGGGTCTGGCAATATCAATGCCTCCTGCGAAGACGATCCAAACATATTCCATTCAAAGATCCGTATTCCGGAACAGAACTGTAATTTCCACCTCGGTTGAATTAACCCAACAAGAACCTGCCATGTCCGCGCTGCTCAGAGCGATCTTATACGGGACGTTTTTATTGAGCAGCATGCTATCCAGTACGCCGGGACATGCTCAAACCGGTCCGCGGCAATGGATGACCCGAAACTGGTCCGCACGGGACGGGCTTTCTCAAACAACTGTTTCAAGTGTTGTCCAAGACGATCTTGGATTCCTCTGGATCAGCACGGAAGATGGCGTGGACCGCTTTGACGGGAAGGAATTCAAGGTTTTCAGGCGGTTCCTACGGGACACGACCGAAGTGGGGGTCGCACGTATTTACAAGCTGATCTATACATCCGGAGGGTATCTGCTGGGAGGGACCGATGAGGCCGGGATCATCCTGTTCGACCGTGATCGGGAATTGTTCAACGTACTTCCGCTATACCCTGATCATGCCAATGATCCAGGAGCAAACACAGTGCGCTTCCTGTTCGATCGCGGGAATGGGACGGTGCTGTTGGGAACGGACGCGGGGCTCTATCAGTTCGACCCCGTTTCCCGGTCCATCGTCAACATACATTCACTTCTTCACGTCGTCCCTGAGAAGGCGCAAGTGGTCAGTATCGCCGGAACAGGCGACAACGTGATGTTCACCGCCAGACTGGCACCGGATACGGGGATGCTGTTCGAGCTTTCCGATGATCTGGGAACGGCCACATTACTGGACCCGGCCCGAATGGGCCTGCCTGATATAAGAAGGGAGTACCTTCAAATGAGCGCAGGAATGGACATGGAGGTCTATGCCGCCACTCCTGATGCCTTTTTCAGACGCCATGGACACGAGGACCGATTCAGCAAGATGAGCCTGCTGGACGGCCAGGTCATCCGAAAAATGTTCCCGCTACCGCATGGTCACTTGGGGATGACAGCCACCGGCCTGTATTTCATGGACCCCGACGGCTCGTCAGAGCGGATCAAATTGCCCCTTCCACGGCATTCGGACGTGAACATCCAGTTGACCGATCTTACCGAAGGAACGGACGGGGCCATCTGGGTCGGCAGCTACGAAGGCCTCTTCCAGATCGATCCCATATCGGCGAAATTCCACCACTTCGGCCCAGGCGGTGATCACGACCTGCCATTCTGTGACACCAAGATCCGCTCTATACTGAAAGATCCATTGGGCAGGATCTGGGTCGGAATGCAGCGGGGCTTGGACTTGATACAGCCTGATCTGAGGTCGGTGATGAACCTTGTGCCGAACCGGCCCAATTCCGAAGAGGTCGCCTTTCAGGGACTTGCCTTGGACCACAGGGGGAATGTGTGGGGAAGAACCCGTGCGAACGGCTTGTTCTGCTGGCACCCGGACCTGTCACGACCAAGACCATACGAAGCCGGTCCGGAACGATCCGTAGCATGGGGCAAATCGCTTTGCGTCAACCCGGATGGAAGCATGTTCACGGGTCACCGGATGGACCTGATCGCGCCGGACGGGATGCTTTTGTCCACGAAAGAGCTATCGGGGTCCGTTTTGCGGCTAGAACTCGACGACCCCTTCAGCACATACAGGGATAGGACCGGCACCTATTGGTTCGGGACGATGAACAAGGGGGTGTACACGTTCACCTTCAACGCAAAGGAGCGTTCGATCGCGGACCTGAAGGTGCATTCGCCTGACCCGGATGTTCCCGGAAGCCTCTCCAATGGCTTCGTCACCTCTGTTCGGGAAGACGGCCGGGGCATGATCTGGCTGGGGACCTATGGTGGTGGATTGAACCGGTACGACCGGGCGACCGGCCTGTTCTCGGCACTGACCACCAAAACCGGTCTACCGAACAACGTGATCTATGCCATCGAAATTGATCGCCTTGATCGGGTCTGGTTCACCTCGAACGCAGGGATCGGTTGTTTGGACCAACGTGACGGGGGCATTCGCACGTATGATGAACGTGACCGGGTGCAAAGCCTGGAATTCAACGCAACGGTGTCCTTCCAGGCCGCCGACGGCGAGATCTTCTTCGGCGGTGTCAACGGGTTCAACTCCTTCTACCCGGATTCGATCCAATTGAACCCGCATCGCCCACGGATAGCCTTCACCGGATTGATGGTGGGCAACACCGCTATGGGGGTCGGTGCGCCGGGTTCGCCTCTGCACCGTTCGATCGTTTATCAGGATTCGCTCGAACTGAGCCATGAGCAGAACGACCTCACGGTACAATTCGCAGCGCTCAGTTTCATCTCGCCGGAGAAGAACCGCTTCGCGTACATGTTGCACGGATATGCCGATGAGTGGGTGCAGCTCGGCACGCAGAACCAAGTGTCATTCACCAACCTCGATCCCGGCAGGTACGAACTGCGGGTGAAAGCCGCCAATAATGACGGTGTATGGAACGACCAGTATCGCTCGCTCCATCTGATCATCGCGCCACCGTGGTACCGTACCTCCACGGCCACGGCCCTGTTCATCGTGTGCGGCGCATCCTTCCTGTTCGGTCTGGGCTGGATCGTCCTGAGCCGGATCCGCCTGCGTTATCAAGTCGGCTTCGAACACGATGAGGCGGTCCGGGCAAAGGCCGAGGATCAACGCAGGGCCCGTTTCTTCATCAACCTCGCACACGACCTACGGACTCCCTTGACGCTGATCAAGCAACGCGTGGAGCAACTCGCCAGCCATCCGAACGGGCACATGGATGAACCCACCACACAAGTGTTGCGCCGCAGTGTGGACAAGCTCACGGGCCGGATCACCGCGTTGTTGGAGACCGCCCGCCTGGAGCGCGACCACATCGCACTGGACACCCGACCGACCAGTATCAATGAACTGGTACACGTCATCCTGGCGGACTTCCGGCCGATGGCCGCCGATCGTTCCATCGAACTCTCATTCGTGCCCGCACCGGGCGATCCGATCGCGGAGCTCGATCGCACCAAGATCACCATGGCCGTGGAGAACCTGTTGACGAACGCGTTCAAGTTCACCCCGGACGGCGGGAGGATCACCGCCTCTGTTTCGAGCATCCACACAGGCGACGGTGCCGATGCGGCAAGGATCACCGTGCAGGATACCGGCCCGGGGATCGCAGCGGAGGACCATCAACGCATTTTTGAATTGTACGAGCGCACCGACGGCCCGCAAGTGACCGGGAAGGTGGGCGCAGGCGTCGGACTCTTCCATGTGAGGCAGATCATGGAAATGCACGGTGGAAAGTGGTCCGTGGAAAGCGCCGTCGGGCAGGGCACGTCCATTCATCTGGAGCTTCCCTTGAAGGTCGGCCGGGACGTGGTCGCGACGCCCGTAAATCCAATTGCTGCGGCCAACCCGGCTTCAAGCGAAAGGACGATCGCGGACGAGGAACCCACCGACAACGGTCCGGACGGCAGGCCGATCGCTTTGGTGATCGAGGACGACCACGACCTGAACGCCGCCATCGCCGAACTGCTCCGGACGGAGTTCCGCACCTTCAGCGCGTTCAATGGCGAAGAAGGTATAGCGAAGGCGTTCGACCTGGTGCCCGACGTGGTCATCACGGACGTGATGATGCCGCTGAAGGACGGTTTCGAGGTCTGCCGCACACTGAAGAACGACATACGCACCTCGCACGTGCCGGTGATCATGCTCACCGCGATCACGGACATGGAGGAGCGCATCCGCGGGCTGCATGAGGGAGCGGACGACTTCCTGCCCAAGCCCTACGAGCCGCGCGAATTGCTGGCCCGCGCCCGCAACGCCATCCTGCGCACGCGGAAAGTGATGGACCTGAACCGGGCAGCGATCGGCACCGTGCCGGCACAAGCACTGGACCCCGTGCGCGACATGGACCGGATCTTCCTTGAACAGGTCCATCATTTGATCGGGCAACACTTCCACGAGCCGGGCCTGAGCGTGGAAAGCTTGGCCGACATGGTGGCGATGAGCCGGGGCAACTTGAGCCGCAAGCTCACCGCCCTGATCGACCGG
Organism: Flavobacteriales bacterium; assembly: GCA_016700415.1. Classification (NCBI taxonomy): domain Bacteria; kingdom Pseudomonadati; phylum Bacteroidota; class Flavobacteriia; order Flavobacteriales; species Flavobacteriales bacterium. The sequence continues at coordinate 1,079,416 of CP065018.1, forward strand.
CCGCCGAAGGACCTGATCCGCGAGAAGCGCATGAAGGCCGCGCGCGAGCTGCTGGAACGCGGCGTATGCAACGTGACCGAGGCCATGGAGCGGTCGGGCTATGAGAACCCGTCCTCGTTCTCCAATGCCTTCAAGGATTTCTGGGGGCAGCCGCCCAGCTCCTTCCTGCGGCGCACCTGACAGCGCAACCGCCTGAACGACAGGCTGTTACTTTTTGCGACAAAATCGAATTCTTGCGCCATTTCCGCAAGTGCTACATCGTCGCAAGTCTTTGCGACGAACTCGAAAACACGATGGTGCGGCATGCCCCGAACCTTGCATCGCCGACGGATCGGACCCCGGCGAAACCACCAACAAACCACCATCGACCATGAAAGCATTTGCCGCCCTCCGCCTCGCCACTCTGCCCTTGCTGCTTTTGCCCCTGCTCGCCACCGCCCAGCAGAAGCAGCAGTTCAACGTCACCGACCCGCTCAAGCACAGCACCTACGGCGAGCGCCCCGTGTTCGGGATGAAAGGAAAGGAGCTCAAAGCGATCTTCATGGCCACGGGCGATGAGCAGATCGTGCGGAACATGCGCAAGATCTCCACGAAGCGCGCAGTGAGCCTGACGGGCATCATCATCGGCGACCTGGTGATGGCCGGCGGCCTGGCGATCACCCTCTCCGGCAACGACGGAGGCACCGGGCTGCTCGCGGGCGGGGCCGGCATCCTGCTCATCGGCGCCATCGCCGGGTCCGGCCAAAAAGGCCTTATCAAAAGGTCCATGCTCCGCTACAATGAAGTGACGGGCGGCAGCACGTCGTTCCTGCCCGGCACCACGACCATCAATGGCCAGACCGCCCTGGGCGGAACACTCTCCTTCACATTTTGAGATCAGGACCAACAGCATCATTCCGACCATGAACAACCCAGCGATCATCCATCAGGCAGCCCGACCTTACGCCGGGTTCTGGAAGCGATTCGCCGCCCTGATGATCGATCTGGTGGTGCTGATCGGCGTCGGCGCGATGATCAAACTTGCCGGTGGCGAGGCGCTGATAAGCCTCTCGCGCCCCGATGCCCCGGTGGCCGGCATGGTCGCCGCGCTCACCTTCCTGCTCGCCGTGTGCTGGAGCTACTGGAGCGGCTTCGAATGTTCGCCCCTGCAGGCCACGCCCGGGAAACTCGCCGTGGGCATCTACGTCACCGACCTCCACGGCGACCGCTTGGATTTCATGTCCGCATCCGCCCGGTTCTATGGCAAGGCCCTCTCCACGCTCACCCTCGGTATCGGCTACCTCATGGCCGGAACAACAAAAAAGCATCAAGCGCTTCACGATCTCGTGTCGGGCTGCTTAGTGCTCAGCCACTGATCGAACCATTCCCCAAAGACCAAACAAATACCGACCTCCATGACCTTCCCGAACATCCGCACCTGGTACATTCTTCTGGCGACGTTGGCCACCCTCAACATGGCCGCACAAACCACCGTCGACGTGGTGGAACTGAAGAACGGGTCCATACTGCGCGGCACGATCATCGAACAGGTACCCAGCGAAAGCCTGAAGTTGAAGACCGCCGACGGCAGCGTATTCGTCTACCCCATGGACGAGGTCGCCCGCATCACACGCGAGACCCTTACGGACCCGCTCGAAGAAAAACCCGACATGTCGCAGTACGGTGGCGTTTTCGGCTTAGGCGTGGCCCTCGGCGGCGGCGGCATTGTCGGATTCCCGGTGCGCAGCTACGTGGCCAAGAACGTGGTGCTGGAAGCGGGAATTTTCTTACGGCCATCGCTTGTCGCCCGCCGAACCACCTATTACGATGGCTATGGGAATCTGCTCGGGGATGACCGGGATACGCGTTTCACCGTCACACCCTTCTTTGCCGGCGGCTTCGATGTGATGCTCGGCGAACGCTACGACAAGTATGACCGGAAGATCGTGCGCAACGGCATCGCCATTCGCGGCGGCACCAACTTGAGCGCCCAAGTGGACGAGAGCATGTTCGCCCTGGGCTGGGTGCGCGAGCGCTTCAACCGTGAACGCAAGAGCGCATCCTATAACATGGAGCTCGGCCTCGGCGCCGTGTTCTACGCCGATGAAGAAGACAACCCCTTGAGCGAGCTGGACGTGAACCTGTCCTTTCTGCCCATGATCTACTGGAAACTGCACTGGAACTGGTATGTGGTGAAAAGGAAGTGACATCTGGCGCGGCACTGAACAGTTTGTAAACCACCAGAAAAAGAAGAGCTTTACATAATCCACTAAAACACCGAATAAGATGAAGCAACTACTACTCACTCTCATCCTTGCTACACTGGCAAGTCTGAACGGAAGTGCGCAAACACATGTCTCCGGCAATATCGTTGGTCAAACTTGGACCGCAGCTGGGTCGCCATACTTCTTGGATGATGATCTACAAATCAGCCATCTCGTGATCGAGCCTGGTGTCACTGTCTTGAGCACAGGGGACTACATGATCGAGGTGACCGGTACGTTGATCTCGGACGCGTCGGCCAGCCCATGTGACTCCATTGTCTTTTCCAAAGTTGATTCGATCAGCGGCTGGCAAGGAATCCTGTTCACGTTCTCACCACCCGGCTCTATCATGAAGTACTGCCGAGTAAGTAACGCTACGAATAGCGCGGTCAGGATCGACAACGCAGAGCCGACCATCGCGCATTGCACATTCTCTAACAATACCGCAGCTGATGGCGGAGGATTGAGCTTTATCGGTCCCGGCGCGCATGAACTCACAGACTGTCTCATTGAGAAGAATTCCTGTGTTAGCAGTGGATGGGTACTTGGTGGCGGTGTTTATCTCGGCATGGGCTCACTTACAATGATCCGTTGTATCATTCGAGATAATTACATATACTCAGGATATGGGGTCGCGAGTACCGCTGCCGGTGGCGGCATTGCAGCTGTCGGTGACCTCGTGATCAGGAACTCACTTCTTACCGATAATCTGGCCCAAGCAAATGCGAATGGGATCTACGCCGCCGCAGTTACTCTGGGAGGGGGGGTGTACGTGCAAGGAACGTTGGATATGTCAAACTGTATCGTTTCACACAGTCGCTTCATCGCAACGCACAGCGGCCTGGGGTCGGTTGCCCATCCCGATGGGAGCGCCATTCGTGCCGATTGTACGGGTCTTGCAAGCGTGGTGAACTGCACGTTCGCGTTCAACGATGCCGACTGCATTCGAAGTATCACGGATACTCTACGCATCGTCAACTCGATCATATGGGACAATACCGCTCCATTGCTTTCGCTCGCAGTGGATGTGGCTCACACAGACATTCAGGGCGGATGGGCGGGCGCAGGAAACATCAACTATGACCCACAATTCCTCAACGACTCAACTCTCACGTTGCTGGCCTTCTCACCTTGTATCAATGCGGGCGATCCAAATCCTCAATACAACGACGCTTGTTTTCCCCCTTCCCAAGGAACCGCCGTCAATGACATCGGCTATGAGGGAGGCCCAGGGAGCTGTGATGGTTCACCATACATTCCACTTGAGGTCAGCGTGGGAATACCGACACCTGCTAGCACCGGATCTTCCTATGATGGGGCAATTTCCTTGAACTTGTGGGGTGGCACAATTCCATATCAAGTGAGCTGGACCGGCCCTAATGGTTTTACTTCAAGCAACCAGAGTCTCGGAGCCCTTGTTACGGGCGACTACATCTACACCATACAAGATATTTGTGGGTCTTTGAGCGACACTGTCCACGTGGACTTCTTTACCCACCTCAGTGAACGGCCATTGTCACAGATGACCGTGCTGCCCAATCCATTCTCAGCATCACTGAACATCAAGTTATCAGCCATTGGCATGACTGAAGTGAGAATTACGGATGCCCTTGGAGCGCCTCTGTTTAGCCAGCATTCCGGAAATGGCATCGAGGTTGTTTGGGACGGCCGCACCACCTCCGGTGCCGAAGTCCCACCCGGCATGTACTTCGTAACCGTAATCACTGCGGATGGCCAGCGGTACACGCAGCGGGTGGTGAAGCAGTGAACCTACATGACCGTCCCATCAAAGAGTGCATTGAGCACCTCGAAAGGATCGGTCATGTGACCCTGGCCAGATAACTTCAGCCCAATACGTCCAAAAGAGCCGACCCGAACCTGTTCCCACCCGACCACCTTACCAAATCTTCCCCGCCATGACCACCAACACCTACGGGATCCAGCCCATGATGAAGTTCATGCTCATCTTCCGCCCCTTGGCCTCCATCGTATTGATCGGGTTCGGAATCTTCATCATCGCCGACCCGGACCTTGATCTGACGTACGGTCCGGTCGCTCTTCTGGCCATTGGTGGTTTTGCCGTGTATGAGATCTCGAAGCTCGTCAAGTGGTATGAATTCACCGTTTCCGTGGATGATGAACAGATCGCGATCGGGGGAACATCGATCCCATGGGGAGAGATCACCTCCGCCAAGGCGGTTTCCGCTCAGCAGTTCAGCACGTTCATTACCATCATATCGGCAGATGGCAAGGAGCACAGCATACCCGGTGCCATTCAGGAATCCGCTTACATTCTGACCATGGTGAAAAAGCACTTCCCCGGCCTGACAACCGAATAAAGATGGAGGACTTCTTGCAATTCGTCCTCCCGATCGTCGGCCTCATGTTGGCCGCTCTGCTCGGCCAATACCTCCGCAAGCGCCGGGCCTTGGCTGTTGTGGACAACATGCCGGAGTATGCACAACGCAAGGAATACCTCCGCACCATCAAGGAGATGCGTAAAAAAGGCAGCAGCCAACCAGCGATCAAAGCGCAGCTCGTGGAACAAGGACTGTTGAAGGGCGTGGCCGATGTATTGATCAATCATGTTGAGCTGCAACAGGACCCGGACCTGCTTCATCCAAAAAGCAAGACATGGGGACGGATCAGCTTCAACTATCCGGGCAATTGGAAAGTGGAACCCTTGGTCGCTGGATCGGAAGAGCACGGCATTTCCGTGGATGGCACAAGTGGTTGCGGCATCCTGTTGGTCAAGGTGATCGATACAGTGGCCACGGAGAAGTACCAACAGGAGTTCATTGCCAAGTTGAAGGATGTGAAGAAGGAGCCGGTGAAGAGCTACCATGACCTTCCTTTTTCCGGGACAAGGCACAACGGTATCGATCGGGCGAACAAAGTCCCCACTTCCATCGATGTTCTGACCGCTTCGATCGGCGAGGAAAAGATCATGCTTGTTGAGATCCGAAGTGAAGAGGATGAGGAGTTAGATGGGCAGGGTCTCGACCTCGTGGGCACATCCATGAGGATCGACATCATCACGTAGGATGGGTGGAAGACCGGGCTTCCCGCGTCAAGCGCGGGATAAATTTCAATCCACCGCTCGCTGCGCGGCCGGTAGCCGCTTTGCGGCTTTTCTTTCCCCCAAATGCAAAAAGCCCCTCTCGGGGCTTCATGCTTGGGTGGAAGACCGGGCTTGAACCGGCGACCTCCGGAATCACAATCCGGCGCTCTAACCAACTGAGCTACATCCACCATTTCCGCCGGGCAATGCGCCAAACGGGCCGCAAATATAATCCGAGCCGCGCCACCGCGTTACTTTGCCATGCATGCATGTCCTCGTCCTGCCCAAATGGTACCCGGGCCGCCCCGATCCGCAATTGGGCGACTTCATCCGGAAACAGATGCTGGCCGTGGCCGAGCGGCACAAGGTGAGCGTGATCTACCCCTGCCCGGTGAAGGACTTGGAGAACACCTACGAAGAAGTGCTGGATGAAAGCGCCGGAGCATGGGAGCTGCGCTGCTATTACCGGCCCAGCACGTTGAACGCCGCCCCATTGCGAAAAGCGGTGAACTTCTTCCTGTACCGCCGCACCGTCCGGAGCGGGATCGACCGGTTGATCCGCGAACGCGGCCTGCCGGACCTGATCCATGCCCATATCCTCACCCGCCCGGTCTGGATGGCGTGGCGGCTCAGCCGGAAATGGGGCGTACCCTTCGTATCGAGCGAGCAGAGCAGCGTCCACTTGGACGGCACGTGGATGCGGAAAAGCCCGGTGGCCAGAGCGACCGACCGCTTTCTCTTCAAGCAGGCCGCAGCGCTGACCGCTGTTAGCCCGCACTTGGCCGCAGCATTGGTGAAGGCAGACCTGGGAACGACCCATGCAGTGGTACCGAACGTGGTGCCGGGTATGGACCGTGCTCTTACGCCGCGCGGCCCGGCAGGACATTTCATGATGGTGGCCGACCTGGTGGACCGCACGAAGAACGTCAGCGGGGTACTTCGCGCGCTGGCGACGGCACGCGCCCAAGGCCACGACTTCAAACTGGAAATCATCGGCGACGGACCGGACCGGAACATGCTGCACGCCTTGGCGGAACAGCTTGGCATTGAAGCACAGGTCCGCTGGCACGGAAGGCTGGCGCACGCTGATGTGCTTCCCGCCTTGGCCTCCACCGGCACGGTGATCATCAATAGCAATTTCGAGACCTTCAGCGTGGTGACGGGTGAGGCGCTGGCTTCGGGAAAGCCGGTGATCGCGACCCGCTGCGGCGGCCCGGAGGCCTTCATCACTGCGCAGAACGGCATGCTGATCCCTGTTGCGGACGATGACGCGCTCACGCAGGCCATGGTGCGCATAGCGAAGGACCATGCGAACTACGCCCCTGCCACCGTGCGTGAAAGTGTGAGCCACCACTTCAGCCCGAAGGCGGTCGCGGATGGCTTTGATGCGGTCTACCAAAAAGCCCTTGCTAATGGCTGAAAGCAGACTGCGCATCGGCATCATCGGGGAAGCGGAAAAACTGCGGCACTGGCAGGGGCAGTGCATGCAGGCGCTTTTGGAAGTGCCCGGAATCGAGCTCGTATTCCTCGCCGAAACCGCTGATGCCCAGCACGAGGAAAAGACTTCCATCCTATACCGCCGGTGGTCCGGAAGACGCTCCCCCGCAAAGGCATTGGAGCGTGCGGGATCTCCCGGCCTCTTGAACGGACTTCCCCGCATCCCGTTCGGGGGCGGCCCTTCCTCCGCGGAACTTGAAAAACTGCGAGGCTTTCACCCGGACGTGCTCTTGCAACTTTCTTCCGCTGAACTTCCGGAAAGTTTCCACAACCTTCCGCGCTTAGGAACCTGGCGGTTCATCCATGGTGAACGGCTTCCCGGTGCCGATGAGATACCCGGCCTACGCGAGACACTGAACGGAGACCCCGTTGTCTCGGTCTCTCTCCAACGCTCGCCCAACGGCCAAGGGAGCGGGTCTGTACTACGCAGTGGCTGCTTCGGGGCGGGCGGACGTTCCGTGGACGAGATCGCGGAGACCGTGCTTCAATGCTGTGCGGAGTGGCCGGCCCAGGTCTGCTGGGCGCTCATATCCGGCGATCCGGAAGCCGCGATCGGCACCGAGGCAGACCCGTTAACCCCGTCCGCCCCTTCTCCCTCCAATGTGGAAATGCTCCAGCTATGGTGGAAACAGCTTGTCGGCGGAAAACGGTCCACCAGGGCATCCGGACCGGAGGAATGGAACTTCGGCGTGCTTCCACAACCCATTGCGTCACTGCTGGAGGACAGACCGAGCCTGAACGTGCGCTGGCTGCCGCCGCCGGGCAACGGCCGATGGCGATCGACACCCTTCGGGATCTTCACGGACGGCAAGTTGAGCACGCTGTACGAGAAGCATGATCACGAGCAAGGGAGATCCGTGATCGGAAGGCTGCGCCCCAAGCGGGACAACAACCTCAAGCGCTCCCGTGATCTGCTGACCGGGGGTGGCCGCCTCTCCTATCCGTTCATCGTGGAGCATGAAGGCGCGGTATATGTGGTCCCGGAGAATGGCAGCGGAGGGCAGGTCGTTCTGTACAGTTTGAATGAGGATCAGACGGCCTTGACGCCGGTCCGGACGTTGCTGGATGAAGCACTGTGCTCCCCCACCCTTTTCCGCCATGACGGACGGTGGTGGCTGTTCGGCACGAAAGCGCCATTGGAGAACACGTCGCTCTACGCCTACCATGCCGAGCACGTTGAAGGGCCGTACACGCCCCATGCCCTGAACCCGATCAAGACGGACATCCGCTCGGCACGCCCCGGCGGAACCCCTTTCCGGCGTGGCGAGGAACTGTGGCGCCCTGCCCAGGACCACAGCGTCGCGGGAACGGTGCGGATCGCGCTCAACCGCGTCACGCAACTCTCACCTTCCGGCTTTGCCGAAGAGACCGTCCGCTACTTCGAGCCGCTGAAGGCCCCTTGGTCCAAAGGGATCCGGACCCTCAGCGCGGTCGGCGACATCACGCTGGTGGACGGGATGCGGCACTCTAATGGTAAAAGTGACCGCAAGAAGGGCCCTAAACGCACCGCGAAGAAAAGCCGCGAGAGCGAACACGATGACCTCAACGAGCTGTAAGCCATGCTGAAGGTCATCACGGGCACCATCGCAGCGCGCATCATCACCACGGCGATGGGCCTGCTGATCTCCGTGATCGCCGGGCACCGCCTCGGCTTGGAAGGCCTGGGCACCATCGGCTTGATCGTGCTCGGCATCACGCTGATCCGCTTGGGCATGGACCTCGTTGGCGGCAGCGCCTTGGTGTACCTCGTGCCGCGTGTGGCTTTGGGGCGCCTGCTGCGGCCGGGCTACCTGTGGGCGGTACTGGCAGCAGGCGTGGGTTACGGCATCGTGCGCGTGTTCAAGCTGGTGCCGGAAGGCTATGCAGGCGATGTTGCGGTGCTGGCCTTCCTGCAAGGCATCCACGCGATCCACCTCAGCGTGCTCATCGGGCAGCAGCGGATCCGGGCGAACAACATCATCGCCGTGGTGCAGGCCGTGGTGCTGGTGGCGGCGTTCGGCGTATTGGCCCGTGCCCCGGAAGCCGATGCCCATGCCTTCATCACGGCCTCCTACATCTCCATCGGGGCCGCCTTGTTGCTCAGCATTTTTTCCATGCGCAAGCATGTGAAGCCGCATGCGGAAGCGCCACAGCACGTGATCCGCCTGCTCCTCCGGCAAGGCGCCTACGTGCAGGTGGCGAATGGCATGCAGTTGATGAACTACCGCCTGGCCTACTGGCTGATCGAGAAATTCCAGAACACGGCAGCGCTTGGGATCTACACCGTGGCCAACCAACTGGCGGAAGGTGCTTGGCTGGTGCCGAAGAGCCTGGCCGTGGTGCTCTACAGCAAGATCAGCAACACCGAAGGGCCGGAAGGACAACGCCTGTTGACGCTCACCTTCCTCAAGACCTCCATGGCCTGTGCCTCCGCCGTGGTGCTCGTGCTCGTACTCTTACCGTCCACCGTGTTCCAATGGGTCTTCGGGCCGGAAGTGGTCGGCATCACGCCACTGATCCTACTCTTGGTGCCGGGCATCCTCAGCATGGCCGCTTCACAGGCGTACAGCCACTTCTTCAGCGGCACGGCGCGCAACGTCCACAACGTGATCGGCTCCGGGCTGGGGCTGGTGGCCACGGTGGTGGCCGGGCTGCTGTTGATCCCGGCCTACGGCCTCTTCGGTGCCGCGATCTCCGCCACACTGGCCTATTCCATCAACGCCGTGTACCAGACCATCGCCTTCATGCGCATTACCGGTTCGTCGTTCACGGACCTGTGGCCGAATGCGGCGGATGGGCGGCGGTTGCGGGGGATGTTCTTACGTCAGGGATCGGATTGAAAGGTTGATTCTTGGGGGCATGGTGACCGCACAAGAAAACTAACTTCGTTCATCTCCAAGCCCGCACCTCATGCCCCGCAACCTTCTCCTCGTCCTCGCCTATACTCTTGCTATTGCTGTGGCAGCGCAGCCCACATGGCGCTTCCACTTGGCTTTTGAAGATGGAACCGGGGCCAAGGATACGCTCTGGTTCATCTATGATACAGCTGTAACGCAAACCCAATCGCATTGGCCGTTGGATTCGGCCGCATATGTGCAAAGCCAAAGCCTTCTAAACTATGGAGACGGTAGTTTCCACGTCTTCACCATTAATGATTTTATCGATTCAACAAATACGATGGCGTTTCCATACATATGGTTTCCGATTTTTGAAACAGGGGACAACATCGACGCCATCAACTGGACCCCCCCCATGACCATCCGTTGGGACACCAGCCTGTTTCATGCCCCTTACCTACCATACGCGCAGGGGAGCGTCAATAGAGCATACTTGGATGGAAATTATTTCTTCTTTCACTCCAATGATGGCTCCGGTGATGGATTCAATATGCTCACTACGAACAGTGTGTTCGTGGATGAAGACGTACAGATTTTATTCCCCTTCAGCCTCTACTTTTCAGGTGAAGGAAGCACGATCGGCATAGAGGAGAGTCCGGCGTCGACAAAGCTCAATGTGTGGCCCAATCCGGCATCCCACTGGCTGCACTTCCCCTTGATCGATGGCGCGGCACGGTTCACCGTGCGTGACCAGTTGGGCCGGTTGGTCCATTCGGAAATGCTTACCGGGCACGCCGCGCATTATGTGTGGGATATTTCGTCCTTGCCTCCTGAAACCTACCACATCACTCTGGAATCACCTCAAAAACCAATGCGCCATGCAGAATTCCAAAAAGTGGAGTAACCTACTGTGGTTTGTGCTGTTCGCAGCCACCACGGCCAACGGACAGTGCCTCTATGATGACCCGTTCCCCGGCAACGGGCAAATGAACGGAGGAGCACAGGGCGGACAATTGTACGAAAGCCAAAATGGCGAATACATATACCCGCACGGCACGTTGAGGGCATTGGTCATCCTTGTGGAATTGGACTATGCGGACCCTACGGACGACCCTGCTCCTACTGGAACCCCAAATTGGCCGCTGCATGCACTGCCTGACTGGGTGAACAACCCGGTTCCGGACCAGAATCTTTTTGATTGGAACGTGCCCACCGGGACCGCCACTGGGCTGATGACCCGTTATTTTCAGGTGCCTCATCCGGGCAATTTAATGTGGTGGCCGATTACCTAAAGCCGGACAGCGAGGCCATATTCCACACCGGTCGGGGGAGCCACCAAGGGAGAGTTGTGAACAAATGCCCAGCACCAAGCAGCGAAAACACTCCTTACCTTGTCTGACCCCAAGCAACCCCTCCTGCCATGCGCTTCATCCTCGCTCTGGTCGTCTTGGCCCTCTCACTTACCACCATCGCCCAGCCCACCTGGCGCTTCCACCTGGCCTTTGAGGATGGAACCGGGGCGAGGGATACCATTTGGATGGTGTATGACACCACGGCCACATTGGGTTCTAATCCTTGGCCAGGTCCTAATGTGGACACCTTACTGGGTGAAGGGCCGGTAGATGTAGATGATGGCTTATTCCATGTATTCAGGACAAATGCCATCGGTGATACTACTAATACAAACGCCTACCCCTATTCCCAATACCCCAATTTCGATGGCACTAGCATTGATGCCATAAACTGGACCCCTCCCATGACCATCACGTGGGACACCAGCCTGTTCCATGCGCCGTATTTGCCCTATGCGCAGGGGCACTTCGGCATAGCGCTCATGGACGGTATCGCCTTTTCCAGTTCTCCACCGGATTAGGGTTCGGCCAGTACAACATGCTGACCAACGACAGCGTCACCATTGACTTTTTATGGGACTACCTCTTTCCTTTCCCAGTGTACTTCGGCCCAGTGGACCATACGGGTATTTTAGGCCCGGAAGAGTCCGGTGGATCGCTCCGGATCTGGCCCAACCCGGCCACCAAGATGATCCGGATAACGTCCCCCGAAGGTTACGCCAAGGAAATTGTCATTGCGGACATTTCCGGTCGGCAACTCGTGCATCGCAGCAGTTCACCCCCCATGGACGCAGTGGATATTTCCACACTTGCCCCGGGTCGCTATTTCATTCGCATCGTTACCAACCAAAACCACATTCAACATGGCACCTTCGAAAAGATGAGGTAGCGCAACCGCCGCCATCATTCTTTTCGCGACCATCTCAATGAGCAGCGAAACCGCACATACCCTTGTCTTCCTATGAAAGCGCACCCTATGTCCCGCAACCTCCTCCTCGCCCTCGCCTGTGGCCTCGCTGTTGTTGCGGCAGCGCAGCCCACTTGGCGCTTCCACCTGGCCTTTGAAGATGGTGCCGGAGCAAGGGACACCATTTGGATGGTGTATGATACCGCAGCAACAACAGGGACCTTCCCTTATCCGGGACCCAATGTGGACACATTGCTCGGAGAAGGTCCTGTGGTTGTGAACGACGGACAATTTCATGTTTTCTTGACGAATGCTTTGGGGGATACTACCCGTACCAATGCATATCCCTATTTCATTTATCCTTCATTCGACGGGACAATAATCGATGCCATAAACTGGACCCCACCCATGACCATCCGGTGGGACACGAGCCTGTTTCATGCGCCTTATTTACCGTATGCAGAGGGGAGTTTTGGCTTGGCTTTTTTGGACGGAGGCTATTTCTTCTTTCATTCCAATACAGGCAATGAAACGGGGTATAGCATGCTCATCACCGATTCTGCATTCGTGAATGAGGATCTCGATTATCTCTTCCCAATACCCGTGTATTTTGACGCAGATAACACCATTGGTGTCGGGGAACACCAGAGCGCCGAAACAGCATTACGGCTATGGCCCAACCCCGCCCAGAGGGTGGTCCATGTACAAGCCCCCGGAAGCGAATCCGGGGAAGTGCTTGTTTCGGACCTGATGGGCCGGCGCGTCCTCAATGTGGAGCACATGCCCGCCAATGGTCCATTGGATGTTTCCTCGCTCCATCCGGGCATCTACCTCATCCGTGTCCGTACCCAACAAAATCACGTTTTCCATGGCACATTCGAAAAGATCCCTTAGCGCTGCAGTTGCCTGCTTGATCGGAATGGCTGCTGCATTCAGCCAGGAATGCCAGTTCGTGGACCCGCCGCCTCCGCCCCAGATGCTGGGCGGCGGGGGTGGCGGGAATTATGCCAGCTGGAACGGCTGGTACTTGCCCACCAACAATACGTTGCGGATCCTGATGGTGCTGATCGAACAGGACGGTGCCGCTGGTAGTGCGGACTGGCCCGCTCATACTTTGCCTGTTTGGGTGAACAACCCCGACCCCAACATCAACCTGTTCGACTACAACGTGCCTTCCGGAACAGCCACAGGCCTGCTTACCCGTTACTTTCAGGATGCGTCATCCAGCCAGTTCAATGTGATCGCGGATTACCTGTTGGCGCCGAACAATGGCGGCATCTTCCATACCAACGGAACCCTTGGGTCGATCTCCGCTGCCATCACCGCCGTGAACAATGAACTGGGCAGCACCATTGTGACGGGACATGGATTTACGAGCATAGGTGATTTCGACAAGTGGGAAACCGCCACTTCCACCACCGGGCCGGGCCAGCCCAAGATCAATGCCGGGGATGGCAACTATGACCATGTGATGTTCATCTGGCGGACCGATGGGACGAACAACAATACCGGCTCTGCCTCTCCCGGCGGTTTCCTGACGCCCTTATTGGGCCATGCTGCAAACACGTACAGTCTCTTCTATTCTCACAACGGCCTGCCCATCGACATCATGCGCCACGAGTTCAGCCATCTGCTGTACGGCGGCAACAACTTCCATACCGGTGGCGGAGGATGGAGCTATGGGACGGAATACTTCATCACCTTGGGCAACGGATGGAGCAATATGGGCTTCCCCTCGCGCAGGGTCTCCGCCTCGGGACCCTGCGCTTCCCTATTTTTACCATAGTACCTTCCCTATTTCCCCTCGCGCAGGGTCTCCGCCTCGGGACCCTGCGCTTCCCTATTTTTACCATAGTACCTTCCCGAAATGTCCGTACGTACCCGCCAGCGCACTGACGGCGCTATCTTCTATTGCACCTTCACCTGTTGGCAGTGGTTACCCCTTATCGAGCGGACTTCCACCTATGACCACATCTATAGCTGGATGCATATCGCCAAGACCAAAGGCTTCCGCATCTTCGGCTATGTGATCATGCCCAACCATGTACATCTGGTCATCCATGCTGCGGAAGGACTGTCCATAAATGCGCTACTGGCCAATGCGAAGCGATTCCTTGCCTATGAGATCCGCGACAGACTGATCAAACAAGGTGATATGGTACTGCTCGAAATGCTGAAGGCCGCTGTCCGCCCAAGCGATGCAGCCCGCGGCCAGGAATACCGGGTATTCATGCCTTCATCCGATATCCGTGAGTGCTTCGATGAGGCGATGATCCAACAGAAGCTGGACTACATTCACACCAACCCGGTAAAGGGGAAGTGGATGCTCGCGGACAACTACTTGGACTATCCGCATTCCAGCGCGGGCTTCTATGAGCGGGGCGATGCTGCGACAGTACCTGTGGAACACTACCAGTTGGCATTGAGATCATGAACTGCGCAATGACCGCAGGGTCCCGAAACGGAGACCCTGCGGGAGGAGAAATGGCCGAACGCGGCGGATGGGCGGCGGTTGAAAGGTTTGTTCAGCGGACTTTACGGGCGCTGAATGCAAAAGGGTCCGCCCCTTTCGAGGCAGACCCTTTCAGTTTACGATCATCTGATCACTCCATCCCGTCGATCCCGGCGGACAGGTTGAGCATCATCCTGGCGCATTCCGGGCCGTGCATGTTCGGGGTGGGCGCGGTGGCGAGGTCCAGCCCGGCAAAGATCCCGTTCAGATCCACGTTGATCTGTGCGGTATAGGTATCACCGTCGGCGAGGTCGTGATGGACGTGCGCATGGGCTTCGGTCAGCGCCGCGTTCATGCCGCACTCAAACCGCACCGGGTCTTCAAAAACACCATCGCCATCCACGTCCGCATGGCCAACGACCACCAAGAACTTGTACCCCATCTGCTGGCTGACAAAGTACATCGACAAGTCATCCAACGGTGGCGCTGCCGTGGCGGGGTCAGCCGCATTGGCCGTCGCATCCACACCGAGGTTGAAGTGGAACTGGTGGATGTGCGGAACATGGATCTCGCCCAACAGGAAGTCGTTGGTCATCTGCGAGGCGTCCACCAACATGTACACGCTTTCGTATTGGCCGATGGAATTGTCCGCATTGTCCATGGCGTTGACGCCACTGCCGAAAAAGCGCACCGAATCCAATTTCACGGCAACGCCGTTCGTGTCCTGGAGCACGGTGCTGTTCAATGCGAACGCTTCGGTGCCGTTCATGAACATGTAGTTCATGCGCACGGTGGCCGTTATCGTGTTATCGGGTGTTTCCACAGGCGGGTCCACCGTGTCCTTCTTGCATCCTGCGCTGGCAAGGAGCATTACCGCCGTGATGGCGATCATCGAGATCTGCTTCATCTGTTGAATGTTCTGTTGTTTGTGTGTTTGATCGATCGTCCACGGCATGAAGCCATGGACAGGAGCGTCTAATTCAGTCGCGCTCAAAACTGTAGGTGATGCCCGCCAGGAAACGCTCCCGGTTGGGGATCATCAACGAACCGATGTCGTTGACCAAGGCGTGCTGCCAGGTGAAGGAGACACCAAATTGGTGCCACCAGAGGCGGGCGCCGAGGTGGCTGAAGAGCGTATTGCCCCCGGTGGTCGCGTCTTCCACGCCGTTCATATCATCGGGCAAGGCGGCTTCCACGTACGCGCCGGCCGAAGGAAGTAAACTGAATTCCTTCAAGGGGATGATGCGGAAGACCTCACCGGTGAAGCTGGCGCTGTGGCCCATGCGGTGCCCGCCTTCCATCTCGCCGTTGTAGCGTCCCATCGCACCGAAGCTGGTGCCCCAGCTCCTGCCGCGCACCATGTATTCCAGGCTCAGCATCCCGTCCCAGGTGCCGGTGCCGGGCTGCAGATCATGGTCGAGGACTTCGCCGTACTGCTCCATGTCGGTGCGGCCCAACGGCACTTTCACGCCGAGCCCCACGGTGAAGCGGTGGCGCAGGCGCGTGGTGTCCGGGCCGCTTTTGGAGCCCAACAGCACATAGCGGCCCAGCAACATGGGGTCGCCGACGCCGTAGATGTCCGCGTGCCGTATGCCGTTCACCGCTTGGAAGTTGTTCAACAGCGGAATGCTGGCCGTAAGGCTTACGCGCTGCCCGAACCAGAACTGGCCGCGGGCCTCCAGCACCGTGTAGGTCTCGGTGTAGGAAAGCGGACCGGCCGGGGCGTTTTCCACGGCCCCACCATGTTTGGTCATGTCGTGCCCGGCCATGCTCATCGCGGTGGGCGCGGTGATGTCGCCATGGAGGTAGCGCATGCGCCATTGCAGACTGAAGTTATTGGCGTGATCTTGGGGCTGCACCCCCAACAGGAGCCCGCAGCCGCATTGATCACAGGCCATACCGGTGAGCGCGCATTGCAGCAGCACCCCCAGCATGAGGATCTTTCTCATCATCAAGGTTTTGGTATTGGAACGAAGAACGGGGCGCTCCTTGTGGAGCGATCAAGAGCCGTTCAGCACCAAGGCACCAGCGCGTGCGGACGCGGATGGCCTTCACGGGGTTCTTCGGTCAGCGTGGCCCAGGCCAGCTTCGCCCCGTCCGGGGGAATGACCAAGGCCAATGTGCCATCGTCAGTGATCATGTCACTGATACGTACCGCGCGAAGTTCAGCAGGCAGGTTCTGCTCCCTTTCGCCGCTTTTCTCCAAGCGCTTCATCAGACTGCATTCACCATGGCAGGTGCGCTGTTCATCGGGCACCATCCGTTGCACGCATAACTCCCGTTCGATGCGATCGCGCTCCACCATGAAGTCGGCGACGATCCATGCCGGGGCCAGCGTCACCGCAAGAAAGTGGAGGAGCAGGAAGGCGGATATGCCACGCATCTTGATGGTGCAAACTTAAGCGCGGTGCCGGGCGTCGACTTGATGGTCGTCAACTCGAAGCGGACATCCGGACTGTTTTGCTTGTCATTGGATGAACGGTCATGCTTGATGGTCACAAATGGGACATTGATGGCTGGCCAGATCCCTCTCTGGCCCTCCCGCCGTACGGAGGGGACCCTGAGCTCCATGCATGAAAGGGACAGGATCTCAGGTCCGATACGTATCGGACGACGGGATCACCCGCCTTGCGGCGGCATTGGAGGCAAGATCGTTGCGCCACAGGCGCGGGCGGGCTATCCGTGTGTATCCGTGTGTATCCGTGGTTGAAGAATTGCGGCCAACTGGCGCAAAAGACCCGATGGGCCTGCGGCCCCCGTTCTACTGCATTTCCAAAGTCCGTAACATCGCGGGATGTTCCACCGGCTGAATTGCACAATGCACCACTTGGCTTGCTTGTTCATTCTCGCTCCGCTCTTCAGCTACGCGCAGCCTCCCATGGCCACGCTGGTCGGCCATGTGGTGGACGGCAGTTCCGGCGGGCCGGTCCCGGGCGCATCCGTTTTTCTTGTGCCGGGCAACATTTCGCTCACGGCCACCACCGACAGCGCGGGCTACTTCCGCATGGCGGCCATACCCGTGGGGCACTATGCGTTGCGTGCGGCCGCCGTGGGCTTCGATACGCTGGAGGTGCCCGAGCTGTGGCTGCGCACGGGGAAGCAGGTCCAGCAGCGCCTGGAACTTTCACCGGCAACTGCGCTGCTCGGCTCGGTGACCGTGAGCGCCATGGCCCGGGAGCAGCTATCGCCCTTGGGCTTGAGAGCTTTCACCGTGGAGCAAAGCCTGCGCTGGCCGGCCACCTTCTTCGATCCCGGAAGACTGGTGGCAGCCCTGCCCGGAGTGGTGGACGCCAACGACCAGGCCAACCATTTGATCATCCGCGGCAACTCGCCCAATGCCAATGCATGGACCTTGGAAGGCGTGGAGATCGTGAACCCCGGCCACACCGGTAATGCGGGCACCGCCAGTGACCTGCCCACGCTCAGCGGCGGCGGGGTGAACATCCTCAGCGCACAGATGCTCGGCACTTCCCAATTGCTCACCGGTGTTCTCCCTATCGCGAACGACAATGCCTTGGGCGGCATCCTGGACATGCACCTGCGCAACGGCAACATGCGCGAGCAGGAATGGACAGCACAAGCAGGACTCATAGGCATCGACCTCTCCACCGAAGGCCCCATCGGTAAGAACGGCCGCTCCTCGTATCTGGTCAATTACCGCTACTCCACGGTGGGGATCCTCGGTGCGCTGGGCGTGGACCTTGGGGACGAGGCCATCAACTTCCAGGACCTCTCCTTCCATGTCACAATGGGCGTGGGCAAACGGGGCGAAGCGCATCTCTTCGGCCTCGGCGGCAACAGCAGCAACGTCTTCGAAGCCATCCACGATACCACGCAATGGGAAGTGGACAAGGACAGCAGGAACATCGACTACCGCTCCAGCATGGGCGCCGTGGGCGGAAGCATCCGCGTACCCATAGGCGGAAAGAACACCTTCACGTCCACGATCGCGGTCTCCGAGATCGACCAAGAGCGCACGGAGGAGCGGTTGTTATCGGACTATTCCGAGGGCTCGCGTTACGATGTGGAATTGAGCGAGCGGAAACTCTCCGGCGTGGCACAGGTGGACGGGGCCGTGGGTGCCCGCCTTCACTACACCGTCGGCGGAAGCGCGATGCAACAGCGCATCAACACCTCCATGGACCCGGACCTGACCGGCTGGCTGATACGCCCTTGGCTGAGCGGACGCTGGAGCTTCACCGATCGCTTGCAGGCCACGGTCGGCCTGGCGTGGTCCTGGTTCACCTTCAACGATGACAATACGCCGGAGCCGCGTGCGACGCTGGAATGGCGCATGCCGCACAACCGCAAAGTGGCCTTGGCGTATGGCCTCCGCTCGCAATTGCCGGCATGGCAGGTGATGCGCGTGGGCACCGTCGGCGCACCGAACAACAATGCGGGGATCGGGTTTATGCGCGCACAGGATGTGGTGTTGGGCTACGACCATCCCGTGAACGATCGTTTCTCGTTGCACGCCGAGGCGTACTACCAGCTGCTGTTCAATGTCCCCGTCCTGAACAGCGCTTATCTGGATCCGCAACTGAACACCTTCAGCATGGTGAACTCGTGGGATGAGCCTTTGTATTTCCCGCTAAGCAATACCGGCACCGCCACCAACGCCGGCGTGGAGATCTCCATGCGCCACGACTTCGCGAACAACATCTTCTATCATGCCAATGTTTCGCTCTACAGCAGCCAATGCACGGATATCACCGGTTCCACGGAAGATTCCCGTTGGGACGGCCGATACATCATCAACCTGTTCGGCGGAAAGGAATTCAAAAAGGTGAAGGAAGATCGCGTGCGCACTTGGGGTATCAGCGGGAGACTGAACGTGAACGGCGGACCACGGGGAAATCCGATCAATATCCGACTCTCAAAAGCGCTTGGCGGAACGGTCTATGATGGGCCTCCATGGTCCGAGCCACTTGGCACCGTTTACCGGATCGATCTGCGTGTTTACCTGAAGAAGGACCGGAAAAGCCGCACCGGCATGTGGTCCTTGGACCTGCAGAATGTGACGAACGCCCAAAATCCCGCATTTCGTTACTTCGACAGCCGCAAGGGCGAAGTGGTAACGAAATACCAGCTCGGCATCATCCCCAACCTTAGCTACCGCATCGAATTCTGACCCCCATGAAGATCCTCTACCTCGTCCTCTCCGTGATGTTCCTCGTGTTCGCCGGGCTCCAGTGGAACGACCCGGACCCGATCCATTGGACCCTATGTTATTTGGCCATCGCGGTTTCCTGCGCACTGGCCGCCTTCGGGCAGTATCCGAAATGGTGGCTGTGGGGCGTCACCATCATCATCGGGGTTTGGATGCTCATCGCCTCCCCGGCATTCTTCCGTTGGATGCAGGGCGGCTTTCCGAACATCGCCGGACAGATGAAGGACACGCGGCCGATCATTGAAGAGACGCGGGAATTCGGCGGACTGGTCATGGCTTTCTTGGTGATGCTCTTCATCGCCCTGCGAGGCGCAAGGGGGCGCCTGAAGTAGCAAACGCCCAAGATCCCGTTGTCCTTTTCGTTTCCTATCGGTTCAGCGCAACTTGGGATGCCGAACGGGGCCTTGACCGTTCAAAACTTTTGGACATGTAAAATGTCCTAAGCGGGAAAATTGCCACCTTCACGGCACCGAACCCAGTCCACCATGCCGCTGCAACCCTACGCTGGACCTTTCGGCGCCCCGGAACTGCGCCATCTTCTGCGACGCACGCTTTTCGGCGCCAGCAACGCGGACCTCGCTCATTTTGCGGGCATGTCGTTGACGGATGTGGTGGACGAACTGCTCACCTTCACCAATAACACCACGCCACCGATCAAGGCGTATTCGATCCCGGACGGGAGCAACCAGCCGGACCCGACGCTCGTGGACCCCGATGTTCCGTTCGGCAGTACATGGACCACCGTGGTGCGTGACCCCGGACTGGTCCCGAACCCGAACATTCAACGGGTAACAAGTTTTCAGCAATGGTGGACGGGGCTCTTGGTCGGTCAAGACCGCAACGTCCGGGAGAAGATGGTGCTCTTCTGGCATACCAACTTGGCCACGCAGGCATCCACGGTGCAATTGGCGGAGCCCCTGTACGTGATGAACCAACTGCTGCGTGACCAGTGCTTGGGGAACTTCCGCAGCATGATGTTCGACGTGACGGTGGATGCCTCCATGTTGATCTACCTCAACGGCTACGTCAACACCAATCTGGCCCCGGACGAGAATTATGGCCGTGAGCTGATGGAACTCTTCACCTTGGGCGAGGGCACGGGCTACACGGAGGAGGACGTGCATACCGCGGCCCGTGTGCTCACCGGGTGGACCGTCCAAATCCAGAACGGAGGCGCGCCGATCCTGCCAGCGGTGGGGTACTTTCCTTTTCTCCACGACGCCACGGACAAGCAGTTCTCGGCTTTTTTCAACAACACCGTGATACAGGGCCAGACAGGGGCCGGCGGCGGCACAACGGAGATCAACGCGCTGCTGGACATGATCTTCGCCAAGGAGGAAGCGGGCCTGCGCATGGCGCGCAAGCTCTACCACTTCTTCGTCCACGGCGAGATCTCAGCGGAAGTGGAGACGGACGTGATCCAACCCTTGGCGCAGATCTTCCGCGACAACGCCTCCGCACCGGACCAGATGCGCATCGTGCTCCAAGCGCTGCTCACCAGTGACCACTTCTTCAGCGCGGATGTCCGGGCCTGCATGATCACCAGCCCCACGGACTTCATCATCGGCACCTTGCGCGAACTGGAACTGCCCATGCCCACCACCGCGCAGTTCGAGGCGCAGTACTATATCTGGAATTCCATCTTCAGCCTCTTGTACGCCACCGGACAGGCGGTCAGTGAGCCGCCGAACGTGGCCGGATGGGTCGCTTATTACCAAGCTCCTGTGTATGACGGGATCTGGATGGACACCGCCTCCTACGTCTATCGCCTGTACACCTATCAGGTCATTACCTACCTCGGCCTCTCCACGCCGAACAACCTGTACCAACCGCAAAGCCGCAACCTCCAGCTCACGATCGACCTCATCGCGCTCACCCAGCAGTTCACTACGCCGGAGGATCCCAATGCCTTGGTGGCACAGGCGGCGGAGCTGCTGTTCCGCGTGGACGTCTCGCAACAGGTGAAGGACCAGTTGAAGACCAACTACCTCCTGTTCGGGCAGCAAAGCGACCACTATTGGACCGATGCTTATCTGATCTACGTGGCGGACCCGAACACCCAGAACACAACGGCGCAATTGGTCCCCATCCTGCTGATGGGGCTCTTCCTCGACATGCAAGGGGCCGCTGAACACCAATTGGTTTAACGCTACCTCACGATGGACAGAAGGGATTTCATCCGAAGCACCTCGCTCGCCACGCTGGGCGGCTTTGCCTTGCGCGGCATGAGCAGCCCGCTTTTCGCGCCCCTGCTCGCGGCCGGCGTGGAGGAGGGCCGCGTGTTGGTGATGGTCCAATTGTACGGCGGCAATGACGGGCTGAACACCGTGATCCCGCTGGACCAGTATTCGCTGCTTTCGCAGTTCCGCAGCAACATCCTCATCCCTGAAGGACAAGTACTGGGCCTGTCCGGCACTGGCGGTGCCACCGGGCTGCACCCTTCACTCACCGGGCTTCAGGACCTTTGGAACGACGGCAAGCTCTCCATCGTGCAAGGCGTGAGCTATCCGGACCCGAGCTATTCCCATTTCCGGGCAACGGACATCTGGGAGACCGGCTCGGACACGGACCAGACGCTGGAATCGGGTTGGGTGGGGCGCTACCTCAACAACGAGTTCCCCAATTATCCGGCGGGATTTCCGAACGCGGACATGCCCGATCCGTTGGCGATCCGGATCGGGGGGCCTGTCACCATCGGCCTGCAGAACATGGGGGTGAGCATGGGCGTGGCGATCAACAACACCGAGGACCCGCTCAACCTCACGGGCAGCCTGTACGTGGACCCCATCACCCCGGACTGCCGTGGCGAGAGGCTCGATCTCGTGCGCACCGTTCAGCGCCAGACCGACCTGTACGGCAATGTGATCAATGCTGCGGCCGTGCAAGGCTGCAACCAGAGCACGCTTTATCCCACCGGGAACGAGCCCGGCGCAAAGCTGGCCCAGGCCTTGAAGATCGTAGCGCAGTTGATCTGCGGTGGCCTGAAGACCCGCGTGTACTGGGTCAGTTTGAACGGCTTCGACACGCATGCCGAACAGACCGATACCGGGGACCACACCATCGGCGCGCACGCTACACTGCTCCAAGGTGTCAGCGATTCGATCCGCGCGTTCCAGGACGACCTGCACCTGCTCAACTTGGAGGACCGCGTGATCGGGATGACCTTCTCGGAGTTCGGCCGCCGCATCATGAGCAACGGCTCCGGTGGCACGGACCATGGTTCGGCGGAACCGATCTTCATGTTCGGCACGCAGGTGGTGCCGGGCATGCTGGGCCAGAACCCGCAGATCGACCCGAACACCACCTACAACACGAACCTGCCGATGCAGTACGACTTCCGCAGCGTCTATGCCTCGGTCCTGAAGGACTGGTTCTGCGTACCGCAAGCGGAGATCGACCAAGTACTGCTCGACTTCTACCAACCGCTCACCTTGGTGGATCCGGCCGGTTGCCTTAGCGCAGGGCTTCATGAGCTGAACCAAGGTGCCGGCGAATCCCTATTGGACGTTTGGCCGAACCCGTTCACGGAGACCACCTCCGTTCGCTTCACCAGTAACGGCGGGCGCGTCATCCTTCAAGTGTTCAACGAGGAGGGCCGGATCATGCGCGTATTGGTGAACCAGGACATGCCCGCCGGAACCCATACTTCCGGCTGTGATCTGGGCGACATGCCCGCTGGCGTCTACTACTGCCGTTTGCAGAACGGAAGTCGGCAGCAAGTGAAGAGCATGCTGAAGGTGCGTTGAAGCATATCACCGTTCATCACTGGACAGAGGTATCCACCTACGGCCCCATCTTTGCATTTCAACGGGTCACCATGAGAACACTGCACTTCCTTCTATCTGCCGCTTTCCTCACTTGCTCAACGGCCGTGTCCGCGCAGAACACCATCTACAGCTATGCGATCGGCAATTGGAGGACCGGTCCCACGGTGGAGATCTCGCCCTTGTTCGAGACCACCGAGATGTTCACCACGCCGCAATTGATCGCCTGGGTACGGCACGAATGGCCGGAGTCGTTCACCGACACCACGGACATCGACGTACAGCGCTTTGCCACCATCGAGGAGGGCAGTGAGAGCCGCTCCATATTAAAGGCCAAATACGGTGTTCGCAAGCTACCGGTACACATATTCGAAAAGGACCCCATGCCACGGACACCGGCGGCACCGGCAAAGCCCGCCATGCAGTCCACGGGCGCACCCCGGTGAGGGGCGCGGACCATGCGAAGCAGGTTGCGGAACTGGGCCGTTGCACACCGCCGTGGTCTTGGCATCGCGGCACTCATTGCGGTATTGCTCTTCGTTTGGGTGAGATGGGGGCCGATGTCACCCCTCTTCGATGCACCTTGTTCCACGGTGCTGCTTGATCGAGATGGGAACCTGCTCGGCGCAACTGTAGCAACGGACGGTCAATGGCGATTCCCGCCCGCAGGGCGCGTACCGGAGCGCTTTGCCACCTGCCTCATCCAGTTCGAGGACCGGCATTTCCGCAGCCACTTCGGCATCCGGCCGCAGTCGTTGGTGCGGGCCTGGCAACAGAACCGCAAGGCGGGGCATGTGGTGAGCGGAGGCAGCACCTTGACCATGCAGGTGGCCCGGCTGGCGCGCGATAACAGGCGCCGCACCTATGGGGAGAAATCGATCGAGGCCGTGCTGGCTTTACGGATCGAACTGCGCTGGGACAAGGACCGGATCTTGGCGTTCTTCGCGGACCATGCACCGTTCGGCGGCAACGTGGTGGGCCTGGACGCCGCAGCATGGCGCTACTATGGTCGCCCGGCGGAACGGTTGAGCTGGAGCGAAAGTGCAACCCTCGCGGTGCTCCCCAATGCTCCTTCGGCGATCTACCCCGGCAAAGGGCACGCCGCCCTTCGCGCGAAACGCGATCGGCTCTTGGACCGGCTGTTGCTCATCCATGCCATCGACAGCTTGGAGTGGTCGTTGGCCAAAGAAGAGCCGTTGCCAGGGGCGACCAGGCCGCTGCCACAACGTGCCCCGCATCTGCTCACCACGCTGAAGGGCCAAGGCCACGACGGCCAACTGCTCCGCACCACGTTGCAAGGCCACCTGCAGGATCGCGCCACTGAAGCCGCGGACCGCTACGCCTCCCGATTGGTCGCCAACGAAGTGCATAACGCGGCGGCGATCATCATGGACGTGCCCACCGGCGCCGTCCTTGCGTATGTGGGCAACCTCAGCGATGCGGGCCGCGATCACGCGGGCGACGTCGACATCATCCGGGCACGGCGCAGCACCGGTAGCGTGCTGAAGCCCTTCCTCTATGCGGACATGCTACAGAGCGGGGAACTCCTGCCGGACATGCTACTGGCCGATGTACCCACACGCTACAACGACTTTTCGCCGCGCAACTACGATGAGCAATACAGCGGTGCCGTACCTGCTTCCGAAGCTTTGGCCCGCTCGCTGAACGTCCCAACGGTGCGGGCCTTACACACCCATGGCGTGGACCGCACCCTGCTGATGTTGCGCGCCATGGGCCTGAAGAGCATCGATCGGAGCGCCGCCGACTACGGATTGTCTCTGATCGTGGGCGGTGCGGAATCCACAGCATGGGAGCTGGCCGGTGCGTATGCCAGCATGGGCCGTGTACTGAACAATTATGGCCGCATGGGCGTGCCCTACCTGAAAGGCGATATCCGTCCGCCGCATGTGTTGATCTCGGAAACTGCCAAGGCGGACAGCACAATCGCACTCGACGGTACGCCTGCGCTCAGTGCTAACTCGATCTACTTCACGTTGAAGGCCCTGCGCGAGGTGGCGAGGCCTGCGGACGAGCAGGGCTGGAGCCATTTCACCGGGCAGAAGCACATCGCCTGGAAGACCGGCACCAGCTACGGCCACCGCGACGCCTGGGCCATCGGGCTCACCGGCAAGTATTGCGTGGCGGTGTGGACGGGCAATGCCAGTGGTGAGGGACGTCCCGGGCTCACGGGCACCTTGGCAGCTGCCCCCCTGCTCTTCGATCTTTTCGGCCTTCTCCCGAGCAGCCCAAGCTATGATCCGCCCTACGACGAAATGGTGCGGGCGGCCATGTGCCGCACCACCGGTTTCCGCGCCGGTATCGATTGCCCGCAACCGGACACTACCTGGATCCCGCGCGAGGGCATGCGTACACCGGTATGTCCATACCATCACCGTATCCTGATAGACCCCACGGGTACCTTTCGTGTAAGCGGTGGCCAAGGCATCCCCACATCGTGGTTCGTGCTTCCACCCGGGATGGAGTATTATTTCGCACAGCGCAGCCCGAGCTACCGCCCGCTGCCTCCTTGGAAGGACGGCGCGCAACATGCCGACAGCCCCATGGAGATCCTCTATCCCGATGCCAATTCCACCTTGCTGATCCCCGTGCAGTTGGACGGCAGCCGGGGGAACATGGTGGTGGAAGTGGCGCACCGCGACCCCAAGGCCACGCTGTTCTGGGACCTTGACGGCACCTTCGTCGGTACCACTTCCGATGAACACCGCATGGCACTTTCACCTGCGGACGGACCGCACCGGCTAACTTTGACCGACGGTGACGGCCATGTGCTTCACCGATCTTTCACCATCGTCACCGGGGCCAAGAACGCCTCATCCACGCATGCTCCGTAAGCTCCTCTTCCCCGCCGCGCTGCTGCTCGGCACCCTCCTGCACGCTCAGCCTGATTCGCTCTACATCACCGAGAACGGTACCACCGTGGCCTACGCGGTCACCTATGCGCCCTTGCAGGATGTGGAACGCTACCGCCTCATCGGCAAATACGCCTTCGACACCAGCCGCGTAGCGGTCCAGCTTGACTATAAGCGGGGCAAGCCCAGCGGCATCTACCGCGCCTTCTACCCGGACGGCAAGCAGCTCATCTTCGCGGTGTACGGCTGGGGCTCTCTTCACGGCGACTGGACGGAATACGACCCCACCGGCCGCATCACCGTGAAAGGCCAGTACCGCATGGGCAAGCGGGACGGCACGTGGGCCTTCCGCGACCAAGGCATCGTGGGCCATTACAAGGAAGGCCGGAAGAACGGCAGTTGGAAGTATTTTCAGAACGGCAAACTGGTGAAGAAGGAAAAGTGGCGCAAGGGGGAGATCAAGAAAGGCGGGACATTCCTGTTCGGGCTATAAGGGGGGATCAAAGGATCTGACACTTCGGCTGCGCTCAGTGCGGGCGATCAGGTATGGAATGCTTAGACCGCGACAATAGGCCGATGACCGTAAAAAGCGGACCCTGTCTTGGTGTTCTTTGTGGTAGAGCCTTCCATCATGCTTAACATCACTTAACCGCACTTCGGCCAACCTCTTTCCCGCGCTCTCGTTAAATTCGTGCGATCCGGGAGATCTGTCGGATGCCTTGATCGGTGCCTATGCCCGATCTACCGACCTCCCCGCCCCCAGCACATGAAGAAGCTCCTGCTCGCCCTCGCCGTTCTTGCGGCTGTTCCCGTTTTTTCCCAGCCCAGCCCAGCCTCCACGAAGTTGCAGGCCCTGCTGTACCAGATCGAACACATGTACGTGGACAGTGTGGATGACAACAAACTGGTGAACTCCGCCATCGTGAGCATGCTTGCGGACCTCGACCCGCACAGCGTCTACATCCCGAAGGAGGACCTCGAAGAGGTGAACGAACCGCTGAAGGGCAACTTCGAGGGTGTGGGGATCCAGTTCAACATCGTGCGTGACACCATCTATGTGGTGGACGCCATCGCCAGCGGCCCTAGTGAGCGCGTAGGCATCCGGGCGGGCGACCGCGTTGTGAAGGTGGACAGTGAGACCGTGGCCGGCACGGGCGTGAAGAACGCCGACGTGATCAAGTTGCTCCGCGGTCCCAAGGGCACCAAGGTGAACGTCAGCATTGTGAGACAGGGGGAAAAAGCACCGCTGGATTTTACGATCACGCGGGACAAGATCCCCATTTACAGCGTAGAGGCCGCTTACATGGCAGCCCCCGGTGTAGGCTACATCAAGGTGAGCCGCTTCGGTGCCACCACCACCAAGGAATTTTCGGACAAGCTGGACATGCTGAAGAAGCAAGGCATGAAGGACCTTGTGCTCGACCTGCAAGGCAATGGCGGCGGATACCTGCGCGCCGCACAGGAGATGGCGGACCAGTTCTTGGACGACCGGAAGCTGATCGTGTACACGGAGGGGCGCACCTCTCCACGAGAGGACCTGTACGCCTCGTCCACCGGCAAATTCGAAAAAGGCCGCTTGGTGGTGATGGTGGACGAGGGTAGCGCCTCGGCGAGTGAGATCGTCACCGGTGCGATGCAGGATTGGGACCGTGCGGTGGTCGTCGGCCGTCGCTCCTTCGGAAAGGGTCTGGTGCAGCGTCCCGTGATGCTGCCGGACGGCTCGGCGGTGCGCCTCACCGTGGCACGTTATTACACGCCCAGCGGCCGCTGCATACAGAAGTCGTACGCTGACGGGCTGGATGCCTATCGCCACGAGGGCATGGACCGCCTGCGCGACGGGGAACTCACCAGCGCGGACAGCATCCATATCCAGGACACCGTGAAATACTACACCAATAACAAGCGCATCGTTTATGGCGGCGGCGGTATCGTGCCGGACGTCTTCGTGCCCATCGACACCTCGCTCAGCTCAGCCTGGTTCGGCCAGCTCGTGCGCAAAGGCATCACCAACACCGCAGCGATCAACTACGTGGACAAGCACCGAGCAGAGATCCAGCGCCAGTACAAGGACGTGGACGCCTTCCGGAAGAACTTTACCGTGGCCCCCGACCTGACCAATGCCATGGAGAAACTGGCTGAAGAGGCCAAGATCGAGCCGGACAGCGCGGGCATGGCCCGTTCCCAACGCTTGGTGGACCTCCGGCTGAAAGCACTGATCGCCCGTGATGTTTGGAACACCTCGGCCTATTGGCAAGTGATCAATGCGGACAATCCGGTGGACCTCAGCTATGAGGAGGCCTTGCGCGTGATCACCGACGATGAGCTCCAGCGCACCAAGCTGGCTGAACGCTGAGCGGCGAGGCTTCATTCCACGCCCTAAGGATCAAAATACCTGTTAATGGACGGAACGGTGATGGCACTGACCCCATCGCTTCCCTTATTTTTGCGCCACGCATCCAAGACATAACCAAATGAAGGAGAACATCAAGATCGCTCTACTGGCCATCATCGCTGCCACCGTGGTGTTCATGGCCGTTGACCAGCGAAAGGCCGCTACCACGGTCCCCACCTTCGCTCCGCTGCCGGCCGCTGCGAAAACGCCCCCGGTCTCCGTGGCGGACAAGAGCACCTTCGACCCCCTGACGCCGCCCGCACCCATGCCCCCGTCGGGCTATGACGGCCCCACGACCACCATCGGTTACGCTGCGGCCACCCACGATTTCGGAAAGATCAAGCAGGACAGCGAGAACAAGTATGTCTTCAAATTCACCAATACCGGCAAGGAACCCTTGGTGATCACCAACGCCGTGGGCAGCTGCGGCTGTACCGTCCCCGACTACCCCAAGCACCCCATCGCCCCGGGTGAGAGCGGCGACCTCAGCGTGGTATACAAGCCTGGAAAGCAGGAAGGCCAACAGAGCAAGACCGTGACGGTGACCGCGAACACGGAACCCTCGCAGACCGTGCTGCGCATCAGCGCCGAGGTGCTGAAGGTGGATTGAGACGCTTCTCTCCTTAGTTGTCAGTTGTTGGTCCGATAAGTATCGGACGTCAGTTGTCCGGCTGCATTGCAGGGCGACGGGCTTTCTCGGACATCTCGTGACTACCCTGACAACTCTATGCTGGCGCTCGCGCTTCGCGAGTACCAGCATGGGAACCAACAACCGACAACCAAGTTAATGATGCAGCGGAAGCTCGATCACATGCGGGGGCGCATCCAGCCCCACCAGCTCCATTTCATCCACTAAATGCTGCCCCCCGAGGTACTTGTCGATGATGAAGAGCACGTATTTGATGTCCACCGAGATGTTGCGGCACTTGGCAGGATCGAAGAGGATGTCGCTCATGGTGCTTTCCCAGGTGCGGTCGAAGTTGATGCCGATCAGCTCGCCCTTGCCGTTGAAGACAGGGCTGCCGCTGTTTCCACCGGTGGTGTGCAGGGAGGAAAGGAAGCAAGTGCGTATTTCCCCGTCCGTTGCATAGGGACCATAGTCCTTGGCGTGGTACAGATCGATGAGCTTTTGTGGCACGGTGAACTCCGGGTTTCCGGGATCATTCTTTTCCATCACACCGGTCAGGGTGGTGTACGGCAGATAGGCGATACCGTCCCGTGGACAGGTTCCTTCCACCTTGCCATAGCTTAGGCGCAGCGTGAGGTTCGCATCCGGCCACCAGGTCCTTTCCGGGAACAGCGTGACCAGCCCTTTGGACCATGCACGCAATGCGGCGTCCAGGCTGTCACCGATGGCATTGTAGCGTGGGGCCACCTTTTCCGCATAGGTCGAACTGTACGACTTACCCAACCGGTAGGCCGGGTCCTGGGCCATGCGCTTGGCGCTCCTTTTGGAATAACCGTCGAGCAGTCGGAAGAGCTTCACACTATCGGCAAAGACGCTGCGCGCGTAGAGGTCATCCGCAAAACGCATGGCATCACCATTGAACTTGCCGTCCACGACCTGTAGCTCGGGCGGGGCAAGCGATGGAACTTGCTGTTGAAGGACAATGGGCAATTGCGCGGCGAAGACATCATGGTCCACCGCGGCGTTGTAGTTCTTAAGAAAGGCACTTGCATTTGCTCTCAGCCGCTTCACCTCGGCATCGGAAACGGCCTTCGTGATCGTATCGCGGCCTTCGATCAGCTTACTGAAGCCCATGGCAAAGCGCGGTAGGTCGGCACCGGTATGGATGAATTCACTGAACAGGTTGCGTGCCCGCGCATAGGGCATCCGATCCGTATACAGTTTCTCCAATCGCGGCAGGATCCCGGCGTACTCCGGCATGCCTTCGGACCTGCGGAGGAACTCGGCTTCCTCGGCCTGCTTCTTTCCTACGGCGTCCAGTTCCTTCAGGCCACGGACCTCGCCCTGCCACTTCTTCCAACCGTTGGCGGTACGGCGTTGCCGGGAAGCGTACTGCAGCTTGGTGGCCTCACTGGCATTCATAGCGGCATCGATCACGTTGAGGCTTGCTGTGCGCATGGTGATGCGGAGCGGGTCGTCATCCTCCATCACCTGCTTCACGGCGAAGCTGGGGATGTAATACTCCGTGGTACCGGGGAAGCCGAAGATCATGGCGAACTCGCCTTCATGCGCGCCGCTCATGTCGATGGCAAATGACCGGCGTGGCGTGAATGGCTTGTTCCCGGCGGCATATACCTCCGGTTCATTTTCCGGAGATGCATAGATGCGGAACACGCCGAAATCACCGGTGTGGCGGGGCCACATCCAGTTGTCGGTATCGCCGCCGAACCCGCCGACGCCCGCGGGAGGTGCGGCCACAAGGCGGATATCGCGGAAGGTCTCGCTGACGATAAGGAACCAGCTGTTGCTGTAGTTGAACGGACGGACCACGGCATCCCGCAACGTGCCTTTCACAGCCTCCGAAGCGATCGCATCCCCTTCGCGCCGCGCAATGGCATCGCGCTCCTCCTCTCCCATTCCCGCCTTCAGCAGCGCGTTGATACGGTCCGAGACATCCTCCATGCGCACGATAAAGGTGACGGAGAGGCCGGGGCTAGGCAGCTCATCGGCGAGCGTGGCGGCCATGAAACCATCGCGGAGGTAGTTGTGCTCCAACGTGCTGTGGGCCTGTATCGCGCTGTGGCCGCAATGGTGGTTGGTGAGGATGAGGCCCTGTGTGCTGACCACCTCGGCCGTGCAACCGCTGCCGAAAAGGGCGACGGCATCCTTCAGCGATCCGTTGTTGATGCTGTAGATGTCCTCTGCGGAGATCTGCAACCCTTCCGTGCGCATATCGCCCTCAATGGCCTTGAGCAATGTGGGCACCCACATACCTTCATGAGCGTTGGTGGTGAGGATGGTGAGAACGGAAAGAAGGGTGAGGATGGAGGAGCGTGCGCGGATCATATCGATCATATATGTGGTTGCGTGCCAAGATACCAGCACCGGTGGAATGCAGTGGTCCGGGTCGTGTTTGGAGCAGAGTTCGCATAGGAGGACCTGCTCCGCTCAGCGATACACAGCAGTGGTTCGTCGATCCGAATTAACCCTTCGTCACCTCCAAAATGGAACATAGAAGGCTCCACGCCGTATGAACCGACCGACCATGGTGCCCGATGCTCCGATCGGCATCCTTGTACACGTATAAGCTCCTATTTTGAACCACGCCTCCACAAACCGTTGCACAGGACAAGATCGCCTACTTGGCATCGGGTTCTTTCCGCACCGGTGCCGCCTGCTTAACCGCGATCGATCATGGAGGCTATTGGCGATGGGGATCCTCTCCGTGGTATTCTGGGCACCCAGCATCTCGGCCCAAACACCGGACGAATGGGAATGGTCCCGCAAATTGGCCACCAGCCAAAATGAATTCGCATCCAGTATCGCCGTGGACCGGCTGAACAACGCGGTGTACACCGCCGGCCAAGCGGATAAAGCGTTCAGCGGCGTACTGGGCGGCCCGTGGGCGGTCATGTACGGGAGCAACACGGGCAGCGATGGTTATTTGGTGAAACATAGTCTGGACGGCACCCTGCAATGGCAGATCGTCGTTGGGGCCGGTGGGAATGACGGTATTACCGGTGTCTGCACCGATATGCTGGGCCGTGTCTATGTGACGGGGTACTTCTCCGCGACCAATGCCTCCTTTACCGGTGCCGCCGGAAGCAGCCAGACGATGTCCTCCACCGGCGGGGAGGACATCTTCGTGGCCTGCTACAATGCGAACGGTGCGCTGCAATGGAACATAAGGGCAGGCGGGGCCGGCAACGACAGAGGTAATGGTATCTGCTATGCGAACGGGAAGATCTTTGTGGGTGGTTCATATAGTGGATCAGCCGTCATCGCCGGCATGGCAACAACGTCCACGTCGGCGGGCAACGCTAACACCTCCCATGCATTCCTGACGGCCTTGCAGGCATCTGATGGAAGCGGTGAATGGCTTGCCGCCGGTTTCAATGGGGAGAACAGCACGTTCAACGCCGTCGCCACCGACGGGACCCAGGTCTATGCGCTTGGCGTCCACACAGGCACGTCGTACACCTTCGGAAGCAGCACCGGCCCGGCGACCCTCCCCTTATCGACCACCTGGAACAACCTGAGCGCGGATGTGCTGGCTGTTAGTGCCACAGGCCAGTTGAACTGGGCCCAGGCGGTGGCCAACTCCGCAAGTGACGCCATCACTGCGTTGGGGTTGGCTGCGTCAACAACAGCGGTCTACATCTCCGGTAGCAGTCATAATAATTCCGTGTTCCCCGGCGGAGTGGTGGTGGCAGGTACCGGAAGCCCGCACGATTATGGCTACCTCGCACGGTTGAACAAGAACAGCGGTCAGACCGCTTGGGTGCGCACGTTCTCCGGATCGAGCAACCATGATCAAGTGGGCCGCGCCCTGGCCACGGACAGCCATGGTGACGTCCTGCTTGCGGGAACCTATAAACAGTCCCTCACATTGCCTAATGGCACGCCGCTCAGCGGTGCCAATGACGTTCAGGTCTTCGTGTCCAAATTCAACGGCAGCGGAGGCTTAAAGTGGGCGATCACACCCATGGGTGATAAGGATGACCGGCCAAACGGGGTGGCCTTGGACGGCAACGGTGGTGTGTACGCAGCGGGCAGCTATCAGAAAGAGATCACTTTCAATACGTTCTTTTCCGACGATAACTCGGAAAATCTGTTCGTTGCCAAGCTGCACGACATGGACTTCGATGTGGCCGAATTCCGCGATCCTTCCAGGTTCATCGCTCCGGGACCCTTCTGCATGACCGATGGCCCCTTGAACTTAGCTTCCCTCCTGATCCCCGAACGATCGGGAACCGGCATTGCCGTATTCTCCTCTTCCGGTATCGGATCCAGCGGTAGTAACGGGCCTGGCGGCGCCTTGGGTATGTCGCCAGGAGGCGTGGCCGTGTTCGACAATTCAGGCGATCAGATCGTGATCGATCTGGGCAACACGATCCCTGTCGGGGAAAAACTGATCATCCGCTGGAGAAGCACCGGCGGTGCGGCGATGATGAACGTGCAAGGCTCATTTGCCGGGGCCGGCGGTTTCACTGATCACGGCATGATCACCACCAGTTCCACGGTGATGGTATTGACCGCCGTCGTGGCAACGGCACCGATGCGCTTCATCAAACTGACACGTGCCGGTAGTACCACCTGTGAAGTGGACGGTGTATTCTACAATTTCGGAAGCGCGACCGACGGCACCTGGTCCGGGGACGGTGTTACCGGCACCACCTTCGACCCCTCGGGAATCAGCGGCAATGCGAACATCACCTATACGGCAAATGGTCATAGCACTACGATCACGGTCACGGTCAGTCCGGTCTCCGTCGTCGGCATCCTGACCGGCGGCGGAACGTTCTGCCCCGGTTCCGATGTGCCCTTCTCTCTCGCCGGTCCCATCAGTGGGTCCATCGTATGGCAGACCAGTACGAATGGAGGCACTACGTGGACAAATAACTTCTCCAACCTGACGGTGGACACTCTCATCGGTGTGACCCAGGCCACGTCTGTCAAGGTAAAAGTCACCAGCGGAGCTTGCCCGGCCGCGACAAGCAACACCGTGAACGTCATACCGTTGGACACGGACGCTCCTGTCATTTCGGGCTGCCCCGGCAACATCAACGTGAACGGGTTCACGAACAACTCGGTGGTCAACTGGACCGTACCTACTGCTTTGGACAACTGCACGGGAGTTTCCATTGTCCGCACCTCGGGACCCGCACCGGGAAGCACGTTCACCATGGGCACCACGCCCATCACCTATGTGGCCAGCGACGGTTCGGGCAACACGGCCAGTTGCAACTTCACTGTGACCGTATCCTTCAAGGATCCCAGCGCATTCACGGCCCCGGGTCCGTTCTGCGCCGCCGATGCGCCAGTGGACCTCACTTCCTTCCTCCTCCCGATCGTGCAAGGCCATGGGGCCTCGGTTTTCTCTTCCAGCGGCGTAGCTACCCCAGGCTCGGCCCTCGGTTCAGGTGCGTACGGCACCGGGGCGCTCTTCGACGATCCCGGAGATGAGATCATCATCGACCTCGGTGTCACCATCCCCTCCGGAGGGTCCGTGGTGATCCGCTGGCGGGCGGTCAGCGGCACCGCCGTACTGAACGTGGGCGGAGCCTCCGCAGGAAGTGGCCCTTTTACCGACCTGGGCGATATCACTACCGTTTCATCATCGATGATCTTCACCGCGGTCACCACCACGGTTCCCATGCGCTACCTCCGGATGAGGATGACCGGCAGCGGCAACCTTCGGGTGGATGCGGTACTGTACGACTTCGGCAGCTTGCCCGGCGGCACATGGGGCGGTCCCGGTGTCAGCGGCAATGTGTTCGACCCGGCCGGAATGAGCGGGAACCTCAACGTGACCTACTCCGTCGATGGCCATACCACCACGCATACCGTATCGGTCAGTCCGGTCTCTGTCGCGGGGGTCCTGTCAGGCGGCGGAATGATCTGTCCGGGTTCCGATGCGCCCTTGTCACTCTCAAGCCCCATCAGTGGATCGATCGTGTGGCAAACCAGCACGGACGGAGGCACCTCTTGGACAAGCGACCCCTCCGGGCTGACTGTCGACACGCTTCACGGCGTCATCCAAGCCACGGCTGTCCGGGTGCGGGTTACCAGTGGTATTTGCCCGGCGGATACCAGCAATACCGTACACGTTATACCGATGGACACGAACTCCCCAGTGCTTTCGGGCTGTCCGGGTAACATCACCGTGGGAACTGACGCTTCGGAATGCGGTGCCATCGTGGCCTACACCGCCCCAACGGCAACGGACAATTGCACAGCCCTGGTCACCGTGGAAAACAGCGATGTGGCACAGGTCTCCGGAAGTTTCTTTCCCGTGGGCACCTCATCGGTGGAATTCCGCTCCACTGATGCCTCCGGCAATACCGGCACCTGTTCCTTCACCATCACCGTGACCGATGATGAGGCCCCGGCATTCATCTGCCCTTCGGACACTGTGATCGCTACAGAACCGGGGCTGTGTGGCGCTCACGTGAGCTATGCGTTGCCCACCGCTACCGATCAGTGCGATGGCACCGTTACCGTGACCGCAACGCAAAGTGCGAACGCCCCTGAAAGTCTCTTCCCCGTCGGAACGACCACGGTAGTGCTCACGGCCACCGACGCAGCAGGCAACAGCAGCACCTGCTCCTTCTCCGTCACGGTGAACGACGTGCAGGCCCCGGATTTCACCGCACCGGCCGACACCGTACTGGCAACAGCCCCGGGCCTCTGTGGCGCGATCCTGGACTACACCATCCCCAGCGCCAATGATGCCTGTGATGGCATGCTCGCGGTGATGGTGGTGAACAGTGCCCAGACCCCCGGAAGCACTTTCCCAATCGGAAGTACATCGGTCCTGCTCCGCGCCACGGATATCGCCGGAAACAACACGGAGCACAGCTTCACCGTGACCGTATTGGACGATGAAGCTCCCCTGATCGCCTGCCCTACCGACATCTCCGTTCTTTCGGGATCACCTGATTGTGGAGCACATGTCCACTATTCGATACCCACGGCCATGGACAATTGTGCCACACTGGTCCCCGTGGTGAACAGCGACGCTACCCAAGCTCCGGACAGTCTTTTCCCGGTGGGGGTCACTATTGTCCAATTGGTGGCCAGCGACAATTCCGGCAATACCGGCACCTGCTCCTTCAGCATCACCGTGATCGACGTTTCCCCGCCCACGTTCACCGCCCCAACCGCGGACACCTTGTACATGGACGCGAACGGGCAGGCGGCCATGCCGGACCTGCATGGCCAGTTGGTCGGCTTGTCGGACTGCTCCGGCATGGGGCCGCACGACCAAACGCCCGATGCCGGTTCTGTTGTGACCGGGGATACCACGGCCACCTTGCACTTGTCCGACGGCGTGGGGAACGACACCACGATCTCGGTGCAGATCGTTCTGCTGGACACCATTTCACCCACCATCTCTTGCCCGGACACGATCCACGGCGCGGTCACACCGGGTCAATGCGGTGTGGTATTGAACATCCCCCCTCCTCAATACGGGGACAATAGTGGAATAGCGATCCTGGACAGCACAGGAACGATATTCTCCGGGGATCTATTCCCCGCAGGGACTTACACGGTGAATTACACGGTGACGGACCCCTCCGGTCTTACGGCGAGTTGCCCTACCACAGTGATCGTTCTATCGCCGGTCCTTGAGCTAACCTATCCGGTGGACACGATCTGCTCCTCCGCAGGTCCGATCTCGCCGCTGGGAATGATTACCGGAGGGACCTTCAGCGCCAGTCCGGCCGGATTGAACGTGGACGCTTCCATGGGAGTGATCGCACCGCTGACGAGCACGGCGGGCAGCTATACCATTTACATGGTGTTCGCAGGGCCCTGCCCGGATACGGCAAGCACCACGATCACCATTGAGGCGCAACCGAACGCGGGCACCGATGCCACAACCACCATCTGTTCCATCGGCGACCCTGTTGACCTCTTCGCACTGCTCGGCAACGGAGCTGATGCAGGAGGAACATGGAGCGTCGGGAACGGCACCTATGATCCAGCAATGGACAGTCCCGGCACCTTCACTTACACGGTATCCGGCGGCCTGACTTGCGCGGATGCTCAGGCCAGCATAACCGTGACCGAGACCTTAACGATGAACGCCGGGGCGGACAGCACGATCACCCTTTGCGGGAACGGCACCCTCGTGGATCTCTCAACACTGCTCAACGGCGCCGATGCCGGAGGGGATTGGAGCAACGGAAGCGGACAGTACGATCCGGTCAACGACGATCCCGGAACGGTGATGTACATCGTTGTCGGTAGCGGCCAATGCCCTTCGGACACCGCATTCATCACTGTGCTGGAGCAAACACCTCCGAACGCGGGGGCCGATGCATCCACCACTGTTTGCACCATCGGCGACCCTGTTGACCTCTTCGCCCTGCTCGGCAACGGAGCTGATGCAGGAGGAACATGGAGCGCCGGAAACGGCATCTATGATCCAGCAACGGACAACCCCGGCACATTCACCTACACGGTTTCCGGCGGCCTGACTTGCGCGGATGCTCAGGCCAGTATTACTGTGACCGAGACCTTGGCGATGAACGCCGGGGCGGACAGCACCATCACCCTTTGCGGGAACGGCACTCCTGTGGATCTCTCGACCCTGCTCAACGGCGCCGATGCCGGAGGGGATTGGAGCAACGGCAGCGGACAGTACGATCCGGTCAACGACGATCCCGGAACGGTGATGTACATCGTTGACGATAGCGGCCAATGCCCTTCGGACACCGCATTCATCACTGTGCTGGAGCAAACACCTCCGAACGCGGGGATCTCCGCAGATCTCGCCCTGTGCAGTAACGGCATCGCCGTCAACCTCTTCACTGCCTTAGGTGGGGCACCGGACAATGGCGGTCAATGGAGCCAAAGCGACGGCACGTTGATCGATGGGATCTTCGACCCTGCCTCTGACCTTGCGGACAGCTTCACGTACACGGTGGATGCCATGGCGCCTTGTTCCGCAGCGAGCAGCGTTGTCACCGTTACCGTGGCCAATGCTCCTTCAGCGGCGTGGGCCAGCCCTGCTGCGCTGTGCAATGCAGCGCAGCCCATAGACCTGAGCAATACCTTGACCGGTGAGAGCGGCGGCACCTGGTCGGGCCCCGGCATCGCACCCGACGGCCAACACTTTGACCCCTCTTCATTAACGCCTCAAGGCAGCAGCGAAGATTTCACCGTGACCTATTCCGTGACGATGGGCGGATGCACCAGTGCCC
Source organism: Flavobacteriales bacterium (assembly GCA_016700415.1). Taxonomy (NCBI): domain Bacteria; kingdom Pseudomonadati; phylum Bacteroidota; class Flavobacteriia; order Flavobacteriales; species Flavobacteriales bacterium. The sequence continues at coordinate 1,117,780 of CP065018.1, forward strand.
AAAGCGGCCCCATCACAGTACTGGCAAGCCCCGTGGCCAATGCCGGAACGGACGGCGTGGTGTGCGGGCTGGAACATACGCTCGCAGCCAGCTTGACCATTGGCAGCGGCACTTGGAGCGCGACAAGCGGCATAACGTTCAACGATCCGGAGGCACCGACCACGGCGGTCCATGTACCCGGACCAGGCAATTATGCCTTGGTATGGACGGTCACCAATGGCCCATGCAGCGCCTTCGACACGGTGATGATCACCTTCCATCTCCCGGAAGAGCTGACCGCCATGGATGCCGGGCCTGACCAAGAGCAGAACATATCCCGCAGCGCCATGTTGAACGGCGTGGCCGAGGGTGCCACCGAAGTACATTGGTCGGTGATCAGCGGATCCGGAAGCATTGTCGCACCAGACCAAACAAGCACCGGGATCGATGGACTATCTATCGGCACCAACTTGATCATGCTGAGCGCACGCGTAGGAGTTTGCCCCTTCGCGAGCGACACAACGGCCATCACGGTTCGCGATCTGTTCATCCCCTCGGGCTTCTCACCGAACGGCGATGGCGTGAACGACTCTTTCGAGGTGACCGGGATCGATGCATACCCGGGCAATGAGCTGACGGTGTTCAACCGCTATGGGCAACAGGTCTTCCATGTCACAGGCTACGCCAACGGATGGGACGGCAAGGATGAAAACGGAAAAGAACTGGCGGACGGCACCTACTTCTATGTGCTCGGCCTCACTGCGGAAGAGACGTACCACGGACAGGTCATCATCAAGCGATGAAAGGACAACGGAACATAACACTGGCGTTCGCCGCACTGCTATCGGTGGGGCTGCACGCGCAGCATACACCGCTGACCACGCAGTACCTGTTCAATGGCCTGCTGATCAATCCGGCCTATGCGGGAAGTCGCGATGCGCTCACGGCCAACCTCACCTATCGTCAGCAATGGGTGGGCTTCGAAGGTGCACCGACCACGCAAATACTGAGCGTCCATTCACCCGTGAACGGTAAGCACATCGGCTTGGGCCTAATGGTCTACAACGACCGCATCGGCGTGAGCCGAGAGACCGGTGTGATGACCAACTATGCTTACCGGCTACGGCTTGGCACGGGTAAGTTGGCGTTGGGCATCGGGGCGGGGCTGAAAGTATTGCAGGCGGATTGGACCAGTGTGCGCACCACCACGGCAGGCGATGCGGAATTCGCCACCAACAGCCACGGCGTGGTGAAACCCAACTTCAGTGCTGGGGCCTATTACTACAACAAGCGCTGGTTCGCCGGCCTTTCCGTTCCGTTCATCCTCAGTCAGGCCTACAATGTGCAGACTGAAAGCTGGGAGGTGAAGAACGACACACGCCACTACCAACCGATGCTTACCGCAGGCATGGTGGTGGAACTCGAACACGACCTGAAGCTGAAGCCGTCGGTGCTGTTGCGCAAAGCCGGTGGCAACCCGGTACAGGCCGACCTGAACATGAACATGATCTGGAAGGACAGCTTCTGGCTCGGGGTGAGCTATCGCACGAGCGACGCGGTCTGCTTCTCCGTGGAAGTATTGCCCACCAAGCAATTCCGTATCGGCTATGCTTACGATCTCGGCATCAACGCGCTAAGGACCTACCACCAGGGCTCGCATGAGGTGATGCTCCAGTATGAGTTCGGTTATCACGTTAAAGCCAAGGACCCGCGCTATTTCTGATGGGAGCCCGCAGCGCACCTTTCCTTCTTCTCGCTGCCTTGACCCTGCATGGCCAGGCCCAAGTGACGTATACCGTGGAAGCGCTCAACCTTCGGCCCGCAGGCGAGGACTATGCCCCCACACTGGTGGACAGCATCCTTGTTTTCACTTCGGTCCGGGCACGTGATCAGGCCATCGCCTACACGGACGCCAAGACCAATAAGCCATTGGCCGACCTGTACAGCGTACAGCTCCGCGGCGGAAAGCCCGGGACGCCAAGCTTGATGGACGGCTCCTTGTGCAGCAAGTTCAATGACGGACCAGCGGCGTTCACGGCAAGCGGCGACACGATCTGCTTCACACGCAATGCGGCGAGCGGCAAGCGCGGCATGGCGGACAAGCTGGCGCTGTACTTTGCCCTGAAACAGGGAAAAGTGTGGTCGGAGCCCGAGGCGTTCGCATACAACGGCAGTGACTTCTCCACCATGTCGGCCGGTTTCAGCCGGGACGGGCAACAGCTCTTCTTCGCATCCGACAGGCCGGGCGGTATAGGCGGCATGGACATCTATGTGAGCCGCAAGGAAGGCAATGGATGGGGGACACCTGAGAACTTGGGTCCTGAAGTGAACAGTACCGCCAACGAGGCCTATCCTTCAGTGGATACCAATGGTGAACTTTTCTTTTCGTCGGACCGCGCCGGGGGTCTGGGACAATTAGACATCTTCTCCTGCGTGCAGGAATATGGCGAATACTCGATACCGTTGCCGCTGAAGGCCCCGTTGAACTCCCCCGGTAATGACCTCGGGTACACGACCTATCCGGACGGCCAGTCCGGCTACTTCAGTTCGAACAGGGACGGAACGGACAAGATCTACCACTTCACGCAACGGCCGGAACTATTCCGCAATTGCAGTGAACAGCTGCAGAACAGCTACTGCTACCATTTCGAGGATGCGGGATCGGTGAGCACGGACACCCTGCCCCTGCGCTACGAATGGGACTTCGGCGATGGCTCCAAGGTGGCAGCACCCAGCACGGATCATTGCTTCCCGCGTCCCGGCACCTACACCGTGAAACTGAACCTGATCGACACGGTGAGCGAAAGCGTGTACTTCAACCAAGTGCAATACGACCTGGAGGTGACCGACGAGGAGCAGGCGAACATCAACGCATCGGACAGCGCGGGCACCGATCAGCTCATTGTGTTTGATACGGAACACACCAACCTGCCGGGGTTCGTCGCCAATGAAATTCATTGGGACCTTGGCGACAGCACGTCCATGACAGGTGATCGCATCGAGCACGTCTATGCCCAGGCCGGCAACTACACCATCAAGCTCGACCTGCTCGGCGGGCCGGACGGCCATGGCGGCTTTGAGAACCACTGTGTCTTCAGGCAGTTGGAAGTGATCGACGGCTTGATCCAGACATCTGCCACTGCGGCTTCCGGGCCGGTGCGTTCGCCCCAAGGAGGGCCTCCCGGTTTCACTTACAAAGAACTGCCACAGGACTCCGCCGGTATGGACAAGGTGGTCGCCACGGATGTGAGCTTCACCGTGCAACTGTTCGCATCGGCCGACCGCGTGGGGTTGGACGATGCACGCTTCCTGCCGATCCGTCCTTACTACACCATAACGGAGCGGTTCGTACCGGCGCTCCATCACTACACCTATTCCATCGGTTCGGGCAAAACACCGCTCTCGGTCCTCGCCGCATTCCAACTGGCGCGCCGCTCCGGCTTCACCGGTTCCGTGGTGGAAAAGGTGCATGCCGACAAGGACATGGACTTGGCCGAGGCGGAGGTGCTCCCCCTGGAAGCCTTGAACAACGGCGTGCTCCGCTTCTCCACCGTCCGGTTCAAGACCGGGGAAAGCGATTTCGAAAGCACCTTCAATGCCTCTCTGGACCGCGTGCTGGCATTGCTGCGCAAGTATCCCGAGGTGGACCTGGTGATCGAGGCGCACACCGACGGCGTGGGCACCGCGCAGAACAACATGGCCCTCTCACAGGCCCGAGCACAAGGGATGGTGGATTATTTCAAGCAGCGACAGATCGCACCGGAGCGGCTTTCACCGGTGGGTTATGGTGAGGACCGTCCCGTGGCCGACAATGAAACAGCCGCCGGCCGAGCGAAGAACCGTCGGGTCGAATTCCATCTTTCCGTACGCAGCAATTCCGAGACCGCACATCCATGAAACGCCCGGATCATTTGCTTCTCGCGTTGATGGTCGCCTCTCCCCTGCTCTGCCGCGCACAGCCCGTGCCCGCCGCCGATGAGAACATCCCCTATCTCGTCACCTTCGGCGCGAACAGCCTCGCGTCCTGGGGCGATGACGACTTCTGCCAGACCTTCTTCTTCGTGGTGCCAAAAACCACCATCGTGCCTGTCTACATCCGTGTGTACGACCCCGACTGCTACGGAGCGATCGATGAGGGAAAAGGACCGTTCAACACTGTCACCAACTTCTCGGTCTATGCCGGGAAGGGCTGCATCTCCGAACCTGACGCCCGCGAAACCGGGCCGACCGGCAACTTCCGGAGCGGGAACATGCTCGCCACCCGGGATTTCGGTGCCGACGCCAAGTATGACAAGCATTGGTATGCTTTCGGCCCCTTCGACCCGAGCTCCGGGGAGGACATGCCCGAATACGGCGGCCGCGTCTTCAAGGTGATCGCGCAAGGCAAGAGCGGCGACGATGGCAATCTGTACCGCTACTTCATGAGCTCGAAACCCGACGCCAACGAAGCGATCGAGGGCGGCAACGCCTTCACCTTCGAGTACAGCTTCCGCTTGCATGACGACCCGGCGGAGGTCTCCCACATCTATCCCTATGTGGACGACCGGGTGATCAGCGTCAAGCAAAGCAATTTCGATTGGGACGGCGACGGCTCCATCCGCGTGGTGTCCGTTGCGAAGAAGGGCGACATGGTGACGGCCAGCGGCGATGACCAATGGGTGAACAGCGTACACCCGATCGTGAAGCAGGAGCTGAACACCTCGCTGGACATCCGCTTCATCAAACGTCCGGACGGAGCGATCAAGAACAACAACGTGGTGTTCTATGTGCGCAACCAGTACGGCGCGTTGCTTCCGTTCTTCACCGTGCCCATCGGTGGCGTGCCCCAATACAAACCCACCATCGCCATCAGCAAGATCCGATGAGAGCAGCCCTCGAGCGCCTCTTGATCTTGTTGCTTGTCTTGGCGGGAACGGCACCTCTGCGGGCACAGACGTACAAGCTGAAACCGGTCGGCAGCGCCGACGGGCTGACCAACTCCTTTGTGCATGCCCTTGCGCAGGATGCCACCGGCCGATTATGGATCGGCACCGGGGAAGGTGCCGGTCGTTACGATGGCAGGCAAGTCACCATGTACACCACGGCCGATAGCCTTTCGGAGAACTTCGTGGCCAGCATCCACCCTGCGAAGGACGGCTGTATTTGGTTCGGGCACAATGAAGGCGGCATAAGCCGGTACATCGATGGCGTTTTCCATAAGGTGAACACAGCTGATATCACCAGTAGCAGTATCAATGCCATCATCGACGACGGCAACGGAGGGATCTGGGCGGCCGCACAGAACAACGGGATCATCCATGTCAGCGCCGACGGCACCTGCCGCCCCGGAGCGACAATGGAAGGTGTGCTCTGGTACAGCCTGTTGGCCTTGAACGATGGGCTGTTGCTCGCGGGCGCAAGCGACGGGTTGCACCTGCTGCAGATCTCCCCCGATGGCACGTTGATCTTCACCGGCAACCTCAGCAACGTCACCCGTTCGTCCGTGAATGCCATGGTGGCACGGCCAGGGAGCAACAGGATATGCGCGGGAACCGGCGACGAAGGTGTCATTTCATTCTCCATGGCGGGGATGTCCCCTTCCATGATCTCATCCATTGGCGCAAAGGCCGGACTTGGTGAACTACAGGTCCGCGACCTCGCCATCGGTGCCTATGGGCAGTTGATCGTTGGCACGTTCGGCCAAGGTGCCTACGAGATCGACCTGCAAGGGGACAGCATCAAGTCGTTATTGCATTACGACTTAGGGAACGGGCTGGGCAGCGACAACGTGGACGTGGTGTTTCCGGACACTGAGAACAACCTGTGGTTTGCGCGATTCGGCCTGGGACTGGCCCGTTTGCTGGACCGCTCTGTGGTGTACTATGCCGCAAAAGCCGGCTCGGCGAAGGATGTCCGGGCCATTGCCTTCCACGGCAATGACGTCTGGTTCGGCATCCGCGGCGCGATCCTTCATGCCCTGAACAACGACATGCGCCAGCTGGACACGTTAGGCGCTGCGAACGGGATCCCGCCCGAGGCCATCACCGCCCTGATCGCCGGAGAGGACGGGCGGCTTTGCATCGGAACGGCCACCAGCGGCGCACTTCAGCAGGATGCCACCGGGCATTTCAAAGCCATTCCCACCGAACGTGACCGCATGAGCCTCCAGGTACATGCCCTGGCCGCTATTGGTGATGAGACCTGGATCGGTACGAGCAACGGTGTATACGTGATCTCAACTGCACGAAAACGCCATCTCACAACGGAGAACGGATTGCTGCACAATGAAGTGAACGCCTTGTTCAAGGATGCACTGGGGCGCATGTGGATCGCCTGCAACAACGGCGGTGTGAGCATGGTCTCCGGCGATGAGGTGAAGAGCTTCACCCTGACCGAACAGGGCAACGCCTTCCATGTCTCAGGTATCGCACAGGACAGCACGGGCAGGATCTGGTTCAGCACCAACGGGAGCGGCCTGCGCTACCTGAAGGACGATCTGGTGATGGGCTTGGGCACCGCGCAAGGTCTTCAGTCGGACTATTGTTATGCGATCGCGGCGGACGGCCACGGTGGCATTTGGACCTGTCATCGGGGCGGGGTCAGCCGGATAGACAGGGCGACCTTGAAAGTGCGCACCTACGACCGCCAGTTCGGCCTGGAACCGGACCGCCGCATGAACACGGTCGCAGCTGGACCGGATGGGGATATCTGGTTCGGTAGCGACAAAGGAATGCTCCGCTATGCCACGGGAAGGGATATCCGAAGTTCATTGCCACCCACGGCGATGATCACCGCCATGAAGGTCTCCGGAAAAGATTGGCCGCTCTCCGGTACCATCGAACTACCGCCAGACGATTATCGCCTCCAGTTCGACTTCCTGGGCACCAGCCTGCGTGACCCGGATGCTGTCCGCTACCGCTATATGCTCGAAGGACATGACCTGGAATGGACGGAGACCTCCCAAAACTCCGCTTACTACATGCGCATCGCCGATGGTCGCTATGTCATGCTGGTGCAGGCCGCCATGGCCGGTGGCGATTTCACGGGGAACACCGCCCGGCTTCAACTCTATGTAGGTGCGCCGATCTGGAAGCGCCCTTGGTTCATCACCGCTAGCATCGTGCTGCTATTGTTCGCCATTTATGGCATCATCCGCCTGCGGGAGCGCAGCCAGCGCTTGATGCGGGAGCTGCTCAAGCGAAAGCTGGACGAGCGTACGCACGAGCTTCAACGGAAAAAGGAGGAACTCGAAGAGAAGAACAAGGACATCACGGACAGCATCACCTATGCACGAAGGATCCAACAGGCCATTCTACCGCAGGTCGAGGAACTGGAAGCGCAACTCCCGGGCTCGTTCGTGTTCTATCGCCCGCGCGACATCGTCAGCGGGGACTTCTACTGGTTCCGTCGATCCGGGAACAAGATCATCCTGGCCTGCGCGGACTGCACGGGCCATGGGGTGCCCGGTGCTTTGATGAGCATGATCGGCGGCATGCTGCTCCGCGAAGTGAGCGTAGTATACGAATTGAATTTTTCTGATATTCTGTTGCGGGATCTCGACAACGAGCTGCGTGCCGTGCTTCAATACCAGGCGGACGACCTGAGCAGCCACGACGGCATGGACATCAGCCTCTGCGAGTTCGACATGGCCACAAAGCATCTCCGTGCTTCCGCCGCGATGCACGACCTGCTCATCCTCAGCAACGGCAAGCTCCGGCGGGAACGCGGGACGCGCCATTCCATCGGTGGTGCACTGGGGAATGACACGACCCAAGTGTTCTCCATGATCGAGGCCCCGCTCGAGGCCGGGGACCGCGTCTATCTGTTCAGCGACGGCATTCAGGACCAGTTCGGTGGACCGCAAAGTAAAAAGCTCAAAGTGAGCGGGCTGTTCGCCTGGATCGAAGAGACGGCCACGCTGCCCATGGCCGAACAGGCCGAGCAGTTGCGCCTCCGGTTCGACGCGTGGATCGGCGACCAGGATCAAGTGGACGACGTGCTGCTGATCGGCATCGAGATGTGAACGAATGAGGGTTGCCTCGATGGTTGAAGTTCTCCCCTCCTTCCTTCAAGGAGGGGCTGGGGTGGTCCGGATCCCATAGCCTTGGATCTTTGCAAGTCCATTCCCGCGAACATGGTTACTTTGGGACTGCCAACCGCCCATGTCCCACCGCATTCTTCCCGTCCTTGCGCTGTTCATCACCGCGTTCGCCGCACATGGTCAATCGGCACTGCGCTTTATTGAAAACCGCGGGCAATGGCCGGAAACCGTTTTCTTCCGCGCGGAAATGCCCGAAGCCACGCTCTGGTGCGAACGCGGTTCACTGGTGATCGACCGCTTTGATGCCGGGGCCATCGCAAGGCTGCATGCGGGCAACACCGGCGCGTATGAACCGGACGCCTCGCGCGTGATCCGGCACCATGCATTGCGCCTGCGATTTGCGAACGCCACCGGCCCGGTACGCAGCGAAGGGATCGGCGTGCAGGGCGGCGCATACAACTACTTCATCGGGAACGACCGGCGCCACTGGGCCTCCAATGCACACGCCTTCTCCGCCGTGGTGCAGCATGACCTGTATCCCGGCATCGACCTGCGTTTGCGCCGTGGTGGCGAGGTGTTGAAATACGACGTGATAGTGGCCGCAGGTACGGACCCGAAGCAGGTAAAATTCACCTACGAAGGAGCCAACGGGATCACGCTGAAGGACGGCCTTTTGTGCATATCGACCTCCATGGGTGAAATGATCGAGGCGGTGCCCTTGGCCTACCAGATCAAGAACGGGCAAGAGGTGAAGGTGGATTGCCGCTATGCGCTGAAAGGTCCGGAGGTCTCCTTCGTGCTCGGTGCCTATGATCGGACCCAGGAGCTGGTGATCGACCCTGTGCTCTCATTCGCCAGCTATTCAGGATCCACCACGGACAATTTCGGCTATTCCGCGACCTTCGACCAGGACGGCTTTTTATATTCCGGCAGCAGCGCCTTCGGTCAAGGCTATCCCACCACCATGGGCGCATACGATGTCACTTGGAACGGTGGCGACGGCAACCAGAACCCCGGCACGGACATCGCATTGAGCAAGTGGGACACCACGGGAACGACATTGATCTGGAGCACATTTCTCGGCGGCAGTGGCGATGACCTTCCGCACAGCCTGATCGTGAACAGCGCGAATGAGTTGATCGTGCTCGGCACCACGGGTTCGACGGATTTTCCCACCACGGCGAACGCCTTCCAAAGCACTTTCGGCGGTGGCACCCTCTTCACACCGCAAGGCATCGGTACCACCTACCCGAACGGCACGGACATGATATTGGCACGGCTGAGCGCGAACGGCTCACAATTGTTGGCGAGCACCTACATGGGCGGCAACGCCAATGACGGCATCAACAGCGCGGCTGCCTTGAAGTTCAATTATGCGGACGAGATGCGCGGCGAGGTGGAGGTGACGCCCAACGGCAACATCCTTGTGGCAAGCTGCACGCAAAGCGCGGACTTCCCCACGACGGCCGGAGCATACCGGGAATACTTTACCGGAGGAAGCCATGATGCCGTCCTCTTCGAGCTGACCCAGGACCTGAGCAATTTGGTGTGGAGCACCATGTTCGGCGGTTCGCTGGCGGACGCGGCCTATTCCCTGGAACAGGACAGCAACGGCAACATCTTCATCGCCGGCGGCACCGTCTCGCAGAACCTGCCCATCACACCGGGCACCGTGGGACCCATGAACCACGGCGGGCAGGCCGATGCCTTCGTGGCCTCCTTCAGCCCGGACGGGAGCAGCTTGTTGGCCTCCACTTATTTCGGCAGCACCGGCTACGACCAGTTCTACTTCGTGGACCTGGACGGTGCGGACAACGTGTATCTGTTCGGCCAAACGAACGCTCCCGCGGGCGAACTCGTCTCGGGTGCCACCTATTTCGTAAGCACCGGCGGACAGCTGTTGGCCAAGCTATCGAACAACCTCACGAGCACCTTGTGGAGTTCCCGTTCCGGCACATTGTCAGGTGCAGGCGTCGGCGTACCGAACATCTCCCCGACCGCGTTCCTAGTGGACTACTGCGACAAGATCTACATCAGCGGCTGGGGCAGTGCCGTGTTGGGAACGCTCACCACGAACGGCCTTCCAGTGTCACCGGACGCCTTCCAAGGCACCACCGACGGCAACGACTTCTATCTCGCCGTATTCGACATCGACATGAGCGGGCTTTCCTACGCCACCTACTTCGGCGGCCCCCAAAGCCTCGAGCACGTGGACGGCGGAACGAGCCGCTTCGACCGGCGCGGGCGCGTGTACGGAGCAGTGTGCGCGGGCTGCGGCAACCATGATGATTTCCCTTCCACGCCCGGGGCCTGGAGCAATACCAACAACTCCAACAACTGCAACTTGGGCGTGTTCAAATTCGATTTTGAGGCGCCCTTGGTGATCGCCGGCCTGGCCGCGACGGCACCGCTCTGTGCAGACAGCGAGATCCAGTTCACCAACTTGAGCAACCTCGGTGCCACTTGGCATTGGGACTTCGGCGATGGCGGAACTTCAACAGCTGAAGCCCCGACGCACATTTATGACACATCCGGATCCTATACCGTGACCTTGGTCGCGACCAACCCTGTCGCCTGCAACCACGCGGATTCAGCCAGTATCGTGGTGAACGTCCTTCCGGCAGCGCCCTTGCTTCAGCCCTTGGACGACATCATCATATGCGGCCCGCTCGGCAGTGTTGTGCTTACCGCTTCCGCGCAAGGCACCGCCACGGAATGGGTCTGGTCCAGCAACCCGCTCTTCACCGATACGCTCAACACCCCACCTTCCGACAGCACGGCCACGCTCGACCCGGTGACGCCTGGCACCTACTACGTGCAAGCGGCGAACAGCGGTGGTTGCGCGGCAACCGGCCAGTTGACGGTCGCGTCCGCGTTGGCACAGGCCACCATCACACCGGACGTATCGATCTGCTCGGATGACAGCGCGACGATCACGTTAAGCGGTATCGATGCCGGCTCCGTGATCACTTGGTCACCGCCGGACATGATCCTCTCCGGACAAGGCACGGCCCAGATCACGGTGAGCCCGCAGAACGCGACCTACTTCGTCGCGACGGTGACCAGTCCCTCCGGTTGTACATGGACCGATAGCGCATTGGTGGATGTATCCTTGATGAACGGTAGCGGCGTCACTGTGAGCGTGGACCAAAGCGTGGTGCTCGGCGGCACGACGGTACACCTGTTGGCCACGCCAAGCAGCGGCGTCACCTATTTATGGCAACCGGCAGCCGCGGTGAGCGACCCTACGATCGCCGCGCCCACGGCCGTTGTGAACGAGACCACGACCTTCTATGTCACCGTGAGCGACGGCACCTGTTCGCGCACCGATTCGGTGAAGGTGCTGGTGCATGAACTGCTCTGTGATGAACCGGACATCTTCGTCCCGGACGCCTTCACGCCCAACGGCGACGGCAACAACGACGTGCTCTTCGTGCGCGGCCGCAACATCGCCGACCTGGACTTCAAGGTGTTCGACCGTTGGGGCGAAGTGGTGTTCCAAACGACCGATCAAGCAGCGGGCTGGGACGGCGCGTACAAAGGCAAGCCCGTAGACCCTGCGGTGTACGTGTATTGGCTCACCGTGCATTGCGTGGACGGCCAGGAGTTCTTCACCAAGGGTAACGTTTCGGTGATCCGATGATCTGGTTTAAGAAGCCTCAAGCTGTAAGCTTCAAGCCACAAGTTTTGGCCCGAAAGTCTACGGCTATCAAGCTTGTGGCTTCTGGCTTGTGGCTGATCGCAGCCCTCACGAGCGGCTCAACAGTCGCACAAGACATCCACTTCTCCCAGTTCTTCAACGCGCCATACGCGCAAAGCCCGGCCAACATCGGACAGTTCGACGGGGACTACCGTGCGGGAGCGATCTACCGGCAGCAATGGCGCAGCGTCACCACACCCTACAGCACCTTCGGCATCGGCGGCGATGCGGCGCACTTCGTGGGCGTGGACGGCCTTGGGCTTGGCGCATGGATCTACAACGACAAGGCCGGTGATTCACGCTTGAACACCTTCCACGCGGACCTCGGGGCCAGTTGGACAGAGCGCTTTGGCGGAACAAAAGAACACAGCCTCACCGGCGGCGTGCAAGTGGGCATCACGGCGGTGAGCATCGACTACAGCGCGCTCCGCTTCGATGCACAGTACAACGGCTTCAGCTATGATCCATCGCTGGGTAACGACGAAAAGTTCACCCGCGATTCACGCTCACACCCGGACCTCCATGCCGGCATCACCTATCGCTACACACCGGAGAAACGGCGCAACTTCGAGGCCGGTATCGCCTTCTTCAACCTCACCAATCCGGACGTTTCGCTCTTCGACGCCGCCCCTTCGCCGCTGGACACCCGCGCCAACCTTCACCTGAAAGGACAATTCCCCGTGAGCGAAAAGCTGGACGTGCTGCCCATGCTGCAATGGCAGGCTCAGGGAAAATTCCGCGAGTTCGACCTCGGCGGCATGGTGCGTTACATCATGCTGGACCGCTGGAACCTGATGCGGGCGGTGCAGGCCGGGGTCTTCTGGCGCACGAAGGACGCGGGATATCTCTACGCGGGACTGGAGCATGACGATTGGACTTTCGGGCTGAGCTATGACATCAACCTGAGCCGCTTGGAACCCGCGAGCCTCAACCGTGGCGGTTTCGAGGTGACGGCGATCAAAGTATTCCGCAAGCGGCCACCCGTACCGGTGCGATACAAAGCTTGCCCCGACCAGATGTGATAGCGATGCGGATGCTGAAAACCAACGCAGTGCTGCGACCCTTTCAGGGTCGGTTCGCGCGTTGGATTTTGTCGAATTCTAATCGCTGTGACCCTTTCAGGGTCGAACATGAAGAACCTTCCGACCCTGAAGGGGTCGCAGAAATAGGAGCGCGTTGGGGATATTCGCTAATTGCTGTGACCCCGCCGTACGGTGGGTCGAACGCAGTCCAATTGTGCCATGCCGAAGGATTTCAACATGCAGAAATTTCCGGCCCTGAAAGGGTCGAAGAAATTAGAAATGTTGAACACAACGCGTTTCTTCCGACCCTGAAAGGGTCGCAGCCGCATTCCCGGAACCACGTTTTTCGGATCGGTTTCTGCTTTGCCATACTGCTTTGCTGGATGCTGCAGCAATTGCATGCGCAGAGCGCAACGCAATTCATCACTTGGGGCGACCGTGCGATGGCGCTGAAGGATGTCTACGGTGCCTCCCGTTACTACGGCGAAGCGTTGAAGGTGGAACCCGGCATCATGGAGACGCAATGGAAATATGCCGAGGCCTGCCGCTTGAGCAACCAATACGGCGAGGCCGCGCTGTTCTATGACAAGGTGGAACGGAAGGACCGGGGCGTGAAGCATCCGGAAGCGTTGCGCTGGCTTGCGGAAATGCAGATGTCCACAGGGCATTACGACGATGCGGAGCAGACCTGGCCCAAGGTCAAGCGCAAGGAACGGCACAAGGACTCCATGGTCGCACAGCGAGCGGACAACGGGATCGAGGGCTGCCGCTTGGCAAAGGCGATGATGGCGGATCCGGACAGCCTGGTGGAGATCGAGCATTTGCCGATGCCGGTGAACAGCTATGATAGCGAATTCGGTGCGCGTACCGGGCCGGACAGCGCTTTGTACTTCACGTCGTTGCGCGGTGAAGTGAACGCCGAGGGTGCGGTGAAGGACACGACGGATTACCATGCGCGCATCTTCCGGACGCAGGAAGTGAACGGTACGTGGAATGCACCCACAGCCCTGGCCGACAACGTGAACAACAGCGTCAACAACGCCAACAGCACCTGGTCCACTGACGGGCGATGGTCCTACTTTTCGCGGGAGGACGGGCCGGGGAACTTCAGCATCCGCGCGGTGGATCTGCGCAACGCCAACGACACCGGCACCGTGGTGCTCCGCGTGCCCGGAAGCACCGTGACCCAACCGATGGTGGCTTCCTACGAGAACACCGACATGCTTTTCTTCGCCTCCAACATGCCCGGCGGACAAGGCGGCATGGACATCTGGTGGGGGCGCATCGTTGGCGCAGAGCTGTTTGAGAAGAAACCGCTGGGGCCACCGGTGAACACGCCCGGGAACGAGACCGGCCCTTACCTGGACGCGACGGACAACACGCTCTACTTCGGCTCGGATTTCCTGCCCGGCATGGGCGGTTACGACCTCTTCAAAAGCCTGTTGAGCAACAACGCTCCGGGGCATCCGATCAACATGGGCGTCCCGTTCAACAGCCCTGCAAACGACCTCTATCCTGCCGTGAGCGCAGCCACCATGTCCGGCTGGTTCACCAGCAACCGCGCGGGTGCCTTCGCTGAAAAAGGCGAGACCTGCTGCAACGACCTCTTCCGGTTCAGCTATCCCCATCAAGTGATCACGGAAATACTTCCGCCGGACAGTTCGCTACCCGCGCTGGACACGGCGAAGCTGTCCGTCATCCGCCTCAAGCGCATCACCTCGCTCCGCGAAAAGCTGCCCATCCGCCTGTATTTCCACAACGACGAGCCGGACCCGCGCAGCTGGGACACCACCACCACGTTGGACTACGCCGGGACCTACCGGAGCTACAGCGCGAAAAAGCCTGCTTACGACTCGGCTTGGGCGGCGACCTCCACGGGCACATCGGCCATCGACGCCTTCTTCGCGCAGCAGGTGGACCAAGGCTTCGCGCAGCTCAATGACTTCATCGCGTTGCTGAAACAGGCACTGGGCGAAGGTCAGCAGATCACGTTACAAGTGCGCGGGTACGCCAGCCCATTGGCCAAAAGCGACTACAATAAGAACCTCTCGCTGCGGCGCATCAACACGCTGGTGCATTACATGGAGCGCTCCGGGAACGGCGAGTTGCTTCCCTATCTGAACGGCACGGCGGAGAACGGCGGCAAGCTCACGGTGTGGAAGTCACCGTTCGGGAAAAGCACTGCCGACGCCTCGGTCAGCGACCGCTTGGACGACCTACGGCATTCGGTGTACAGCGTGGGCGCAGCGAAAGAACGGAGGATCGAGATCGAGCAGGTGCAATAGAACCCTGATCACGCTGAAAGAGCTGGTCTACTCTGATAGCGCCATGTGTGGATGGTGACCGGACGTTCGCGGACTCACGACTCCAGACTCAAGACTCCGGACACAAAACAACTCAGTGCCTCTGGCAACTGCAACTGCCACCACCATCTGCCCCCAACAAACTACCTTGGCCCCACAACGCCACCGCATGCAATTACTCCTCCTTTCCAACTCCACCCTTCCCGGCGAAAAGTATCTGGGCTGGCCCGAGGAACACCTCAAGCAATTCTTAGGCGTACCGAAGCGCATCGCGTTCGTTCCTTTCGCAGCCGTCACCATGAGCTTGGATGATTATGCGAAACGCACGCAAGAGGCTTTTGCGGCATTGGGCCATGAGCTCTTCAGCCTGCATTCGGAAATCGACAAGGTGAAGGCATTGAAGACCGCTGAGGCCGTGGCCGTGGGCGGCGGCAACTCCTTCCAGCTGCTGCGCACGCTGTACAGCACCGAGCTTGTCCGTGCGTTGCGCGTGCGGGTGATGGGCGGACTGCCGTACGTGGGCTGGAGCGCCGGCAGCAACGTGGCCTGCCCTACCATCATGACCACCAACGACATGCCCATCACCGAGGTGCCCACCATGCGCGCCATGGGACTCGTGCCCTTCCAGATCAATCCGCACTACACCGAGGCGACCATCGCCGGGCATGGCGGCGAGAGCCGGGATGCGCGCATCGCGGAATACCTGGAACTGAACCAACGGTCCGTGGTAGTCGGGTTACGTGAAGGCACGCTGTTGAACGTGGACGGCGACCGCTTGACCGTGGAGGGCAACGGGATGCGTGTGTTCCGCCATGGCAAAGAATCCAAGGACGTGGCCGGCGGAGTTGAACTGCGCACTTCGTTGGCGGACGCGTGACCCACTTTTCAACTTTCAACTTTCAACTTTCAACTTTCAAGTTCCAGGTTTCAATAGAGCGGCATGAAGGAGGAATCCGGCACATTCGAGACCCTGATGCGCAGCCTCGGCATGGACCTGCTGATGCTGCTGAAGGTGATAGCCATCCTCTTCGCGGCGTGGTTCGTGGAGCGGCTGATCTACTTCGCACTGCGGCGGGGCTACGCTAAGGCCAAGGCCCAAGGTCGTGAGGAGATGACGCGCTACCGCTTCTTCCGCAACGGTGTGCGCACCATGATGGTGATCCTCGCCCTGGTCGCGATCATCTACACCATACCCTCGTTGCGCTCCTTCGCGCTCACGCTCTTCGCCGGTGCCGGTATCCTGGCGGTGGTCATCGGTTTCGCGGCCCAGAAGGCCTTCAGCGACATCATCAGTGGCGCTTTCATCGTGGCCTTCAAACCCTTCCGCGTCGGTGACTTTATCCAAGCGGGGGAAGCCAGCGTGTTCGGCACCGTGGAGGACATCAACCTGCGGCACACCACCATCCTCACTTTCGAGAACCGCCGCTTGGTGATCCCCAACTCCATCCTCAGCGAGGACCGCATCCTCAACAGCAGCATCAAGGACGAGAGCACATGCGAGTTCATCGAGTTTGAGCTGGCGCTGCATGCTGACGTTGAACTGGCGATCAGCCTGCTCCAACACCAAGCCTTGTTGCACCCGGACCGGATCAAAAGTCCGGACGTCACCAACATGGAAAAGCCGGGCGAGGCCATCACCGTGCGGTTGGTGAAGATCAACGAGGGCGCCATCACCCTCCGCACGTACGTCTGGGCCAAAGACCCCGTGACCGCGCGGCGCATGCACTACGACATGAACGAGGCGATGCTGCGGATCTTCAACGAGAACAACGTCCCCTTCTCGCTGCCCATCCGCCGTTCGATCCAATCGGACCATACCCGCGCGAACCCGCCCCACCATGGCCAAGCTCCGCAGTGAAAAAGCGGGTTTGCCGCCCGGCTCGCTCGTGCCCGTGAGCGAGGACCCGGAGGTGGCCACCACCATCCAGGTGATGGTGTACAATGCGGACACCTTCTCGGAGCATTGCGCGGTGGCTGCGGACAAGATCGACGTGGGAGACCCCGGCAAGAGCGTGACCTGGATCGACGTGGCCGGGCTGGCGGACCTGAAGGCCATCACCGCCATCGGCGAGCGCTTCGGGCTGCACCAACTGCTGCTGGAGGACGTGCTGAATACCGACCACCGGCCCAAGATCGACGAATTCCAGGACAACCTTTTCGTGGTGGTGAAGATGCTCACCATGGACCCGGAGAGTGAGGACGTTGGGAGCGAGCAGGTCAGCTTTGTGCTGGGCCAAGGGGTGGTGATCAGCTTCCAGAGCGAGCCCGGCGACGTGATGGACCCCGTGCGCGAACGCCTGCGGAACAACATCGGCCGCCTGCGGAAAAAGGGCGCGGACTTCCTACTTTACTCCTTGCTGGACGTGATCGTGGACAACTACTTCGTCATCGTGGAGGACCTTGGGAAGCGCATCGAGACGATGGAAGAGCGCGTGGTGAAGAGGCCACGGGAGAAAGACTTGCTGGACATGCAGGCGCTTCGCCGACAGCTCGTCGGCATCAGCCGGCAAGTGACGCCGACGCGGGAATTGGCCGGCCGCATGAACATCATCCCCAGCAAGCTGATCGACAAAAACACCCGGCGTTACATCAACGACCTGCAGGACCACACGGTGTACATCTCGGAGAGCATCGCCATGTTCCGCGACCAGCTGACCAACTTGGAGAACACCTACCATGCCGGGCTGAACATGCGCATGGGCCAGGTGATGAAGCTGCTCACGGTGATCAGCACCATCTTCATCCCGCTCACCTTCATCGTGGGCGTCTACGGCATGAACTTCCAGAACATGCCCGAGCTGCATTGGCGCTACGGCTACTATGCCGTGATGGGCGCCATGCTGCTGATCTCACTGGTGATGCTTGTACTTTTCCGTCGCAAGGGTTGGCTGTAATGTCCGATCGGCTTCCGGCCGGGCCACCTTTCGATCGGCCTATTTTCGCCTCCGCCGCTGCCACCACCCGCGCATCGGCCCCGAGCAAAATGATCCAAGGCGCAATACGGAAAGCTACGCGGAGCGCGACCCACGTGGTCCTCCGCGCGATCTGGGGCGGTATGCGGAAATCCACCAAGGTCTTCCATTTCGCGGGGCTGCGCCGCTCGGGGAACCACGCCTGCATCAACTGGCTGGTGAACTCGATCTATGGAAGTTCCGTGGAGTACCGGCAACTGGACCACTACCTCTTCCGCGAATTTCCGGAGGGCCGCGTCTTCCTGATCAACTCCTACGCGCAGGAGCCGGCCCTCTCCGTATTCCGCTACGTCTGGAAATACCGGCGGAAGATCGCCCGCTGCGAATACCTCTTCCTCAGCTTGGAGGATGAACCGCCGTCCTTCACCCACTTTTTGCGCCCCAAGGACAATACGCCGGGCGTGGTCAACATCCACATCGACCGCACTGTGTTCAACCTGCTTTCCAGCCGGGCCAAGAAGATCGACGTGGAGACCGGCAAGCCGAAGACGGGGATCGCCGGCAACTTCCACATGGAGGAAAAACTGTGGGAGGGCTTTTTCCAATATCGCCGGGCAGCACTGCTACACTGGGAATACGATCAATGGCTGATCGACCCGGAATGGCGCCAGGCCTTCCTGCGAAGCGTGGGGTTGTTGCATGACATCATGCCCGGCATGAGCATTGAGGCCGGAGGGTCCAGCTTCGGCGATACCAGCACTGAGCAGATGAAGGACGCGGGAAAGGCACGCTACAAGGCACAAGCCGTACCCGCGGAATGGTTGGACCTGATCGAACAGCGGTTCCTCAATGATCTTACGCTCAAGGAAAGGGAACAACTGACCGAACTCCGTGCCGCCGCCACGCAGCCAGGTTGAGCACGCAATGTCCGACCGGCTGCAAGCCGGTCATCATCCTCGAAAAGGAATTTCGGCAACCTGTCGCTTGGCGGTGCGCCAACCTTTTACTTTGCACCGTCCCTACGGCATGACCTCCCCGCGCGTCACTTCCACCCTGAGCTTCCAGCATCGCTGCGGCTCCGCGTTTTCCATGAAGGCCATGGTCCCTTTGGGCGCCCTCTCCCCTTTCCGCTGATGTGCGTGCTCCACCCTCCCGGAATTTCCCGCGCCACCTGCGCGGTTCCCGGTCCCGAGGTGGAGTTCGTCATGTGCCCGCTTTTCCGCCGTCGAGGACGCACCGTTCTTGCCGACCCCTCCTTCACGCCCATTCCCAAACCCTTCCGCGCCGTTCCATGAAGACCCGTTACATCGACCTGATCGAGCAGACCTTCGACTTCCCGCAGCGCGAATTCAAGTTCGACAACGAACTGCTGACGTGGAACGATCTGCCGTTGACGGAGATCATCGCGAAGCACGGCACGCCGCTGCGCATCATGTACCTCCCGAAGATCGGCGAGAAGATCGACCAGGCACGGGAGTACTTCGCCAAGGCTTTCAAGGAGCACGACTACAACGGCACGTACGAATACTTCTACTGCACCAAGAGCAACCAGTTCAGCTATGTGATGACCGAGGTGCTGAAGAAGGGCGTGAGCCTGGAGACCAGCAGCGCGTACGACATCGATATCATCGAACGGTTGATGGGGACGGGCGAAATGCCGCGCACCTCCACCGTCCTCTGCAACGGCTACAAGGACGAGCGATACATCCGGAACATCGGCCGCTTGGCGAACGGCGGCGTGCGCACCATCCCCATCATCGACAACATGAGCGAGCTGTGGGCGCTGGACGAAGCCATCACCGGCCCGTGCGACATCGGCATCCGCATCGCGGCGGAAGAAGCCCCCAAGTTCGAATTCTACACCAGCCGCCTCGGCGTGGGCTACAAGGACATCATCCCCTTCTACATGCGCAACGTGATGAAGCAGCGCAAGTTCAAGCTGAAGCTCATGCACTTCTTCATCAACACCGGCATCAGCGACAGTGCCTACTACTGGAACGAGCTCACCAAGTGCGTCAACGTGTATTGCGACCTGAAGAAGCTCTGCCCCACGCTGGACACGCTCGACATCGGCGGCGGACTGCCCATCGACAACAGCCTCAACCGCCACTTCGACGTGGACTACATGATCGGCGAGATCGTGGGCCGCATCAAGGACATCTGCGAAGAAAACGGCGTGCAGGAGCCCAACCTCTACAGCGAGTTCGGCAGCTACACCGTGGGCGAAAGCGGCGCCACTTTCTTCAGCATCCTCAACCAGAAGAAGCAGAACGAAAAGGAGCGCTGGAACATGATCGACGGCAGCTTCATGACCACGTTGCCCGACACCTGGGCCATCAACCGCCGCTTCCTCATGCTGCCCATCAACAACTGGACGGACGAGTACGAGCGTGTCTTCCTCGGCGGCATGACCTGCGACAGCGACGACTACTACAACAGCGAGCAGCACGTCAACGCCATCTACCTGCCACGCTTCCGCGAAGACCGCCCGCAGTACTTGGGCTTCTTCAACACCGGTGCGTACCAAGACACGCTCGGCGGCTACGGCGGCATCCAGCACTGCCTCATCCCCAAGCCCAAATACGTCCTCATCGACCGCCTGCCGGATGGCACCCTCAACGATCGCGTCTTCAGTGAAATGCAGACCGCCGACCAAATGCTGGGGCTGTTGGGTTATGCGGCGAAGGAAAAGGCTGTGGTGAAGTGAGTGTCTCGGTGATAGGTGGCTGGTGATAAGTGACTGGACGTTCTAGGACCTAGCCACAAGCCATAAGCCATAAGCTTGCGCGCACAGCTTGAGGCTTGAAGCTTGTGGCTCCCGACTCACAGACTCACGACTCAAGACTCCCGACTCAAGACTCGCGACTCAAAGACTGCCATTAACTTTCCCCCACGAAAAAAACACAAGCGCCTCCCGGCACACATCATGAGCAATACCCGTCCGATATCGGCCTTCATGGAAAAGCACTACCTGCACTTCAATGCAGCAGCGCTGATGGACGCCGCCAAAGCATACAAGGTCCACAAGAAGAGCGGCAAGAAAATGCTGATCTCGTTAGCGGGCGCCATGAGCACCGCCGAGCTTGGCAAGAGCCTCGCCGAGATGATCCGCGCGGGACAAGTCGATATCATCAGTTGCACCGGTGCCAACCTGGAAGAGGACGTGATGAACCTCGTGGCGCACGACCACTACGAGCGCGTGCCGAACTACCGCGACCTCACGCCCACTGAGGAGCGCGCCCTGCTGGACCGTGGCATGAACCGCGTCACCGACACCTGCATCCCCGAGCACGAGGCATTCCGCCGCTTGGAGAAGCACGTCGTGGACCTTTGGACAGCCGACGACAAGAGCGGCAACCGCCGCTTTCCGCACCAGTACTTCTACGAGATGATCAACTCCGGCGTGCTGAAGCAATATTATCAGATCGATCCGAAGGACAGCTGGATGGTGGCCGCCGCCGAGCGCAACCTGCCCATCATCTGCCCCGGCTGGGAGGACAGCACCTTGGGCAACATCTTCGCAGGCCACTGCTTGAGCGGCGACTGCAAGCCGGGCATGATGAAGAGCGGCATCGAATACATGATGTTCCTCGCCGACTGGTACACGGAGAACGCCGGCACCGAAGGCATCGGCTTCTTCCAGATCGGTGGCGGCATCGCGGGCGATTTCCCCATCTGCGTAGTGCCCATGCTGCAGCAGGACCTCCAGCGCGAAACGCCCTTCTGGAGCTACTTCTGCCAGATCAGCGACAGCACCACCAGCTACGGCAGCTACAGCGGCGCCGTGCCCAACGAAAAGATCACCTGGGGAAAACTCGACATCGGCACCCCGAAGTTCATCATCGAAAGTGATGCTACTATTGTGGCACCACTGGTCTTCGCCTACATCCTTGATATGTAATAACACAACCATGGAACGCCGCATCCGATCCTTCGATACCCTGACGGAAGAACTGCGCGAAAAGCTGCAGGAGCAATACCCCGACGGAATAGAGAACAGCCACATCCGCACCGTGAGCACGCCCAAAGGGGAGAACCTCCGCGTGATCGAACTCACCACGCCCGAGGTCATGTACCTCATCAAGGTGAACCCCGCAAGCCGCGAGGAGATGGATGAATTCTTGGACCAGGACAACGACAGCAGCGACGATCGCGACGACCGCGACAGTGACGACCGCGAAAGCAACGACGACCTCGAAGGCGCCGACGAAGAGGAGGAAGAAGAAGTGGACAAGGACGCCCCGCTCGCGGACGACGGCGACGACGACGACGAGGATTGAAATGCTGGCGAGCCGCGCCGATCGGGCGGCTCGCACCTGTACCGTCGACCCATCGGGTCGACCCCACTAATAAAATCCCACCATGCTACACGGCCCCTTCCACCTCGCCTTCGCCACCACCGACCTCAAGCGCATCAAAGCCTTCTACGGCGGCCTGCTAGGCTGCGCGGAAGGCCGCAGCGCCGAGACCTGGGTGGACTACGACTTCTTCGGGCACCAGCTCACCATCCAGCAAGTGCCCATGGTGACCAAGACCGCCGGCACCTACAACCCGCAAAGCCAAGTGCCCAGCAACCACTGGGGCATCGTGCTGGAGCTGGCCGACTGGCGCAAGATGCGCGACAAGTGCAAAAAGCTCGGCGTGCGCTTCTTCATCGAACCCCAGCTGGTGATGAAGGGCGAAGTGGGCGAGCAACGCAGCTTCTTCATCGAAGACCCGGACGGCCACGCCATCGAGTTCAAGGCGTTTGAGGATGCGGGGAGCTTGTTCCGGAAGGGGTAGGTTGGAATTTGGGCTCTGATCGAGACCCTTTTTGCATGTAGTTGCGAAGTCCGAAGACTTCACGGTTAAGCATGGATAAGCGTTGGTACATCACCCACAAGTCGCCCCGGCCGTTCATGCTGGAGCGCCAAGCTTGGCTGGCCGGGAAGACCTGCGGGAGCGTGGCACGGGTGGACGGGTGGACAGTTGGTGGAATTCTCCATTTCCGAATATTCGAGGAAACTGATTTCGTGTTCATATTAGAGTCGCAAATCCAATGTTCAGAAAAAGCAACGAAAATAATTTTCTGTAATTCCAATTTTAAATAATGCCGGATGCAACTTCTTCAACTAGTGTAACTGGGATTATAACAGAAGATCCGGCATTAAATATGCCTGCTGGTTCTGAGTTGCATTTTAATCCAGCGCTCATTACTGGCGAATTTGAATCACCGATTGTAAGATTAGAAAATTGGGGCTCCTTTCAAGGCATACTACTACTAGTGCATTTGAATCTTGCAAATTCACATAGTGTAGATGGATCTGCAGTTTTAGTTGCGCCCGGAATTGCATTATCAGCTAAACACATATTTGAAGACAGCCTGAATCACATCAAGAATGGAGGGAAAAGCACGATGTGTTCAGCAATCACTACAGATGGGCTACAATTATGGCGTATTAGTAAAATTACTTTGGTCGGCAATTCTGATTTAGTGATTTTAGGTCTGACTTATTGCTCCAAACTTCCACAGGGAAACTTGTTTAACCTTGCAACAATTACAACAAGATTTCCAAAAATCGGAGAAAAACTGCTTCTTACAGGCTTCCGCGCTTCTGACTATAATTTTGGAATAGCCGATAATGAACGTGGTGATAAGGTAATAAATTTTTCTGGACTTGTTTTAGCTTCGAATGGCCCCGTTTCTAACCGATTTCCTACCGGACGAGATACTTGCATGTTACCATGGCCTACATTGGAAGTCGACTGTCCGTCATTTGGAGGAATGAGCGGCGGACCTGTCTTTGACTCAACCGGTTTACTAGTTGGCTTACTGTCTTCTTCTTTTGATGAAGGACCATCTTATGTTTCACTGCTATGGCCAGCACTAGTAGCAGAATTTGAAGGCGGATGGCCTAATTCAATGTTTAAAAACAAATCCACCTTAGTTGGTTTAACACCACCATTATGCGCTATCGATCGGCCTTCTGCCATAAGTCTAAATCAAAATCAAGATAATTCAAGCAGTCTAACATATGAAATTTGGGAAGAATGAATAGCTCCTCCTACGCTCCCGCAAGTCTTCCCGGCCCAACGATAAAGTGAGCTCCTGACCAGAACAGGCCGGGGCGACTTGTGGGCATGCTCTCAGAAGCCCATCAAGGCACAGAAGCTTCCCCCGCTCCCGCACGTCTTCCCGGCCCAACGATAAAGTGAGCTCCTGAACCAAACAGGCCGGGCCCGCCTGCCGCAGGCACGGGCGACTTGTGGGCATGCTCTCAGAAGCCGAACAAGGCAACGAAGCTTCCTTGCCCTGAGGCGGTCGAAGAGCGGCAGTCTTCAGACTGCAAATAGGAATCAACTTCCAGAGCCAAGCGATCGAGCCAATTCTGCGAGGAAGTCCCACAACGGTCAAGGCCCGAAGCGGCTACTTGGCTTGCGACTGGTGTGTCGGACCTGGTAGACATAAATGTCCGTCCCTTCCACTTGATAGACCACCCGGTAAGGGAACCGCTTAAGCTGTGCATGTCGGTAGGGTCCCGTCCGGTACTGGAAGCCGCCCGGATGATCCAAAATGGAATGATAGCAGGCTTGCAGTTCGTTCAGGAACTCCGTGCCCAAGCCACTTCGCTCCTTGTCATACCGCCGGGCCACATTGGAATAATCCTCGATAGCGTCCATGCGCACATGGAGGCGGAACTTCATTTCTTCAATGCCTCGCGGGCTATGCGCATCGCTTCATCCAGCGGAACGTAAGCATCCGTGCCATCCGACCGTCGCCTTTGCAATTCATCCAATTCCGCGGCTTCCTCATCCGTGAGATCCGGATACGCTCCCACTTCCTTGTCCAGGAACTCCTTCAATCGCTGCAGCACGCCATTGTCATGCACCAATATGAGACGTTCCAAGAGGTTCAACTTTAATTCGGAGGTGTTCATGATCGCTTGCTTGTTCGTCAAAGTTAAGCGGTGAAGAATGGCGTTGCCAGTTCAGATGGCAGGAAGAACGGAAATGGCACACGCCCACTTTTCAAAAGTTTTCCACGCGCACCAAGGCCCGCAAGCCCACCGGGTACCTTCGCGCACCTATCAGTGACAAAGCCCATGACCTCTACATCACAGGCCACCGCCAAAAGCACTTCCGTCGAAGAGCTCCAGTCCATCGCCAGCCAAGTGCGCCGCGACATTGTGCGCATGGTACACGGCTGCCAGAGCGGCCACCCCGGCGGTTCGCTCGGTTGCACGGACTTCCTCGTCGCACTGTACTTCCACCAGATGCGCCATGATGCGGAAAATTTCACCATGGACGGCATCGGCGAGGACCTCTTCTTCCTCAGCAACGGCCACATCAGTCCGGTGTTCTACAGCGTGCTGGCGCGCAACGGCTACTTCCCATTGGAAGAGCTGAAGACTTTCCGCCAGATCAACTCGCGCCTGCAAGGGCATCCCACCACGCACGAGGGCCTGCCCGGCGTACGTATCGCCAGCGGTTCGCTCGGCCAGGGGCTGAGCGTGGGTCTCGGCGCGGCCATGGCGAAGAAGATGAACGACGACCCTTCCCTCGTCTACACCCTGCACGGCGACGGCGAACTACAGGAAGGCCAGATCTGGGAAGCCGCCATCGCAGGCCCCGGCAAAAAGGTGGACAACCTCATTGCCACAGTGGACTGGAACGGCCGCCAGATCGACGGTGATGTGGACGACGTAATGCCTTTGGGCGACCTGAACGCCAAGTGGAAAGCCTTCGGCTGGGACGTGTTGGAGATGCAGGGCAACGACATGGCCGCCGTGCTGAAAGGCCTCGACGAAGCCAAGAGCCGCACGGGCAAAGGCAAGCCGGTAATGATCCTGATGCGTACCGAAATGGGCTTCGGCGTCGACTTCATGGTGGGCAGCCACGCGTGGCACGGCATCGCCCCGAACGACGCACAGCTGGCCGATGCGCTGAAGCAGCTTCCTGAGACTTTAGGAGATTATTGATCGTGCGCTTTGGCTGCTCTGATGGTTTTCGGCACGCTTTTGCCTTGTCTCGCGTTATGAGGCTTGAAATGGGAGTTGTCCGTTGTCCGCCTGCCCCGGGCTTTGACCCGGGGTCAGTTGTCAGGCCGGCACCGCCGAAGCGCTTTGGCGAAGGCTTGCGTTGCCGCGTCGGGCTCCGACATGTCGCACGCAGTTGCGAATTGGCACGGCATCAGAGTCGGCCTATTCTACATTCTACATTCTACATTCTAAATTTTACATTCCTTCTTCTGGCCTTACTATCCACGACATCAGCGTATTCCCAAAAAACCGACCAGAAGAAGGAGTTGACCCGCATTCTCTTCGTGATGGACGCCAGCAACAGCATGAACGCTTTCTGGGGCAACGAGCCGAAGATCATCGCCGCCCGCCGGGTGCTGCTGGAATCATTGGGACCTATTGAGGAAGTGCCGAACGTGGAGATCGCCCTTCGGCTTTATGGCCATCAAACGCGCATCGAGCCGGGCAAGCAGGACTGCGACGACACCAAATTGGAAGTGCCTTTCGGGCCGCACAGCGGAAAAGCCATCCGCGAAAAGATGAACGCCGTGCAATGCCTCGGCACCACGCCTATTGCGCGTTCCTTGGAAAAAGCCGCCGGGGATTTCCCGGACCGGAATTCGCGGAACGTCATCATCTTGATCACGGACGGCATCGAGGCCTGCGACGAGGACCCGTGCGCCGTCAGCCGGGCCTTGCAGGCGAAGGGCATCATCCTGAAGCCGTTCGTGATCGGCATCGGGCTGGAGGACGCCACCAAATTCAGCCTGAAGTGCGTGGGCAACTACTACGACGCCGGCACGCCCGAGATGTTCGACCGCGTGCTGAAGGTGGTGATCGATCAGGCGCTGAACAGCACCACCACACAATTGCTGCTGCTCACCGACGACAGCAAGCCCACCGGGACCGACGTCCCGGTCACCTTCTACGACCAGCGCACCGGCGAGGACCGCTACGACTTTGTGCATACCATGAACCTGCGCGGCGAGCCGGACACGCTGAACATCGACCCCGTCTTCACCTACCGCATCGTAGCGCACACGGTGCCGCCGAGCGTGAAGGAGAACGTCACCATTGAACCGGGGCAGCACAATGTGATCGCGTTGGTGGCCGGGCAAGGCCGCTTGGAATTGAAGATCGAAGGCGCGGTGACCGCGGAGTTCCCGGTGGCGTGCATCGTACGCAAGCAAGGCGAAACGGCCACGCTGAACGCCCAGCCGATGAACAGCTCGCAGCTGTACCGAACCGGCACGTACGACCTGGAGGTGCTCACGCTGCCGCGGCTGTACATCCCCGGCGTGGTCATCAAGCAGAGCGGCGTCACCCCGGTGAGCATCCCGAAGAGCGGCGTGCTGAACGTCGTGGCCAGCGTGGCCGGGCCCGGCGCCATCTTCCAGAAGGAAGGCAACGAGCTCAAGTGGGTCGTGGACCTGGACACACGGACTCCGCGCAACCAATTCAAACTGCTACCCGGCGACTACCGCGTGATCTATCGCCCCGGCGGCGCGCACGAAACAGCGTTCTCCATCGTAAAGGATGTGACGGTGGTGAGCGGAAGAGCGGTCAACATCGAACTTTGAGGCAGATAAGGAATGCGGTTAGTCTTGAGTCGGGAGTCTTTAAGTCGTGAGTCTTGAGTCGGAGTACGTCCAATCACCATCCACCAATCACCAAAATGACCACTTACCCTGTACTTGACAAGAAAGACACGCGCAGCGGATTCGGCGAAGGGCTGCTGGAGATCGGCCGAGCGGACGACCGTGTGGTGGCGCTTTGCGCGGACCTCACCGGCTCGCTGAAGATGGACGCTTTCGCCAAGGAATTCCCGGAGCGCTTCATCCAAGTGGGCATCGCCGAGGCGAACATGATGGGCATGGCCGCAGGGCTTACCATCGGCGGGAAGATCCCGTACACGGGCACCTTCGCGAACTTCAGCACCGGGCGGGTGTACGACCAGATCCGCCAAAGCATCGCCTACGCTGGCAAGAACGTGAAGATCTGCGCCAGCCACGCGGGTCTCACCCTCGGCGAGGACGGCGCCACGCACCAGATCTTGGAGGACATCGGCCTGATGAAGATGCTGCCGGGCATGACGGTGATCGTGCCTTGCGACCACAACCAGACCAAGCAGGCCACCATCGCCATCGCCGATCATGAAGGCCCGGTCTACCTGCGTTTCGGTCGCCCGAAGTGGCCGGTTTTCATTGCGCCGGACATGCCGTTCGAGATCGGCAAAGCACAACTGTTGAGCGAAGGCACGGACGTGAGCATCTTCGCCTGCGGGCACTTGGTGTGGAAAGCGTTGCAGGCCGCTGAGGAACTGGAGAAGGCGGGCATCAGCGCCGAGGTGATCAACATCCACACGATCAAACCCTTGGACAACGCTGCCGTCCTAGCTTCCGCAAGGAAGACCGGATGCGTAGTGACCTGCGAGGAACACCAGCGGAACGGCGGCTTGGGCGACAGCATCGCGCAACTGCTCGCGCGGGAACTGCCCACGCCCATGGAGTACGTGGCGGTGAACGACAGCTTCGGCGAGAGCGGCACCCCGGAAGAACTTCTGGCGAAGTACGGGCTGGACACCCCGGACGTTGTAGCGGCCGTGAAGCGGGTGCTGAAGCGGAAGTGAGAGCGGAAAGTGTGTGGCCATTGTTCATCTCGGAGTCCAGTGATCGCCTGATCGTCTGATCCAAATGGACGAGCATACCGACGAGGAGTTGATCGCTCTCTTCCGCAAGGAGGAAAGTCGTCACTACGCATTCAACCTGCTCGTGCGCAAGCACCAGCGGAGACTCTACACTTTCATCCGGCGCATGGTCACCGATCCGGATGAGACAAAGGACGTGCTACAGAACGTATTCCTGAAGGCTTGGACGGGCTTGGACAAGTTCCGGGAGGATGCGCAGCTCTACAGCTGGTTGTACCGCATCGCGCACAACGAGAGCATCACGCACCTCAAGCGCATGCGACGCGGGTTTTTCACCAGTGATGCCGCAGTGACCGAACGTCTCGTTGGCACTTTGGATTCCAGTGAACACTTCTCCGGAGACATGATCCAGCGCAAACTGCAAAGCGCCGTGATGACCTTACCGCCGAAGCAGCGCGCCGTATTCACCCTGAAATACTTCGACGAGCTGAAATACGAGGAGATGAGCCGCGTGACCGGCACCAGCGTGGGCGCATTGAAATCCAGCTATCACATTGCTGTGAAGAAGATCGAGGCCGAGCTGACCAAAGTCGGCCGGTCCGGCGATCAAACCTTATGATGCGCCGCATGTCCAATCACCGCACACTGATGAAAGAGCTGAACGACAACGAAGAACTGCAACGAAGCGCACCGACCCTTTTCGGCCTGCCGAAGCAGGATCCGTTCGTGATGGAGGATGGCTTCTTCGCCCGCTTCCCGCACGTGGTACAGGCCCTTGTGAGCGCGCCACGAAGCACGCACTACGGCATCTGGTTGAAGCGTGCGGCCTTTGCCTTGCCGGTGGTCGCCTTGATCGCGTTCGGCATCCACCGCCTCTCGGACGATACGCTGCCAAGCGGGAACGCCGTTACTTCCATCACTATTTCACCCGACGAGGCCGACCAATACATGGCGAGCACTGATCTGGACACCCAGGAACTATTGGCGGACCTCCCAGCCAGCGCATGGCCTGATCTGGGCACCGTCACCGTACAACTTTCCCCCGATGAAGCCTTGGCCTACGTGGACCAGGAGAACATCGACCTCACCGATCTTATCCTCGCCCAATGAACACCCGAATGCTCCGCCCGCTGCTCTTTCTGCTGCTCACGCCCATGGCCTTTAGCACGTTGCACGCCCAGGACGATGACACGGAACAACCGGCCATTTCCGCTGACCGCCTTCAGCAGATCAAGGCCCAAAAGAGTGCTTTCATCACTCAGCGGCTGAGCCTCACTGCGGAGGAAGCCCGGACCTTCTGGCCGATCTACGACAAGTACGACACCGAGATCGCGGCGGTCCGGAAGGAAATGCGCTCCGACCGGCGGAACCGCAAAAGCTCCGGCACGCTCACCGATGCGGAAGCTTCCAAGGCCATTGACGCCAACCTGCAGAACAAACAGGACCAGTTGGATATCCGCAAACGCTACGTGACGGAGTTCAAGAAGAGCATCGGTGCGTTGAAGACCTTGCAACTCGAAGGTGCTGAACGGGATTTCAATCGGGAGTTGCTGAAGCAGATCCAGAACCGCAAGCGTTGAGGGAAGAAAACCGCAGATGGCGCAGATGAGCGCAGGTAATGCCTTTGAGGGCGCGGCTTGAGGTTGAACACTTTCGTGCGCATTCTCTTTGAGACACCGCTAAAACGTCCTCCTCATCTGTGCTCATCTGCGCCATCTGCGGTTAGCATGAAACTGGATCCGTGACCGCACCGATCTTTGCGACATGTCGGATCTTCGAACGTCCTTCCTTGCCCATCTGGCGCAGACGAGTCCCTTCCCCATTGCCTTGGACATCGTGGGTGCAGAAGGCTGTCACCTGCAAACCCGTGATGGCAAACGCTATTTAGATCTTGTGGCGGGACTAGCGGTGAACAATGTGGGGCACCGGCAACCGAAGGTGGTGGCGGCCATCAAGGCGCAGGCGGACAAATACCTGCATGTGATCCCGTACGGTGAGTTCATCCAGGGGCCACAGGTGCGCTTCGCGGAAACCCTTACCAGTCTGTTGCCTGCGGGACTGGACAGCATCTACCTCGTGAACAGCGGTACCGAAGCCAACGAGGCTGCACTGAAGCTCGCCAAGCGCATCACCGGGCGCACCCGGCTGGTGGCCTGCCATAAAAGCTATCACGGCAGCACGCACGGCTCGCTCAGCATCACCGGGAACGAGGAGAAGAAGTTCCGCAACCGGCCTTTGTTGCCGGGCGTTCGTTTCATGCACTTCAACAACACGGATGATCTTTCGTTGATCGATGACGAAACTGCGGCCGTGATCGTGGAGCCGATCCAAGGGGATTCGGGCATCCGGGTGCCGGAGCGAGCGTGGATGCTGGCGTTGCGGAAGCGCTGCGACAAGGCGGGCGCAATGCTGATATTCGATGAGGTGCAAACAGGCTTCGGGCGCACTGGGAAGCTCTTCGCGTTCGAACATTTCGACGTGGTGCCGGACATTCTGGTGCTGGGGAAAGCCTTGGGCGGCGGTATGCCGATGGGGGCTTTTGTCAGCTCAAGGGAGCGCATGCACCTGCTCACGCACGATCCGGTGCTGGGGCATATCACCACCTTCGGCGGGCATCCGATCCCTTGCGTGGCGGGCTTGGCAGCGCTGGAAGTGTTGCAGGAGGAGCAATTGGCCGCGAATGCGGAGCGCATGGGCGCGCTCTTCAAGGAACTGCTCGTTCACCCTGCCATCAACGAAGTGCGCGGCATGGGCTTGATGCTCGCCGTGGACCTGGGCGATGCCGAGAAAGTGCAGCACGTAGTGATGGGCTGTTTGGATCGGGGCGTTTTGGGTTTCTGGTTCCTGAGCTGCCCCACAGCCTTTCGCATTGCGCCGCCGTTGTGCATCACTGAGGAACTGGTCCGGGAGGCTTGTGCCGCGATCTTGGCGGAGGTTGAGACGTTCTAGGAGATCGGTCGGCACGCGCGACACGTGAGCGCTTGCATCAGACCTCCGCTCAGAACTGCCCGGTGCTTAACATCACCAGCGTACAAGCCTCCAGTGTTTCGATGCCCGCCACTTCGGCCTTCTTGGCGAACGCCGGGTTCTCCGCTCCGGGATTGAAGATGATGCGTCTTGGTCGCAGGCCGATGAGTTCATCCTCCCACGCAGACTGGTTCTCGGCGTTCAGGTACATCGTCACCGTATCCACTTGGGTTCCCTGCGGGATCGCCTTCACCAGGAGCACATCATCCACCCTGCCTTCGCGCAGGCCCACCGCCACCACGGGATGCCCGTGCTGGCGCAGCGCGTGGATGGCCCGGTTGGAATAACGGTCCACCTTCAGGCTCGCGCCCATGACCAATGTCGGCAGTTCCTTGCTCATTCAACCTGTAACCTACTTGGCCACGGCCATTGAGCGCTTCTCGCGGATCACCACGATCTTCACTTGGCCGGGGTATGTCATCTCGTTCTGGATACGGTCGGCGATGCTCATGCTGATGGTATCGGCCTCGCCGTCGGACACATGTTCGCTCTCCACCATCACGCGCAGCTCGCGGCCTGCTTGGATGGCATAGGCCTTGGAAACGCCATTGTAGCTCATGGCGATGCTCTCCAGGTCCTTCAACCGCTTGATGTACTGCTCCACGGCTTCGCGGCGGGCACCGGGGCGGGCACCGCTGATGGCGTCGCAGGCCTGTACGATCGGTGAGAGCAGACCGGTCATCTCGATCTCGTCGTGGTGGGCACCGATGGCGTTGCAGACATCGGGCTTCTCGCCGTACCTCTCGGCCAATTGCATGCCTAACAGTGCGTGCGGCAGTTCGGGCTGGTCCTCGGGCACCTTGCCGATGTCGTGCAGCAGTCCGGCACGCTTGGCGGCCTTCACATTGAGGCCGAGCTCGGCGGCCATGGTGGCGCAAAGGTTGGCGGTCTCGCGGCTGTGCTGCAGCAGGTTCTGGCCATAGCTGCTGCGGTAGCGCATACGGCCCACCATCCGCATCAGCTCAACGTGCAGGCCGTGGATGCCCATGTCGATGCAGGTGCGCTTGCCGATCTCCATGATCTCCTCTTCGAGGTGCTTTTTCGTCTTGGCAACGATCTCCTCGATCCGTCCCGGATGGATGCGGCCGTCCTTCACCAACTGGTGCAGTGCCAAGCGCGCCATTTCGCGGCGGACGGGGTCGAAGCAGCTGAGAATGATGGCGCCGGGGGTGTCGTCCACCACGATCTCCACGCCAGTGGCTTCTTCCAGAGCGCGGATGTTCCGGCCTTCACGACCGATGATGCGGCCCTTCAATTCATCGTTCTCGATGTGGAAGGTGCTCACTGCGTTCTCCACGGCATGCTCCGTAGCCACGCGCTGAATGGTCTGGATGATGATGCGCTTGGCATCCTTGTTGGCGGTGAGCTTGGCCTCCTCCACGACGTCCTTCACCAGGGCCATGGCCCCTGTCCTGGCCTCATCCTGCAACGAGTCCATCAGCTGCTTCTTGGCCTCTTCAGCGTTCAGGCCGCTGATACGTTCCAACTGTGCCACCTGCTTCTCATGGGCCTTCTCCACTTCTTGACGGCGTACCTCCAAGCCTTGCACACGCTGGTCAATGTCCTTTTGCTCCGCATCCACCTTCTTCTCTTTGACGCTCAGTTCCTGCTGCTGTCGGCTAAGCTGTTGCTCGCGTTGCTTGTGCTTCTCCAGGCCTTGTTGAATGCGCTTATCCTTTTCACGGGCATCACGTTCATGTTCATCCTTCATCTGAAGGAATTTTTCTTTGGCCTGCAGGATCTTCTCCTTTTTCAGGGCTTCGCCCTCGGCCTCGGCCTCGCGCAGGATGCTCCTGCTGCGTTTCTTCATCAGGTTGTTGAGCACCACGTACACGATGCCTCCGCCTGCGATGAGACCGACGATGGTCCCGATCAATGTTGCAACGATGTCAATGTCCATTTTCCACTGTTGTTTATATGGTTCAGTGGACCATGGGTGCTCCGGGGAGCGAAAGCGGGATCTATCCGTTGAGGTCGTTCAGCAATCGTTCCAGTTCGTCCAGCACCTCCTTGTCGATGGATGATGGCTGGGGCTTTGCCACATTGAGGGCACGTGTAGTGACTTCCAACGCGGCCATGGCCAATAGGTCCTGCTTGTCGGTGAGCGGATAGCTCGCCTTCAAACGGGTGATGCTTTCATTTATCTCTTGGGCGGCCGCACGGATATTCTCCTCCTCATCCGGGTGGATGGTGAGGGGGTAGGCCCGTCCGGCCAGTTCGATCCTTATCGATCGCTCTTCCATGGTGTCTGTTGCCGGTGGGGTCACGCGTTCAGCAGTGCCAGGCATCGGTCTATTTCGTTCACCAGTTCGTCGATCTTTTCCTTCGTCCCTGCCCGCTCCGGCTGCTCAGGTGCAGCTTTCACGGTCCGGAGTACCTCGTTCTCCTGTTCAAGTTCCTTGATCCGGGCCTTGAGCACATCAGCTTCGCGGTTCCCTTCGCGGGAATGGGCCTCCAAGGCCTCAATTGCCGCTGTGGCACGGGTTTGCTCATGGAGCAATCCTTTTACCTGCGTGCGTGCCACACTGATCCGTTCAAGCAATCCTTCCATCTCTCTTGGACAAGAGACCGTTATGGTCCGAGGCCAAAGATAGCGGGGACTGGCATTGTGCCCATCCGTTTGTTTGCACGCCGTATTGTTCATCACCGGCCCGGTAAGGAATGGATGGCCCGGATCTTGGCCGGTAGCTTGCACCCTCATTATTGGCCGGACCAGAAGTACCCGCGACCGGTGAAGCACGGCGACATAGATCCAACCTGAAAGCAAAGTGAATACGATCAAAGTCCTAATGGTCAGCATTTTGTGCGCGACCATTCTCAACATCCACGCACAGGATAAGAACCCGGATTTCCGACATCCGATGGACCTGCCGATCGAGGTGGCGGGCAACTTCATGGAGCTGCGGACCAACCATTTTCACTCGGGGTTGGACATGAAGACGAACGGACGCATCGGGCTCCCTGTGATGTCCGTAGCCGACGGCTGGGTGAGCCGGATCAAGATCAGCCCCTGGGGCTATGGGAAGGCGGTGTATGTGGATCATCCCTCGGGCTACACCACGGTCTATGGCCACTTGGACCGTCTGAACGGCAAATTGGCCTCCACCCTGCTCGACCTGCAATATGCGGAACGCAGCTTCAGCGTGGACCGCTACTTCAAGCAAGGCGAGCTTCCGGTCTCCAAGGGCGAGGTCATTGCATACAGCGGCAATACCGGCGGATCCACGGCCCCACACCTGCACTTTGAGGTGCGCCGCAGCTCGGACCAGCGCGCATTGGACCCACAGGCCTATGGCATGACGGTGCAGGACCGGGTACACCCAACCATCACAGGCATCCGGATCTATCCGCTGGACAGCAGCGCCCGTGTCAGCCCCTATCCGACCGGTGCTGTGGGATTCGTGGTCTCGGAGGTGAACGACTCCACCTTCGTGCTGAAGCCTGGCACTTTGGCGAAAGCCTTTGGTACCGTGGGCATTGCGGTGAACACGACCGACCGTTACAGCAACAGCAACAATACATGCGGGATCCGTACGCTTTCGGTGAGCGTGGACGGGGGCACGGTCTTCAGTGCCGGCTTGAACGAGATCGACTTCGGGACCACGCGCTACGCCAACGCCTACATGGATCACAGTCTGTTCAAGGACAACAACATGCACTACAACCGGTGCTACAAGTTGCCGAACAACCAACTGAACGTCTATGGCAAGGAAGCGGCACAGGGCCGGATCCAAGTGGAACCGGGCAAGGACCATGCGGTGCAAGTGATCGCCACGGATGCCGCCGGCAACCGCTCCATGCTCACCTTCGTGCTGCATGGCGCCAAAGCTGACGAGTCCGCAACTTGGCCAGTGGACCAGCCTCCGGGCCAGCTTTACCACTACGACCGATCGAACGTGATCATGGGATCCGGTATGCGTTTCTCGCTGCCGCCCAATGCGTTATACGACGACACTCACATCATCACGTCGGTCTCGGCAGCTCCAGCCCATGCCCTTTCCCCGCTCTTCCAGGTCCAGGACGAGCTGACGCCTTTGCAGAAGTCCGGCGAGCTCACTCTTGATGTGACCGGTGAATATCCCGCAGCACAAGCCTCTAAGCTGCTGGTGGTGCGGATGGTGAAAGGACGGCCTTCCGCAGAGGGCGGAACGTTTTCCAACGGCAAGGTGACGGCAAGCGTACGGGCGCTCGGAGCCTTCACGGTGATGATGGACACCGTGGCACCGGTGATCACGCCCCTCGACCTGCGGGCGGACATGAAGGGACGAAGTAGTTTCCGGATCCGTGTTCGGGACAATTTGGCCGGCATGGACCAATGGTCGGGCAAGATCGATGGCCAATGGATCCTGCTGGAATACGAGCCTAATAGTGCCACATTGGAGCACACTTTCGACAAGAACACGGACAAACCGGGGAGCCACGAATTCACCTTGGAGGTGAGCGATGAGCGGGGCAACCGCAGCCAGATCTCGCGGGCATTCACCCGTTAGCGAAGGGCCGGATGCAACGATTTCATCAGGACCCGCGTACCATGGCCGTCTGAACGCAACCATGCGCCGCTTTCTCCCCATCCTTTCCATCACGTTGGTTACCGGACTAATGCTGCTGGCCGCCGGTTGCGGCCACTCCTTTATGGGCGGCGGCGTGAGCGAGGGAGAGATCGAGTACAAGATGACCTTCCCGGACATGGACCCCGACGGCCTCATGGCGGACATGCTTCCGGAAAAGACCGTCCTGAGCTTCAACAGGGAGAATCAATCGCTTGACCTGAGCGCGGGTATGGGCGTGTTCCGCACCAGCATGGTGGTGAACACCATGAAGAAGGTCGTGGACTACCACATGAGCGTGATGGGCAAGAACCTGGTAGCGGCACTGCGTCAGCACGATCTGATGAACCTGAGCAAGACCCCGCCCAACATCGCGGTATTGTTCACCGATGCAAGGGACACCATAGCGGGGTACCCTTGCAAGCAGGCCTATTTGATCTATGAGGACATCGCCATACCGGAGGCGGAAGTGTGGTATACCGATGCCATTTCCATGGAAACCCCGAACTGGTACGGGCCGTACAGCGAGATACCGGGGGTTTTGATGCGCTACGAACTGGTGCAGCACAAGATCCGGATGCGACTGGAGGCCACGAGTGTGAGGCCCGGGCCGGTGGATGCCGACAAATTCATCTTACGCCCTGATCATCAGGAGGTAAGCCCCCAAGTACTCTACCAGCAGCTCGACGAGGTCCTGGGTTCCTTCAGCAACTGACGGTCAATTGGGACCGCCCGCGTTGCGGCGTCCATCGCCTGCTGCGCAGACCCGAAACCGGGCAAGCAGCCGACCTATCACATCCGATTGTTGATAATAGAAGGGGCCGGAAGGGCGTTCCAGCCTTGCGGGGCCAATAGTTTTGCTACGACCGCCACGGCTGCGGGCACCGATGGTGCCAGCGGCCCGTTGTGGTCATAGACCCCGCGCCTGAGCCCCCCATCCCCGTTTCCCGTGGCTAACGAACGAAAGAATAAAGTGCGCGAGCAAGAGCCCGCCGAGGACGAACGCCCTGCCCGCAAGGCCAAGTCCAAGAAGTCCAAGGGCGCTTCGGGACCGTCTTCGGAAAGCCGTTTTGCCAAGCTGCGTGCGTTCCTGAGCGATGAGCGCGTACACAAGGTCAGCGGGCTTTTTCTCATCCTCGCCTCTTTCTATCTGCTCGTGGCCTTCACCAGTTACCTGTTCACGTGGCGGATCGACCAGGACCTGATGAGCCGGAGCTGGGGTGAGATCTTCAGCCCGGAGGTGCGCGTGGAGAACTGGCTCGGAAAGATCGGTGCGCTGCTCAGTCACCAGTTCATCTTCCGCTGGTTCGGCGTGGCGGCGTTCATTTTCGTGCTTTGGACCTTCTTGGCAGGCGTGCGTATCACGCTGAACACGTGGCTCTTGCCTGCGGGAAAGGCGCTGCGCTGGAGCGTGATGGGGCTCTTCTGGCTGCCTACGTTGCTGGGCTTTTTCTTCCCTAAGGGCGGCTGGCAGATCATGGGCGGCGGCATCGGCTATGCCATCAACCACCACCTTTCCGGCTGGTTAGGCTCCTTCGGCGCGGGTGCGGCCATTCTCTTCGCGGCCGCAGCCTTCGTGGTATTCACCTTCAATCCGTCCTTGCACTGGGTGATGGCCCTGTTCGAGCGCAAACCGAAGGCAGACGTGGAAGCATCGGAAGCCGAAAGCGTGGACGGTTGGTCCGAGGTGCGTGGGAACCGGGTGAAGGAGGCGGACTTGGACGATGCCGACGTGACCGTGGTGGAACCCATGGTCGCCGAAGCCACTGCTGAAGCTGACCTGGAGTTGGAGATGGAACCTGCCACTGAAGATGAGGTGATCGAGGAGCCTGAAGAAACGGAGCTGGACCCGACATCCGTGGGCGGGAACACCGACCTGAGCGGCATCAACGACGAGGAGAACGGCTTCAGTGTGGAAGCGACGGTGAAGGAGGAAGCCCTGAGTGAGGCGGAGATCGAGACCAAGCTGAAGGAATTCGGGGAATATGACCCCACGCTGGACCTCAGCAGCTACGTCCCTCCTACCCTGGACCTGCTGGCCGAGCACAGCACCGGCGAGCTCACCGTGACCAAGGAGGAGCTGGAGGAGAACAAGAACAAGATCGTCACCACGCTGAACAACTACAACATCGGCATCGAAAAGATCAAGGCCACCATCGGGCCTACGGTGACGTTGTACGAGATCGTGCCGCAGGCCGGGGTGCGCATCAGCAAGATCAAGAACCTGGAGGACGACATCGCCTTGAGCTTGGCGGCATTGGGCATCCGCATTATCGCGCCGATCCCCGGCAAGGGCACCATCGGCATCGAAGTGCCCAACAGCAATCCGCAGATCGTGAGCATGCGCGCCGTGGTGGCCAGCGAGAAGTTCCAGAACAGCAAATATGATCTGCCCATCGTATTGGGCAAGACCATCAGCAACGAGACCTTCGTGACGGATCTTGCGAAGATGCCCCACCTGCTGATGGCCGGTGCCACGGGCCAGGGGAAATCGGTGGGCCTGAACGCGATCCTCGTCTCGCTCCTTTACAAGAAGCACCCGAGCCAGATCAAGTTCGTGCTGGTGGATCCGAAGAAGGTGGAGCTCACCCTCTTCAACAAGATCGAGCGGCACTTCTTGGCCAAGCTGCCGGGCGAGGGCGAAGCGATCATCACCGACACGAAGAAGGTGGTGGCCACGCTGAACAGCCTTTGCATTGAAATGGACGAGCGCTACGAGCTGCTCAAGGATGCCGAGGTGCGCAACATCAAGGAGTACAACGCCAAGTTCGTCAGCCGGCGCCTGAACCCGGAGAACGGCCACCGCTTCCTCCCTTACATCGTGCTTGTGGTTGACGAGTTCGCGGACCTGATCATGACGGCGGGCCGCGAGGTGGAAACGCCCATCGCCCGCTTGGCGCAGCTGGCACGGGCCATCGGCATCCACCTCATCATCGCTACGCAGCGCCCCAGCGTGAACATCATCACCGGCACCATCAAGGCCAACTTCCCGGCCCGCATCGCCTTCCGCGTCACCAGCAAGATCGACAGCCGCACTATCTTGGATACCGGCGGCGCCGACCAGCTGATCGGTCGTGGCGATATGCTGCTGAGCACCGGCAACGACCTGATCCGCATCCAATGTGCTTTCGTTGACACGCCGGAGGTGGAGGACATCACCGCCTTCATCGGCAACCAGCGCGGCTACCCCGATGCCCTGATCCTGCCCGAGGTGCCCACCGACGACAATGAAGGCGGCGGTGTGGATGACGGCGAGCGCGACAGCATGTTCGAGGACGCCGCCCGCGTGGTGGTACAAACGCAGCAAGGCAGCACCAGCCTGATCCAACGCAAGCTGAAGCTGGGCTACAACCGCGCAGGCCGCATCGTGGACCAGTTGGAGGCCGCGGGCATCCTCGGCGGTTTCGAAGGCTCCAAGGCCAGGAAGGTGCTGGTGCCTACCGAGGCGGCGCTGGACGAGATGCTGCACCCGGCGGGTACGGCGGCGGGGGCGGGCTCTTCAGGGTATTGACCAGCCCCATCGCCGGGTCGGCTGGGCTCCAGGGGTATCTGTGGGCGTGAACTGCAAGGATCCCATTATCCACCGCCTCACGGCTCATATCAACCGACCATCTGTCAACGGCCTTGTAGGGGCTTTCGGCAGCTGACCCCCCACAACCATGCTGCGCCTGTGAAAGCCACGAGCATCAAAACAGGTTCCACCACCAGACGGTGCCGGGTTTCCACATAGAAAAAGGCTTGCGCGATGGAATAGAGGAAGAGCGTGATCAACAACAAACGGATGGAGTTGTTGGCCTGGCGCATAGCAAGGATCAACATCACGAACACCACCGCAGCATATGCTTGGTACAACGTCGCTGCCCACGCCCCGATGCCTGCATGATGCATCCCGAGGTGGGTCCGGAAGACCCAGAAGTTGCGGAGCTTCACCCCCATCATCCTGAACCACAGCATCGGCTTCGCGCTTA
Source organism: Flavobacteriales bacterium (assembly GCA_016700415.1). Classification (NCBI taxonomy): domain Bacteria; kingdom Pseudomonadati; phylum Bacteroidota; class Flavobacteriia; order Flavobacteriales; species Flavobacteriales bacterium. The sequence goes on from CP065018.1 coordinate 1,157,902, forward strand.
TCGCTTCCTTCCACCGGCGAGTGAAAAACGTGGACTGCTCCACGGGCGACATGCCGCTCAAAGCCAACAGGTCCGTTGGTTCCAACAACGCGGTGTAGTTCTGCCCATCAGCGAGTTGAGCCGTGCCTTCGGTGGTTTCTTGCACACCCAACCATAGGTTCTGCCCGGTGGCGGAATTCAAACTCCAAGCACCAAGAAGCGAATGGTTCCTCACCATCCAGGATCCGGTGGGCAGGACCAACAGGATCAACATGGCCTGCTTCAAGCGAAGGTGCTTCAGGTCGAATAGTAAAGCGCGTTGCCGCCAAACGAAAGGCAACAGGAAGACCACTGCCGTAGGTCTGTTCAACAGTGCGACACCGGCCAACACTGCATAACCGATCAACGCCTGCCAATTTGCCCACCGGACCGCCCAAGCACCAGTGAGCAAGGCCAGCGCAAAGAGCATATCCAATGCAAAAGGATGTACCATCCGCACTTGGTACACCGCAATGAAAGGACTTAGGCCGGTGCAGAGGGCGACAAGCAAAGCGGTAGGCCGGTTCTTTGCCTCATCATCAAGCACAAGCCGCGCCAAATGGTAGACGAGCCAAGCCGATGCTGCGCCACAAAGCACCTGGAACACAAGCACGCCGTATATACCAATGCCACTCGCCAACAGCGCTGCAACAAGGGCCGGGTAAACCGGGAACTGGTAGTTCGGGTTCCATACACCAAGGTGACCATAGCGGAACTCGCCCGTCCGAAGCCATTCAACAGCGATGGTATGCGGCTCGAACAAGTCCACGGGTTCCAGTACGAAAAGCTTGATCAGCACCGGCAACGCGATCACCCAAAACAGCGGGTCGGTGAGCAAAGATCGTGGCGGGCGCATGGCGATGCGAAGGTGTGGTAAAACACCCCCATCTTCACCTCCGTCCCATCATAGGGTCCGCTTTATGTTGGAGATGCCGGTCGGCGGGGGCCGCCAGGCGGCGCTGGACGAGATGCTGCGAACTGCGGTTGGACGGCTGATGAAGGGACCGCTCGTATTACGTTGGTCTCCTCCGAACATGTACTTCGAAGTCCCCGCAGTATCATCTCCTCAGGACTTTGCTTTGGGACTGCTCCCCATGCCGCACCCAATACCGTTTGCCATAGCCGCACAATACCTCCTCTCCCACCCGGATCCGTCGCGTAACTCGCAAACACACCCGATCTCGATCATCCAACGCGATCACGGCATTGTTGCGCAATTCGGTGCATGCACTCCCCTGCGCATCGTTGGCGAACTTGGCGAAGCCCTCCACGCCCATGGCATCCAAGGTGGTGCCGTCCGGCAGTTCCATGAAGTAACGGTCCAGCCCGTTTGCGGCACGATCGCTGGCTTCCTTGGCGGATAGCCGTTCGCCGTGGAAGATGGCGATCACCTCGTCCTTGTAGAGGGTAATGGCGGTAAATAGGCCTTGCCCGGCACCCGGCAAACCGGAAGGGGCCGTGTAGAGGTAATCCTCTTCCTCTATCTGAATTCCATCGGGGTCCATGCAGGTGCGAACATAGCCCGATGCTCCTGAAAAATTTCGAAGTCCCCGTATGCTGATCCAGAGACCAAATAAGAAAACGCCCCGGAAAGAGATCCGGGGCGTTCCAAAAGATCGAGGTGAGATCAATTCCCTCCCTCCATCTCCGTCGCCTTCTTCAGTCCGTCCTCGATCATGTTGTAGAACTGGTCCATTTTAGGCAGGATCACGATGCGGGTGCGGCGGTTCTTGGAACGGTCCGCAGGAGTGTCGTTCGGCACGAGCGGCACGAATTGGGAACGGCCTCCTGCGGTGATGCGCGCTGGGTCCACACCGAGGTCGTCCGTGAGCACCCGGGTGATCGCCGTGGCGCGCAGCACGCTCAGGTCCCAGTTGTCCTTGATACAATCCTTGCTGATGGGCACGTTGTCCGTATGGCCTTCCACGAGGACGTCCATCTGGGGCTTGTCGTTCAGCACGGTGGCCACTTTGCCCAGCACGTTCTTCGCGTTGGGCCCGATCGTGGTGCTGCCGCTGGGGAAGAGCATCTTGTCACTGAGGGAGATGAAGACCACGCTCTTCTCCACGTTGATGGTGACGTCCGTGTCGTTGAGGTTGCCGAGCGAGCTCTTCAGGCTGATCACCAACGCCAGTGTCACGGAGTCCTTTTTAGTCAGGGCGTCGCTCATGTTGCGGATCTGGAGGTCCTTTTCCTTGATGCTCTCCAACGATTTTTCCAGATTGGAGGCTTCCTTCGCGCTGAGCGTTGCCATGTTGCCCACGTTGTTCAGGAGTGCTTGGTTGGTCACGCTCATCTCTGCCACCTGGTCCTTGAGGTGGTCGATGCTGGTCTGCAGGTTGCTGTTCTTGGATTCCATGGCAGCCTTGGCGGCGTTGCATTCATCCAAGGCGCGGTTCGCGTCATCAAGCTTGCCGTGCAGCGTTTCATTGGATAGCTGGATGGCGGTGTATTTCTTTTTGGAAACACAGGAGCCGAGCGCGAGGGATACGGCCAAGAGAAGGAGAAGTGGTTTGTTCATGGGGGATGGATGAGGCCTCGAAGATAGCGCGCATGCAGTGCCGGCATTCGTGCCTTGTTCAAGCCTGAGGAAGCATTGTCTTGCACATCCCATTGTTCACCATGGAGCCATCCGTGGGCGCGTGCGGCACCACAAACGCCGCTTCTTTGCATGGCAACACCTGCGCATGGCACTCAGTCGTTTTTGGACGTTCATCCTCATCCTCAGCATCGGCTATGTGCTGGTGATGCTGGCGGCGGGCAGGCAGCACAGCCTCGGCACGCTGGTGAACGGGAACCAGGGCGACCCGATGTTGGTGGCGGAGAAGGACAGTGCGGACCTGCACGGTACCGGACTGTTGGTGGAATTGCGCGCCGCAGGTGAAAATGGCGTGATGCGCGGCGACACGCTGATCACCCTCGGCAAGGGCGGCATGGTGCGCTACACCCATGGCACCCAGGCGGCTGACGGTCTGTTCGAGACGTGCAAGAACACGGTGATGGACCTGTGGCTACCGCTGATCGGTTACCTCACCTTCTTCTGCGGCCTGATGAACCTGCTGGTGGACTCGCGTGCCATGGAGAAACTGGCCCACTTCCTCTCCCCGATATTCCGCCGCATTTTCCCGGATCTGCCGAAGGACCATCCGGCCTACGGCTACATGACGCTGAACTTCGCCGCCAACTTCCTCGGCCTGGACAATGCCGCCACGCCCTTCGGCCTGAAGGCGATGGAGAGCATGCAGGAGAGCAATCCCACGCCGGACCGCGCCACGAACAGCCAGATCATGTTCCTCTGCTTGCACGCGGCGGGCCTCACGCTACTGCCCACCAGCATCATCGGGTACCGGGCGGCGATGGGCGCGGCGAACCCGGCGGACATCATGATCCCCTGCATCGTAACCAGCTTCGTGGGGACGCTCGCGGCCATGATCTTTGTCAGCATCCGCCAGCGCATCAACCTCTTCAACCTTCCGGTGATGCTCTTCGTGGTGGGCATCAGCGTCACCATCGGCGGGTTGATGGCGTACATCAGCGGGCTGTCGGGCGCGGCCAAGTTCCACTTCACGGACAACCTTGGCAACGGGATGCTGCTCGGGATCATCCTGCTGATCGTCGCCTATGCCTTCGTGCATGAGCGGTTTTTCAAGGAGAAAGGCACCAACATGTTCGACTCGTTCATCCAAGGGTCGAAAGACGGCTGGACCACCGGCCTACGCGTGCTGCCCTACATGCTGGCGATGCTGGCGGCGCTGAGTATTTTCCGCAACAGCGGGCTGATGACGATCGTGATGGACGGCTTCTCGAGCGCATTGGCCTTTTTCAATGTGGACCGGGAGATCATTGACGCCATCCCGGTAGCCCTGATGCGCCCCTTCAGTGCGGGCGGCTCACGGGGCTTCATGCTGGACGCGATGAAGACCTATGGAGCGGACAGCCTCACCGGGCAACTTTCCTCCGTGCTGCAGGGCGCCGCCGAGACCACCTTCTATGTGATCGCGCTCTACTTCGGCTCGGTGAACGTGAAGGACACGCGCTACACCTTGGGCATCATGCTGCTGGTGGACCTGGTCTGCGTGCTGACGGCGATCGCGGTGTGTACGCTGTACTTCTAACGTCCCAACTCACCGTTTTTTACCGTTCTCACCGTTCGCGCTGTTGGCACTGTAAATTCGTGCCTCTTTTCCGCTTCCCCATGTCCAGCAAGATCGTCCAGCGCAACTCCAAGATCCATGGCCAAGGCGTGTTCGCCACAGCTCCCATCGCAGCCGGCGAGGAGGTGATCGAGTACAAGGGGAAGCTGCGCACCCATGCGGATGTGGACGATGAATACGGCGGCAAGGATACCGGCCACACCTTCCTCTTCATCCTGAACGACACCTATGTGATCGATGCCAACATCGGCGGCAATGTGGCGCGATGGCTGAACCATGGCTGCGCACCGAACTGCCAGGCCTTCGTGATCGAAGATGAAAGCGGCGACCCGCGCAAGGACAGTGTGGTGATCGAGGCGCTGCGCGATATTGAAGAAGGCGAAGAGCTCACCTATGACTACGACATCCGGATCGAGGAGCCCATCACTGCGGAAGAGCGCCGGTTGTGGGCCTGCCATTGCGGTGCACCGGGCTGCACCGGAACGATGATCCGGAGCGCAAAGACCGGCAAACGGGCCGCCGTCACGGCCTGAGCGATGGGATGCCCCATCATCGTGCGCCGATCACGGATCCACGGCCATGGGGTCTTCGCCGCACGTGACCTTCCAGAACGCACGGAGCTGATCGAATACACGGGACGGCTCATCACCTTCACCGAAGCCGATCTATCGTACGACGAGATCTATAAGGGGCACACCTTCCTGTTCACGCTGAACGATGCATGGATCATCGATGGCAACGTGGGCGGCAACGATGCGCGCTGGTTCAACCACGGCTGCGAGCCCAACTGCATCCCCTACCTGCACGCCCACCCCCGCGACAGGCGCAAGGACCGTGTCATCATCGAGACGCTTCGGGATGTGGACGAGGGCGAATAGCTGAGCTACGACTACGGCATCAGTTTCGATGTGCCCTATTCCGCAAGGCTGAAGAGGATCTGGGCATGCCGCTGCGGCGCAGCCTCCTGTTCCGGCACCCTGCTGAAGCCCATGAGCCATATCCGGCAGCCGGAACCCTGCTGAACTTGGCACGCCGCTTGCCGTTCCGGCACCGTCCTAACTTTGCACACCATCCGGGAAACCTTGCCGATTACCTTATGAAACAAACACTCCTCCTCCTCGCCACGCTGCTGTTCACCCTGCACGCCATCGGCCAGGACGACCCCAAGAGCAAGGCCATCGTGGATGCGCTGATCGCGAAGAACAAGAGCTACACCAGCTTCGACGCGGACTTTAGCAGCCGATTGGTCAACACGGACAGTAAATTGGACATCAAGCAGGATGGCAACGTAAAAGTCAAGGGCCGCAAGTTCCGGCTCACCCTGTTGGACAACATCGTGATCAACGACGGCACCGCACTCTGGACGTACAGCAAGAAGAGCAACGAGGTGAGCATCAGCGACCCGAAGGAAATGGACGAGACGCTGGACCCCGCCAACCTCTTCAACGTGTACGAGAAGGGCTTCAAGAGCCAGTATGTGGGCACCAGCACCGAGGGCGGAGTGGCGGTGGAGACGATCAAGCTCTTCCCGCTGGACCCCTCCAAAAAGCCTTTCCACACCGTGATCCTTACGGTGGACAAGAACAAGATGGAACCACGCAAAGTGGAGATGAAGTACAAGGACGGCAACGAGGTGACCTATGTACTGAAGAACTTCAGGCCCAATGCCGATATGGTGGAGGCGCTCTTCGCTTTCGACAAAAGCAAATTCCCCGGTGTGGAGGTGAACGATATGCGGTGATCTCGCCCAGGGTCCCACGAAGTGGACCTTGAGTTCGAATATCCGGTGATCGGGCGGCTACCGACCGCTACTGCTGACCGCCACTATCTACTCCCACTTCCAGCCGTCTCCCTACATTCGCCGCCCGTTGCCGGACCAGGCCCTCCGGCCGCCATTCACGGCCCATGCAAAAAGCGCACACGCATCCCTTGTCCTGGGCGGGCATGCTGGTCACGCTGGGGATCATCTTCGGCGACATCGGTACTTCACCGTTGTATGTGTTCAAAGCGATCATGGGCGAGACCACGCCCATCAGCGAGCGCGTGGTGCTGGGCGCCTTGAGCTGCATTTTCTGGACGCTCACCCTACAGACCACCTTCAAGTACATCCTCATCACCCTTCGCGCTGACAACCGCGGGGAAGGTGGCGTCTTCTCCCTGTACACGCTGGTGCGCCGCTTCGGGAAATGGGTCTGGATGCCGGCCATCATCGGTGCGGCCACCTTGTTGGCGGACGGGATCCTCACCCCGCCGATCTCCGTGGCGGCCGCCATCGAGGGCTTGGGCGGCGTTGAGGTGTTCGCGGGCATCATCGCCCCGGGCAACACGGCCACGGTGCTCATCGTGGTGGCCATCATCAGCCTGTTGTTCTTCTTCCAGCGCTTCGGCACCAAGGTGGTGGGCCTGGCATTCGGCCCCATCATGTTCGTCTGGTTCGGCATGCTGCTGATGCTGGGCCTGTCGCACCTGGTACGGACGCCGCACGTATTGGCCAGCCTCAACCCCATGTACGCGGTGGACCTGCTCACGCGGTACCCCGGCGGCTTCTGGTTGCTCGGCGCGGTGTTCCTATGCACCACCGGTGCTGAAGGGCTGTACAATGACATGGGCCATTGCGGCCGCCGCAACATCCAGAGCACATGGATCTTCGTGAAGACGGCCTTGGTGTGCAACTACATGGGCCAAGGTGCATGGCTGCTGGAGCATCAGGGCATGTTGCTGGAAGGGCGCAACCCGTTCTATGAGGTGATGCCGCAGTGGTTCCTTCTCACGGGCGTCGGCATCGCGACCTTGGCGGCCATCGTTGCTTGCCAAGCGGTGATCAGCGGGTCGTTCACCTTGATCAACGAGGCCATCACATTGAACTTCTGGCCCCGGGTGAAGGTGAAGTTCCCCACCGTGGTGCGCGGGCAGATCTACATCCCCAGCGTGAATTGGCTGCTCTGGGCGGGCTGTGTCGGCGTGATGTTCTACTTCCGCAGCAGCGGCAACATGGAAGCTGCTTACGGCTTCTTCATCGTGGTGGCCATGCTGATGACCACCGTGCTGCTCTTCGGCTACCTGCGCTTCGTGCGGCGCTGGCACATGGCGCTGGTGCTCCTGGTGATCGGCGTGTTCTTCACCTTGGAGCTCGCCAACTTCGTGGCGAATGCCGTGAAGATCCTGCACCGGCCCTGGTTGGTGGTGGCGGTGTTGCTGGTGTTCGGGGTGATGTTCACCTGGTACAGGGCGCGTAAGATCATCAACCGCTTCATCAAATTCGTGCCGTTGATGGATCACGCCCAAGCGCTGCGCGACCTCAGCGCCGACCGCGACCTGCCCAAGTTCGCCACGCACCTGGTCTACCTCACCAAGGCGAACAACCCCGGCCAAGTGGAGAGCCAGATCATCAACAGCATCCTGGCGCGGAAAGTGAAGCGGGCCGAGATCTACTGGTTCGTTCACGTGAACTACACGGACGAGCCGTACACCATGGAATACCGTGTCTCGGAGCTGATCGACGACAAGGTGATCCGCGTGGACTTCGACCTGGGCTTCCGTGTGCAACCACGCGTGAACCTGCTGTTCCGCCGGGTGCTGGAGGAACTGGACGCCGACCACGAACTGAACTTCCGGAACAAGTACGAAAGCATCAAGAAAGGCGACTTCCACACGGACATCTGCTACGTGATCACCGAGCGCATCCTCTCGGTTGAGAACGAGTTCAGCGTGCGTGACAACTTCATTCTGGACGTGTACTACAGTTTGAAGCACCTGGCCTTGAGCGACCGGGAGGCCATGGGACTGGACCCGAACGTAACGGTGGTGGAGCAGGTCCCGCTGGTGATCCAGGCCGTGCGGGAGATCCCGCTGAAGCGCGTCAGCATGACGCGGCAGGGGAAGCGGGAGTGAGGATCGAGGGATTTCTTTGGTACAGGGTATAGGGTACAATGCCGCACATTCGGTATTCAGTACCCTGTACCCTGTACCCTGTACTCGATACCCGGTACCCTGTACCAGCAATTACTTCAACCCTCTCTCCCGCTCGATCCGCTCCCAGGCCTCCTGCACCTTCTTGAATTTTTCGGAAGCCGCTTTCTGGAACTCCTCGCCGAGGTGGGCCACACGGTCGGGGTGGTGCTTCATGGCGGCGCGGCGATAGGCCTTCTTCACCTCCTCGTCGCTGGCTTTGGGATCCACTTCAATGATGGTGTATGCCGATGCCGCTGACGGCCCCCCGAACATGGCATCGAGCGAGGCCAGGTCCTTCTGACTGATGCCCATGTCCGCGGCGATGCGCTCCAGTACTTGGTGTTCGGCAATATGGACCCTGCCGTCGGCGTGTGCCAGGCCGATGAGGTAATGCATCACCTGCAGGCGCTCCGGATGGGACAAATGCCCACGGATCTGCGCACAGACATCGCGGAGCGGGATGTCGCGCTTCAGCACATCACGCAGGAGGCGCAGCAGTTCCGCGCTGTGCTGCGGTCCGAACTGTTGGACAAAGAACTTGCGGACATGGCCCAGTTCGCCGTGGGTCGGCTTGCCATCGGCCTTCATCACCGCGGCGGTGAGCACCACCAAGCTGAGGGCCAGATCCCCGGACGTGGCCGGCCCCTGCGTAGGCCGTGCCCGTTGCCCTGCACCCGGTTTGGCCACTACGATGCCTTGGGCGTTGTCCATCAACGCGCCGAGCGCAAAGCCCACCACGGCGCCGATGGGCGTGCCCGTGAGCGCGAAGCCCAAGCTCCCGAAGATCCACTTGTTGTAACCGGCCATACGATACGTTACCAGGAACCACCGGCCCCACCGCCGCCGAAGCCGCCGCCACCGAAACCGCCAAAGCCTCCCCCGCCCCCACCGAAGCCTCCTCCGCCGCCGCCGGAGAAGCCGCCCCAGCGTCCGCTATGCGAGGAACCGGCCGCGTTCATCAGCGCCCAAGCGGCCCAGAAATCGAGGCTGTTCACCCGGGCGTATTTCCGCGTACGGCGCACCATCGACCAGAAAATGAACAGGAATAACGCGAGGATCATCAGCAGCGGCACCCAAGGCACGGGCTTCTCACCGTAGCTCTTCGCGTTGATCTCGCCCTTGGCCAAGGCCATCAGCACGTCGGTGGCTTTGTCCATGCCGCCGTAGAAGTCGCCATTGCGGAACCGCGGCAGCACTTCCTCGTCCACGATGCGCTTGGCGATGAGGTCAGGGATGGCACCTTCCAGCCCATAGCCCACGGCGATGAACACATGGCGGTCGCCGGCCCTGCCGTTGGGCTTCACCAAGATCAGCACCCCGTTGTCGATGCCCTTCTTGCCAAAACCCCAGGCCTGGCCCAATTCGAAGGCGAAGTCGGAAGCGGGATAGCCGCAGAGCGTGTCCACGGCCACGATGGCGATCCGGTTGCTGGTCTCGCGGGCGAAATTCACCAGCTTGTTGTTCAGGTCCGCCTCTTGTTGCTTGTCCAAGAAGTTGGTGTACTGAAAAACAAGTTGATCCTCATTCGCGGGTTTGGGAGGGAAGCAAGGGTCCATTTCCGCCGCGGATCCCCACACGGTGATCGAAGCGAACGCAAAGAGAAGCAGGGACCGCAGCACTTTCATATTCCGAAGCTCACGTCGTCGTTCAGTTCGTTCACGTCGTCGCGCTGGTGGGGAAAATGCTCGCGGAGCTGCTCGCCGAGCCGTTCCACTCCGGCGCACAGGCCTTCGCAGAAACGGTCCTGCTTGAAATCCTCCAGGATCAGGTCCAGCACACCGTGCCAATAATCATCGCCCAGTTTGGCGTGGATGGCCACATCACCGATCACGGCCACCTTCCGCCCGGGAATGCTCACATAGATCAGCACGCCGTTGCGGTCCTTCGTCCTGGCCATCCCGAGGTCGTCGAAGACGAAGGCCGCGTGATCGAGCACATCCTCCATGATGGCCACGTCGAGGTGTACGCGGATCTCGCCACTGGTGCGCTTCTCCGCGGCACGGACGGCATCACGTACCCGGCCCAGCTCCTCGGCCGTAAGCCACTCCTCGATGTCCACCCGCTGCTTCACTTGCCGAAGTCGATGTCGGGTGCGGTATCAGTGCCTTCTTGCGCCGTGAAGTAACCTTTCTCGGTAAAGCCGAAGATGCCCGCGAGGAAATTGTTGGGGATCTGCTTGATCTTGGAGTTGTATGCCCGTGCCAGGTCGTTGAACTTGCGGCGCTCCACGCCGATGCGGTTCTCCATGCCCTCGTACTGCGCTTGGAAATCGCGGAAGGCCGTAGTGGTCTTCAGGTCGGGGTAGCGTTCCACGGTGACCATGAGGCGGCTGAGCGCGCCGGTGAGCTGCTGCTGGGCCTGCTCGAACTGCGCCATCTTCTCCGGAGTAAGGTCATTCGCGTTCAGCTGGATGCTGGTGGCCTTGGCGCGGGCGTTGATCACGTCGGTAAGGGTGGTCTTCTCGAAATCCGCCGAGCCCTTGATGATCTCCACGATGTTCTTCGTCTTGTCAGCACGCAACTGGTATGCGTTCTCCACGTTGCTCCATTGGGCTTTCACGCCCTCGTCCATGCCCACCATGCCCCGTTGGAAGCTGATGGCCCAGAGAACGACGGCGGCAATGGCCACGAGAATGATGATGGTGGAACGTTTCATGTTCAAGGATCGCAGGGTTGATGATCCGTACAAAGATGCACGGCTTGCCGGAACCGGCCATCAGGATCAGGGTGAACGGTCGGAGAAAGTGAATAGCGGTGTGTGGAGCGACCGCTTAGGTTGAACCGCAACGCTCGCAACGGACGCAACGGGAACAATGGCTACCGTATCGAAGGTCCGCTGGCCGAGCAGTGCATTCCGTTGGGCATTCGTTGAGAGCGTTAAACCAACTCCACCTTGACCAAGCCATTTCCATTGGCATAGTCGATCGCGGAGCTGTGCAAATAGTGTTCGGGCAGCCTAACAAAGTGTGCCTTCACCGGGTTGTTATGGATGTAATCGATCACATTGGTCCTGTGTTCAACATCTTCGATCAGCACGGCATGACTGTCGTCCTCCCAGAGTTTGAACTCATCGGATCGGGCTACTTGTCGTGCCCGGAAAGCCATCCTGTCAAGAAGCCAGTGGCGCCTGCTTTCTATCCCGGTCTGAATGTGTTCGCGGATCGAGCGTGAGGTGAATTTCTTCAGGTCCCGTGTAATATCGCTCAGCCGAAAACCCTCACGCGCATAACCCAATAGGTGCAGGTGATTGGACATGAGCACCCAAGCATTGATCGAAAACCCCTTGTTGGCGACACAAAAGTTGAGCGAATCCACGACGATCGCCATGTGCTCCTTGCGTGTGAACACATCCATCCAATCGATCACGGTGAACGTGAGGAAATAAAGATCGTTTTGACGATGGATGCGGTAGGCTTCGCCCATGGTCGGAAATTAAATACATAATCCCGATCGGAGATCGGCTTCCCGTCCGGTCGCGTCTGAGACGCCGACCGAGATCCGAGAACCCTCCATCGGCCGCCATCGGACACGTCTCCGACGTGTCCGGCCGGGAAAAGCGTCTCTGACGCTAAAATATCCCCACCTCCTCCCCGCGCCCGTCGATCCGCGCGCGGTACATGCCGGTGCAGTTGAAGTCCAGCACGATGTGCCCGTGTTTGTCCACGGCGATCAGGCCGCCCTCGCCGTCCAGCGGTGGCAGTTTTTCATGCACCACGATGTGCACCGCTTCTTCCAGCGAAAGGCCCTTGTAGGCCATCAACGCGTGAACGTCGTGAGCGGCCACGGCACGCAGGAAAGCCTCGCCATTGCCGGTGCAGCTGATGGCGCAGGTGGCGTCATTGGCGTATGTGCCGGCACCGATCACCGGGCTGTCGCCGATGCGTTGCCAGCGTTTGTTCGTCATGCCGCCGGTGCTGGTGGCGGCCGCCAAGTGGCCTTGCGCGTCAAGCGCCACGGCACCTACCGTCCCGAATTTCTTTTCGCCCGCGCTGTGGTCCAAGCGTACTTCGGCACTGCCGCGCACCTCCTGCCATTGGTCGTGGCGCAGTTGGTCGAAGAAATATTCGTCGTCCTCCAGTTCCACTTTCTGTTCGTGCGCGAATTCGAAAGCACCGCGCCCGCCGAGCATCACATGGCCGCTCTTCTCCATCACCAAGCGCGCTAGGCCAACGGGGTTCTTCACGTTCCCCACGCCGGCCACGGCACCCGCGCGCAGGTCGCTGCCTTGCATGATCGCGGCGTCCATCTCGTGCGTGCCACCCGCTGTGAAAACAGCACCACGCCCTGCATTGAACAGCGGTGTGTCCTCCAGCACGCGCACGGCGGCCTCCACGGCATCCAATGCGCTTCCGCCGGCAGTGAGCACGGCATGGCCGCGCCGGACAGCGGCGGAGAGCGCGCCTCGATAAGCACTTTCTTTCTCCGGCGTCAAGGCCGAAGGGTCCAACGTGCCCGCGCCCCCGTGGACGGCAATGGCCACAGGGCTGTGAGCAGCGGACATCACTCTTTGATCAGCACGCCGTCCGCCTCGAACGTCCAGCTCATCTCCGGCTCGGTGATCGCGGCGATCTCCTCCTTGCTCTTGCCGGCGTCCTCCGCATAGTGCTGCAGCATGGCCACGCTGGTCACGTCCTTCTTGGCGCGGCCTTGCATCACCACTTCCTTGCCTTCCAGGCCTTTGGTGGGCACGAAGAAGCCATAGTCACGGAAGCGGACCTTCATGGAAGACCCGTCGGCCATCTTCACGTCCATCCAGCAGCCTTTCTTGCCGCAGCTTTCAATGATCTCCGTCGTCACCTTGGTCGCGAGGGAATCCATCTCGGCGGCAGCTTTCGTGAATTCGGCCATGGTGATGGCACCGTCCGCGGTGATGGCATCGCCGTAGCTGACATAATCGCCTTTTTGGACTGCAGGGCTGGCGGAATCCTGTGCGCAAACGGTAAGTGCGGCCGGCGCGAGGAGGAGGAAAAGTAGGTGCTTCATGGGGATTGTTTGGGTCCGCGAAGATAGCTCCTCCCGGTGTCCCGCACTGAATGTCTCACGTAGCGGACACTGAGCGGGATTCCGTAGCTGGCTTTCAGCACTCCGTGTCCGCTTCGCGAGAGTGACACTCCGAGTACTTTCGCACCATGCACCACCATTTTCCCCTCTCCATCCTGCTGCTCCTCGCCGCTTGCGGCACCTCCACCGACACCAAGCAGGCGGAGGCCCCGCCGCGCGCCGACCTCCTCGCCTCCCACATCGACAGCACGGTGAACCCCGGTGACGACTTCTTCGATTTCGCCAACGGAGGCTGGATCCAGGCCAACCCGATCCCCGGCACCGAATCCGCCTGGGGCATCGGCAACTTGATCGTGGAGGAACTGCGGGAGAAGACCCGCAGCATCAACGAGGAAGCCGCCAAGGCCAATGCCGCCAACGGCTCCGACCAGCAGAAGATCGGCGACTTCTGGTCCACCGGCATGGACAGCGCCAAAGCCGATCGGCTGGGCACTACGCCGCTGATCGACCTGCTCCGGCAGATCGATGGGATCACCAATGCGAAGGACGCATTCACCGTGGCCGGCGTTTTGAACCGCGCCGGTGCGGACGTCCTCTACAGTGGTAGCGTGGACCAAGACCCCAAGAACAGCGAGAAGATGGCGGTGAGCCTGTGGCAGGGCGGCCTCGGCCTACCGGACCGCGACTACTACTTCAACAACGAGGCGGGCGTGGCCAAGAACCGCGCCGCCTATCCGGGCCACATCGCCCGTATGCTGCGCTTCCTCGGGCAGGACAGCGCCACTGCGGCCAAAGACGGAGCCGCCGTGATGGCCTTCGAAACCGCGCTCGCCAAGAAGAGCCGAACGCTGGACCAGCAACGTGATCCCTACGCCAACTATAACAAGATGGCCGTAGGCGGTAAGCTCCGCCAGACCACACCGCACATGGACTGGCGCGCCCTTTTAGACAGCTACGGCCTCCAAAAATGTGACACGGTGATCGTGGGCCAGCCGGAATTCCTCGCCGCCGTGGACGGTCTGTTGCAGACCACGTCCGTGCCCACCCTTAAGAACTATTTCCGCTATCACCTGCTCTCCGCCTTCGCGGGCAACCTCAGCAGCCCCATCGACCAGGAGGACTTCAACTTCTACGCCACGAAGCTCTACGGACAGGAACAACAGCGCCCGCGTTGGAAGCGGGTCATCAACGAGGAAGGCGGCTCCATTGGGATGATCGTGGGCAAGGTCTTCGTGAAGGACTACTTCCCCGAGCGCTCCAAAAAGCGCTATGACGGCTTGGTGGAAGCGATCCGCAGCGCCTACCGCGAGCGCATCAAGAACCTGGACTGGATGAGCGACCCCACCAAGGAAAAAGCCTTGGAAAAACTCAACACCATGACCAAGAAAGTGGGCTATCCCGACGTGTGGAAGGACTACAGCACGCTGAAGATCGACACCGTGAGCTATGCCGCCAACGTGCTGGCCGCCAACCGCTGGCACTTCGACGATGAGATGGGCAAATGGGGCAAGCCGGTGGACCGCACCGAATGGGATATGACGCCCCAGACCTACAACGCCTACTACAACCCCAGCAACAACGAGATCGTACTGCCCGCCGGCATCTTCATGCTGCCCGGCCTGCCGGATTCCCTGGCGGACGACGCCATGGTCTACGGTTATGCAGCCGCCAGCACCATCGGGCACGAGATCACCCACGGCTTCGACGATGAAGGCCGCCAGTCCGATGCCAAAGGGAACCTCGCACCCTGGTGGACCCCGGAGGACAGTGCCCACTTCACACAACGGGCCGAGGTGATGGCCAAGCAGTTCGACACCTACGAGCCGATCCCCGGCATCCACATCAACGGCCATGCCACCTTGGGTGAGAACATCGCCGACTTCGGCGGCATCCAGCTGGGCCTTGACGCGTTCAAGAAGACCAACGAGTACAAGAGCGGCAAAAAGATCGCGGGGTACACGCCGTTGCAGCGCTACTTCTTGGGCTACGCGCTGGGATGGCTGGGCCACCAGAAAGAGGAAAGCCTTCGCAGCCGCCTGCTCAGCGACGTCCACAGCCCCGGAAAATACCGCGTGAACGGACCCTTCGCAAACGTGCCGGAATTCTACGAGGCTTTCAACATCAAGGAAGGCCAGCCGATGTGGCGTGCGGACAGCGTGCGGGTAAAGATCTGGTGAGCCCCTTCTCAGGGATCATTCTGGTCGCGGGTATATTTCTTCATCGTTGGCTAACCACCGACGGCTCCATAGCAGCATCTGCTTCAAGCACGCGACCGCTTGGATGCGGTGCTCATTGAGAGCGGCCGAATTCAGGTTCTTGGAGCCGTTTGTTCTCAAGCAAAGGCATGATCCAAGGATCGCGCCGATCCGTCGACACATGTATGCCGGGTCAATAGTGTGTTCATCATGTCGATCCATCCTAGGCCAGGACAGTTCCAGATCCCATGTTCACGTGTTGATAATTCCAGATCTCACCGCGTTCAAAATGGAGTTCGGGGCGATTTATTTTTGTTGCAAGCGCCCATAGTGAAACCACTCTCGGTGCAGATCAAAAAACTTCACCACAACACCGTCCTATCGTATGAAAACGATCACTACTCCCCTTGCCTGCCTGATCCTTTCCTCCCTTTCGGCACAGGTCACCATTCAATACTCCGACTTGAGCGCGTTCGGCGCAGCCACCGATATGCACCAGATGACGGCACCGGCCGCGCTCCCGACCCTCAGCGACGGCAGCAACCAGACCTGGGACCTCAGCGGCATCACGCTCCAGAACATCGGCACCTTGAATTTCAATACTGCGTTGGGCACACCGTACGCCAGCACCTATCCCAACGCGAATTGGGTATGGGCGCAAAATGTCACCGGGGTGGGCACCTCGTACACCTACCTCACCATTGCTGCAAGCGGCATTGACGTGGTGGCCCGGAACGTGCCTTTCTCCACGGTGAACTACTCCGACCCTTCCCGCGTAATGCAATTTCCGCTGGCATACGGCGGGGTCTTTTCCGACCCGTACGTGAACGATAACGGGAGCGGCACGGTGGTCTGGACCTATTCCGGGCACGGCACCGCGATAACCCCGTTGGGTACTTTTCCAGATGTGGCGAAGCTTGTGAGCAACGAGGGCGACCTGCTGCTTTGGAACACCGACCCGCTCTATCCCATCTTGATCGACGACGGGGACAACACGCTCTTCTTCGCCCAGAACAACGTGGGGATCGCCGAACAAGCTGATGCTTCGGTGCTCACATATCCCAATCCGTGCCACAACCGGATCACCTTGGCTGGCACTTCGCCCGGTAGCAAATGGATCATCTTGGACGACCAAGGACGCAACGTTGCCCAAGGAAGCCTTGTGGCAACGGGGACGGACACGCGGGTTGACGTGAGCGCGCTTGTCGCGGGGCACTATACGATCGTTTTGAACGACAACAGTCGTCCGCGGCATTCCGGCTTTATCAAGCAATAACAAGCGCACGGCCCTCGGCCCCGGCGGCGTTGGGGAATTCCGGGAAAACGGAGGAGCGTTCCGCCCCCCTTCCTCCTGAAAGAATGCCAACATCCTCCGGCCCATTCCGCTTTGGCCCGCATCTTTGCGGACCTGCCGCACACAACTGAAGAGGTGTCGGCCATTGCATGAGCGACATCATCCGTCTCCTCCCCGACCATGTGGCGAACCAGATCGCTGCGGGCGAGGTGGTGCAGCGCCCGGCCAGCGTGGTGAAGGAGCTGCTGGAGAACAGTGTGGACGCGGGCGCAACGCAGATCACCGTGGTGGTGAAGGACGCAGGGCGCACGTTGATCCAAGTGACGGACGACGGACAAGGCATGAGCCCCACCGATGCGCGCACGAGCTTCGAGCGCCATGCCACCAGCAAGATCCGGCAGGCGGAAGAGCTACAGACAATCCGCACCAAGGGCTTCCGGGGCGAGGCGCTGGCCAGCATCGCGGCCATCGCGCAGGTGGAATTGAAAACACGGCAGGCCGACCACGAGCTGGGCACGCGGGTGCTGATCGAAGGCAGCCGGGTGCAGGCACAGGAGGCGGTGGCCTGTCCGGTGGGCACCTCATTGCATGTGCGGAGCCTGTTCTACAACGTGCCGGCGCGGCGCCAGTTCCTCAAGAGCGACCCGGTGGAGATGAAGCATGTGATCGAGGAGGTCCAGCGCGTGGCATTGGCGCATCCGGGCATCCGCTTCCGCTTGCTGCACAACGAGCAGGAGCTGTTCCACCTGGAACCGGGGAACGAGCGGCAGCGCATTGTCCACATCTTCGGCCGCAAGCATGACGAGCGCTTGGTGCCGGTGGAAGAAGCCACGGAATTCCTTCGCGTGGAGGGCTTTATCACCAAACCGGAATTCGCCAAGCGCAGCCGTGGAGAGCAGTACTTCTTCGTGAACCGCCGCTTCATCCGCAGCCCTTACTTGGAACATGCCGTGCGGCGCGCCTACGAGGAGCTGATCGCGCGCGACAACTACCCCGGCTGGTTCCTCTTTTTGGAACTTGACCCGTCGTGGATCGACATCAACATCCATCCGACGAAGACGGAGATCAAGTTCCGCGACGACCGCGCCGTGTATGCGATCGTGCATGCGGCCGTGCGGCGCGCTTTGGGGAGGCACAACCTCACGCCGAGCATCGACTTTGAGCCGGAGCCCGCGTTGCTGATGGGTGCCATGAGCAGCGGCCCCGTGCAGGGCGAACCGCCGATCTCCTCCGGGCGTTGGCGGCCCACGGACCTGCCGCCGCACACCTCTTCCGCTGGCTGGCAACAACTGTTCGACCTGGGCGGCCCCCGGGTGACGCAGCATGATGAGCGCCTGCCGGGCACAGCGCCCACGGAGGAGGTACTGCCCACCCGCGAGTTGGGCGAGTGGAACAACCACCGCCCGGTGTTCCAACTGCTGGGCCGCTACATCCTGGCGCAGTTGAAGAGCGGCTTCGTGGTGGTGGACCAGCAACGGGCACTGGAGCGGATCATGTACGAGCGGGCGATGCGCAGCTTGGAGAAAGGCAGTGGCACCAGCCAGGCGCAGCTCTTCCCGGTGACGATGGAATTGAGCGCGCCGGACCATGCGTTGCTGCTGGCGATCCTGCCGGAGCTGCACGCTTTGGGTTTCCAGGTGGAACCGTTGAGCGGGCGCAGCGTGGCGGTGAACGGCATGCCGGCGGAAAGCGGCGCGGACGACCCGGCGGAGCTGCTGGGCCAACTGCTGGAACAGGTCCACAACGAACGCGGCTCGCTGAAGGCCGAGCGCCATGCCACCCTCGCGCGGGGCATGGCCCGCAGCGCGATGAACCAGCCGGTGAAGGTGCTGGGGAGCGTGGAGATGCACGACCTCATCGACCGCCTCTTCGCCTGCGAAATGCCTTACTTCACACCGGGCGGAAAACCGGTCCTGATCACCTACGGGCTGAAGGAGCTCGATGAACGTTTTGAACGCTGACGAACATGTTCGGAAATCCCGCTTCCCGCTTGCCCGTGGTGGTGAAAAACCTCTTGATCATCAACGGGCTTATGCTGCTGTTAAAGATCGCCATGGGCAACGACCTGCTGGGCCGGAGCATCCTGGACACCTGGCTCGGCCTGCACGCCATCGGCTCCCCGGATTTCAAGCCGTGGCAGATCGTGACGCACATGTTCATGCACGCCGGGCCCAACAGCGGCGGTGGCTGGTATTGGCACATCGCATCCAACATGTTCGCCGTGTTCATGTTCGGCGCCCCCATCGAACGGGTGATGGGTCCCAAGCGCTTCCTGAACTACTACCTGTTATGCGGCCTCGGTGCCGCCGCATTGCAGATGGGCGTGAGCTACATGGAGACCCAAGGGACCGTGACCGCGCTGGAGCTCACCGGGGCCACCACGGACGATGTGCGGCGGATGGTGGAGGCCAGCCACATTTCCATGGACAATGCCAACGCGGTGATGAACGAGATCGTGGACCAGCATCCCGGCAGCGGACCCGCCGTGGAGGCGATGTTCTGGGATTATTCCGGGGTGATGATCGGTGCCAGCGGCGCCATCTTCGGCATCCTGATCGCCTTCGGCATGCTCTTTCCCAATGTGGAGCTCTTCCTGCTCTTCCTGCCCATACCGATCAAGGCAAAATACTTCGTGGCGCTGTACGGACTGTGGGAACTTTTCTCCGGAGTAAGGCAACAGGCCGGCGACAACGTGGCGCACTACGCGCACTTGGGCGGCTTGATCTTCGGGTTCTTCCTCATTAGGTATTGGCGGAAGAAAGGGGTGTTGGGAGGTACGTATTGAATTTCACCACAGAGACACGGAGACACAGAGAAATGCAGGTTTTGACCGGAGCGGTGCAGGGTACTGGGTATAGGGTACCGGGTACTGCCGACGCAGTACTCACAACTCAATGCTGGTGATCGGACAACCTACGACCCAAGACTAGCGTTCCCATCGCGGCAACGCCTGACAACTGATAACGAACAACTGACAACTTCCCTTAGCGCCCTCCGTGTCTCTGTGACTCTGTGGTGAAAAGCACACCTATTCTCCTCATGTCCATCACTGACGATATCAAGCAACAATGGGCCACCGGCGGGATGCTCAAGCGGCTGCTGATCATCAACGTCGGGGTCTTCCTCACCGTTTGGGCCGTGGAGCTCGTGGGCTGGCTCTTCGGCACCAAGGGAGCGAGCTTGTACCTGTTGGACCAGTTGATGGCCAGCAACGACGCTTCCCTGCTGCGCAAGCCGTGGTCGCCGGTGACGTACATGTTCACGCACCAGGCCCCGATGCACCTGTTCTGGAACATGGTGATGTTCTGGTTCAGCGCGCAGCTCTTTCAAGGCATCCTCGGCGAGAAACGGTTGTTGGGGAATTATCTGCTGGGGGGCCTCTCTGGTTTTCTCTTCTATGCCTTGGGCTCTTTTGCCCCCGCGCATTTGGCCTTGGGCAGCAATGGTCCCATCCTCGGCGCTTCGGCGGCGGTGATGAGCGTGTTGATCGGTATCGCCAGCTACCGCCCGGACATGCTGGTGAACCTGTTCCTGATCGGGCCGGTGAAGCTGAAGTATGTCGGCATCGCCATCCTGGTGCTGGACCTCATCGGCATCCGCGAGGGCGGCAATACGGGCGGGCATGTGGCCCACTTGGGCGGTGCGCTTTACGGCTTCCTCGCCGCGCGGCAATTGGCGAACGGAACGGACTGGTCGGGCGCTTTCGTGGACCGCTTGGACCGGATCCGCTTGTTTTTCGTGCGGAAGAGAGGGCCTCGGATGCGGGTGGAGAAACGTCCGCACCGGCCCAACGGCACCATCACGGACGCGGATTTCAACGCGGCCAAAAAGCAGAAGCAGGAGCGCATCGACGCCATCCTCGACAAGATCTCCCGCTCCGGCTACGACAGTCTGAGCAAGGCCGAGCGCGACTTCCTTTTCAAGAACGGCAATGACCACTGAACCAGCTCCCGGAAAGGGAAAACGCAAGCGGCCTTCGCGATGGCACCTGCCGATCTGGTGGGCCAACGGGGCGGCTGTGCTGGCACTGCTCCTCTCCTATTTGAGCACCCGGGTGGACCCTGCCGGGTTCTGGCCGCTGGCGCTGTTCGGCATGGTCTACCCGTTCCTGCTGTTGGCCAACCTGCTCTGCATAGGCTGGTGGCTGGTGTTCCGCCGCAAGCGGATCTGGCCCTCGCTGATCGTCATCCTCATCGGCTGGGGGCATTTGGGGGAATATGTGCAATTGTCCGGTGCCTCCAAGCCCGCCAAGGAAGTCCGCACCCCCTTCACCTTGATGAGCTGGAACGTGCGCCTCTTCGACCTGTACAACTGGACGCACAACCAGCAGACGCGGGATGAGATGATGGAGCTGATCCGCGTGGAGGACCCGGACATCCTGTGCATGCAGGAGTTCCTGAACGTGGCCCCCGGCAATCCGCTGATGGTAAAGGACACCCTGCTGACGAGCTATCGCTTTACCGCCTGCGCGGACGCGTACACAGTGCGTGCCCGCGGCGACCTGGACATCGGCATCGCCATCTTCAGCACCTGGCCCATCGTGGCGCAGGGGACCATCCAATTCCCGGACGACCTGAACAACCTGAGCCTTTGGGCGGACATCGCCGTGGGGCAGGATACGATACGGGTCTACACGGCCCATCTGGCCAGCCTGCGCTTCGGGGACAAGGACTATGATTTCATCCGGACGATCGAGCAGGGCGGCGGGAGCGATTCCCTCGCCACCGCTGGCAGCCGCATCCTGGGCCGCATGAAGGATGCCTTCATCCGGCGGTCGGGGGAAGTGTCCAAGATCCTGGCACACATGGAGAAGAGCCCATGGCCGGTGGTGTATTGCGGGGACCTGAACGACACCCCGATGAGCTACAGCTACCACCAGCTGGTCCGTTCAGGCCTTTCGGACGCATTCATGGAAGGCGGTCAGGGGTTCGGGCATACTTATATCGGCGCCTTCCCCAGTTTTCGGATCGACCATGTTCTGCACGGGTCCCGTTTCCGTTCGTGGAACTTCCGGACCTTGCCGGATGAGCTCAGTGACCACCGGGCCATCACCTGTTCACTCGGTCTGACAGGGCCGTAGCGCGGGCCTGTTCCTCAAGGAGGCGACCGCGGCAGGACAGCGGGCAGAGGCACGGGATCCACCACGTAGCCCATTCGCTGCAATTGGTCCAGCAGACCTTTGTCCCCCGGCAAGTGCGCCGCACCCAGCGCGAAGAGGAAGGTGCGCCCGCCCTGCATCAGGCTGTCCACGCGCGCGGCCATCACCTTGTTCCGGTCCGTGAGCAGGCGGGCACTGAAACTGTCCGGCAGGCCGCCCAACGTGGCGATCTTGGTGAGCCGGTCGAGGTCCTGTGAAGCATAGGCGTCCATCATGTTCTCCATGTCCACGCGGTAGAGGTCGTGCTCCACGAGTTCATAGAGCATGTCAGCCTGTTCCTGCAAGGGCAGGTCGTTCACGGCCGCCATCTGCTCTTCGGCCGTCTCGATGCCTACGACCTCCTTGCCCATCGCTTTGGCCTTCACTTCCAGATACTGGTCCAGCACCATGGCACTGTCGTCGCGCATCACGGTCTCGCTGAGCATCGCCATGAGGAAGAACGGCTTGATGCGCCCGGCCATCATCGCCATGGGGCCGAGTTCCTGCTGCACGGCGTCCTGCACCCGCTTGAGCTTCCGCTTGGTGTAGAAGTCCGCCAGTTCCTTTCCCTCCGGCAGCATCATGGCCATGGCGAGGTCCATCGAGGCCCCCATGGCCCCGGTCAGGTCCAGTTCACCGGCCACGGCATCCTGCCCTTCGATGATCCCCAACAATTGAGGCACTTGGCCGAAAGCCCGGGCATCGCGGCTGTGTACCGTTCCCACCACATAGCTGGGGCGGCTCAAGCCTTGACCGCTGATCTTCCACAGCAGGGCCTTGGGCGGCTGGGGCCAGCCCAGCAAGGGAAGCAGAAAGAGGGAGAGCGAAAAGGAGCGCACGGCCGAAAGTTAGGCCGCTGCACTGGATCTTGATCGGCGGGCGGCTACAATGGCACGTAGGCCAACATGAGCAACACCGTGGCAAGAACGGCACTGATGAGACCGCCCATGAAGATCACCTGGCTGCGGTCGATGGAGGGACTTTGCTGCATTGTATAACGTGTTCGGAACCTATAGACGGAAGACCATTGGCAGGGTTGCCGGGCCAAGGAAAAATACGGGCATCACAGTAGCAGCCACACCGTCCAGTTATACCATTTCGCATTACAATAACGCCCGAAGTAGCTGGTGGATCCGCAGGTCCTACGGATCCGCAAATTCCTGATTCCTAATTTCGACAGACCTCGTCGTCGGTCGGAATTAGGAATCAGCGGATCAGGAATTTGCATCGCTGCCATCACCATTAAAAAATCAGTTGCTTCTGTATTGTGAAAAGGTATTAGCCACCGCGGGACTGCTATTCCCTTCGTTGTGGAGCGCACAAAGGCACACGCCGAAAGGCATCGGCAACGCGATGCATGCAACTGGCGCACCGGGCGACCCCAGGCTACCGCCCGCGAAGGCTGAACAGCTACCTACTTCTCAAGGTCGCTGGATGATGAATGTTGCGTGCCGGATGCTTCCCTTACTGTCCTCGACAAGAAGGACATAGGAACCGGGTGCAAGTGCCTGCACGTTCAACCTGGCTTGTGATGCACCCACAGAGCGGGAAAGCACCTCCCTCCCATCAGCGGTCATGCCCCGTACCGTTTTGATCCATCCCTCATCCGTCGTCACGTGCAACACATCGCTCACCGGGTTCGGCCAAAGGCTCATGTTCACGTCTTCCGGGCCTTGCACCGTAGCCGTGGCATCCACCGTAAAAACCGCTTCATTGGTGATGATCGGGGCGTTGAAGTCGAAGTAGATGTTTGCGACGTTACCCACGCTCTCGCCCAGCAACAACGAATTCACGGGCTTCATGGAGAACTTCACGAAGCCGTGGCTCCCCAATTCGTCGCTCGTGCTGTCCGGCAGGTTGATGTTGTTGAACAGCACATGCAGCACACCATGCCGGATGTACCATGAGTTCTCATGGCTGCTGGAAACCAGCTGCATGGAACTCCACTGTAGGTCCTCGCTCAAGGTGTCGGTGATCAGCACGCGCTCCGCCAGATAGGTGCCCGTGTTCTGGAAACGCACTGTGTAATCCACGCGCTTGCCATCGGTCACTTGTTGCGGCGAGAGCAGCCGTGGTTCCACATGCTTGTCGTTCGGGTCGTAGCTGCCCACCACGGTGTCTGTGAAGTTGACGATGTTGTCCGCTGGCGTCAGGTCCGCCTGGTCCGGAGTGGCGAGGGCCGTATGGTCGATGGCCGTTCCGAGCGGCACGGTCACGGGTGTCAGGAAGGTGACATTCGCCGTCCATGTGTTTCCCGGATAGAGCGTGCCACTGTTCCATTCGATCACGTTACCGTTCACCGAGCTCGGGGTGTAGCTGCTGCTCTGGTACTGCAGGTCTTGATCGAAGGTGAACTGCACCAGCGCGTCCGTCGGTTCCGTTCCCGCATTGTGTACGCTGACCCATGCGCTGGAATAGAAGCCGGGGCGCACCACCATGCCCGCCATTTCCGTCACCAGGTCATAGATCCCCGGCACGTGCTCATAGCCGACATGGTTCAACGAATCCACTTCACCCGTTCCGGTGAATGTCACCGTGTGCGGTGCCGTGGTGATCGGCTCGTACTGTGATGGAATACCGGTGACGGTGAATGTGCCGGTGTCCAAAGGCAGCACATAGCGGCCATTGATATCGGACCCGGCCATAAAATCCCCGGGTTGCGCACTGACGATGCCGTATGAGCGCGGTGCCTCGCCCGTGCCGAAGATGCCGTCGGTATTCGCATCATTGAAAATGATCCCAGTGGCGTACGGTGTGAGCAGTTGGCAGGCGCTGTTCGTCAGGTCACAGTAGTTGGGCGCGATACCCAGATTGTCCTGCCCACCGGTAGTGTTCAGGTTCGGCGGGATATTCGGCAGGCAGGCCACCCCGCTGTTGTACAATTGGAGCGTTACAAGTGACTGTGGCAATTGGGGCAGGCACTCCAGCGCGGCACAGTTCTTCAACTGCAACGTGGTCATTCCGGCAGGGAGTGCAGGCAATTGCGTGAGCGGATTGTCGGAGAGCTTCAAGGTGGTCAGGCCGCTGCCCAATGGACCGATGGTGGTGAACAGGCAGCTATCGGCATAAAGTGAGCTCAAACTGCTCGGCATGCTGGGCAACGATGAGAGCGGGTTCTTCCGGATATACAACGTGGTCAGGTTCGGCGGAAGCGCACCGATGGACGTGAGCTCGTTCTCCATCAGGAACAAATTGGTCAATGACGTGGGCAAGGCCGGTAAGGCTGTGAGGCCGTTCCGTGGGAAATATAGAATGGACAAGGTGGCCGACAGCGTGGGAAGGTAAGAGAGCCCGACATTATCCGCATACAGGGAGAAGAGGCCCGTGGGCAGGTTCGTCCAGTCCGTTAACGGGTTGTTACTGACGGTGAGCTGGCTTACGTTCGGGCATGGGGGGATCTGCGTCAGACCACAGTTGGTCAAAGAGAGCGAGACGACCGAGTTGGGGATCACCACGGTCTGTCCGCTCAGGTCAATGTTCTCGAACGTCAATACAACCCCATTAAAATCCGGCACGTTGGTCAATCCGCACGCATCACAGGACAGGTTCAACAACCCGGAGGACAACGGGAGAAAGTTCGTGAACAAACCCACATCGATGTTGTCCAGATACATGTTCTGATTCACCCGTGGAGGCCCCGGCCAGATCACATTGATGTTGCTCTGCGAACCGTCATGGATACCCAGGTTGCCGGCCTTCAAGTACTGGATGCCCGTGAGGTCCACCGTGGATCCGTCCGGCAAACTATTGAAATAGATGCTGATCGCGGTCGGTGGAACCGCGTTCCAGCTCACCGTATCGCAGTAACCGCTCGCGTCCACTATGCCCGGCTTGGCATTGTTCAGCCACGTGCGCAGGTTCAGGTCCGGAATGAACATCGTCTGGGCGGAGGCTGCTCCGGTGAACAAGACAACCAATGAAACGAGTAGTGCATTTTTCATGTGCATGTATATCAAGTGGCTGGTCAAGGTATGGGGGATGGTGCCTTCGTGAATTGAAACGTACCAATTGGATATGTAAAAGACGCATTGAACGCTAAAGGATGCCTGCTCCGAATTGATGCCGAGGGAATTCGCCATCTTCCGCCAACGGGTACCTTTGCCACCCTTCAAGCTTTTCGCCCTCCGCAGAAGGTCCTGAAGCCGCTCGCAGAACTGTTTCATGCGCCACACCCGCACCGCCGCTTTCCATACCCTGGGCTGCAAGCTCAATTTCGCTGAGACGAGCACCTTGTCGCGCTCGCTGGAAGAAGCGGGCTATGCACGGGTGCGCGTAGAGGAAAGGCCGGACGTCTTCGTGCTGAACACGTGCAGCGTTACGGAGAACGCGGACAAGGAATGCCGCCGCCATGTCCGCCGCTTCCGGGAGATCAACCCCGAAGCCTTCATCGCCGTGGTGGGCTGCTACGCGCAGTTGAAGCCGGAGGAGATCGTGTCTATCGAAGGCGTGGACCTGGTGCTGGGCGCCAATGAAAAATTCGACCTCGCTGCGCACATCGAGGCACGTTACTCGGGGCTGGACCCGGAGTCCCGGCTCCCTACCGCGGTCTTCTCCCCCATCAAGGACGTGAAGACCTTCATTCCGTCGTACAACGCCAACGATCGCACGCGCACTTTCCTAAAAGTCCAGGACGGCTGCGACTATTTCTGTTCCTTCTGCACCATCCCCTTGGCGCGTGGAAGAAGCCGCAGCGCCACCATCGCGGAAACGCTTCAGCACGCGAAGGCGATCGCCGCATCCGGCGTGAAGGAGATCGTGCTCACCGGCGTGAACACCGGAGATTTCGGTCGACAACACGGTGAAAGTTTCATTCAATTGATCGAAGCGCTGGACCGTGTGGAAGGCATCGACCGCTTTCGGATCAGCAGCATAGAGCCGAACCTGTGCAGTGATGAGGTGATCGACTTCGTAGCCGGCAGCCAACGCTTCATGCCACACCTGCACATGCCCTTGCAAAGCGGCAGCGATGCGATCCTGGAGCGCATGCGCCGCCGTTACGACACCGCGCTCTATGCCGACCGTGTGGCGCATATCAAGCGCGTGATGCCGCATGCCTGCATCGGCGTGGACGTGATCACCGGTACACCGGGCGAAACGGACGAGGAGTTCCTGAAGACGCACACTTTTCTGCGTTCGATCTCCGCCTGCCCCGGAGCCTCATCCGGGGTGGACTACCTGCACGTCTTCACCTACAGCGAGCGCGCCAACACCACCGCCGTGCGCATGGTCCGGAATGCTCCGGACGACAGCATACCGATGAACATCCGCCGCGAGCGCACCAAGCAACTTCGGATCCTCAGCAGCAAGCTGCAACGTGCGTTCTACGAAAGGCACATCGGGGACACACGCCCTGTGCTTTTCGAGCACGGCGATGAGCCTGCTGAAAGCCTCGCCACCGAGCAGCTCTTCGGTTACACGGACAACTACATCCGCGTAGCCATACCGTACGACCGGAACCTCTTCAATTCCATTGAAACCGTGCAATTGGGCCACATCAACGCCGATGGGCATGTGGACTGCACGATCACCCAGATCGCCACCGAAGCCGAGCGGCACTGCAACCTGACAACTGCCAACTCCCGATGAATATCGGGACAACTGGCAACTGACCCACCATGTACCCTACCCTCTACCACGCCCTCTTCGATCTCACCGGTCTGGATTGGCCCGTCCTGAAATTCCTGAACAGCTTCGGCTTCTTCGTGGCCTTGGCCTTCATGGGCGCCTACTGGACGCTGGTTCAGGAGCTGAAGCGCAAAGAGGGCATCGGCCTAATCAAAGCCACCACCCGCACGGTGATGGTGGGCGAAGGCGCGAAGCCCGCCGAACTGGCCATGCAGGGCCTCATGGGCTTCATCGTAGGCTGGAAAGGGCTATACATTCTGCTGAATACGGCCGAGGTCACTGCGGACCCGCCCGGATTCCTGCTCAGCGGAACAGGCAGTTTTATCGGCGGCATCGCCGTGGCGGCGCTCTTCGTCTGGCTGCTCTGGCGCGAGAAGGAAAAGCAACGGCTGAAGGAGCCGAAGAAGGAAACGGTGACCATACATCCCGCGCAGCACGGCGGCAACATCACGATCACGGCCGCGCTATGGGGCTTCATCGGCGCCAAAGTCTTCCACTGGATAGAAAGCCCGCGTGACTTCCTGGACCTGATCAACACGGGCAACATCCGCGACCTGATCTCCGGCCTCACGATGTACGGCGGCCTCATCGTCGCAGGCATCATGGTGATCCGTTACTTCAAGAAGAACGGCATGGCCATCCTGCCTTCCATGGATGCTGCCGCACCGGGCTTGATGCTGGCCTATGGCATCGGCAGGCTGGGTTGCCAAGTGGCCGGCGATGGCGACTGGGGGATCGCGAACACCGCGCCCAAGCCGGGCTGGATCCCACAGTGGCTTTGGAGCTACGACTATCCGAACAACGTGAACGCCGTCCTTGGTGCGCACCGTGGCGGCTATGTAGGCGAGCACATGACCAGCGGCACCATCTTTCCGGGCTACGGCACACATCTGGTGCCGGGCGTCTTCCCAACCCCGCTGTATGAAGTGATCATGTGCCTGCTGCTCTTCGGCGTACTGTGGGGCATCCGCAAACGCATCGCACTGCCCGGCGTGCTCTTCTGCATCTACCTGATCATGAACGGTGTGGAGCGCTTCCTCATCGAACATATCCGGGTCAATAATTTGTTCATAGGAACTTGGACACAGGCGGAGATCATCAGCCTCGGTCTGGTCATCATCGGCGTCGGGGGCATCCTCTGGCTCCGCAAACGCAACAGCAATGGACAACCTGAAAGAGCTCACTGAACGCGTCGCGCTGCTGAGCAAGGAGATCGCGGCCTTCATCCGTGCGGAGAGCCCGAGCTTCACCGAGGCCAGCGTGGAGAGCAAGAGCCTGAACAACCTCGTGAGCTACGTGGACAAACAGGCGGAGCAACGCTTCGTGGACGGCCTGAAGGACCTGTTGCCGGAAGCGGGCTTCATCGCCGAGGAAGGCACGGGGGAGCAGGTTGAAGGCCTCAACTGGGTTATCGATCCACTGGACGGCACCACCAACTTCGTTCATGGCGTACCGTGCTACTGCACCAGCGTGGCCTTGATCAAGGACGGTGACATCCAGCTCGGCGTGGTGCTTGAGGTGAACCGCGATGAATGCTTCGCCGCATACCGCGGTGGCGGCACCACCATGAACGGCAAACCGGTCAAGGTCTCCACCCGTGCGAATTTGCAGGAGAGCCTGTTGGCCACCGGATTCCCGTATGACGACTTCGGTTTCGAGAGCGAGTACATGGACCTGCTGCGCGAACTGATGCACCGCACGCGCGGCATCCGCCGTTTGGGCAGCGCCGCCGCCGACCTCGCCTATGTGGCCTGTGGCCGCTTTGAGGCCTTCTATGAGTACGGCCTCAACAGCTGGGACGTCGCGGCCGGCGTGCTCTTGGTCCGCGAAGCCGGGGGCAAGGTCAGCGGCTTCCATCCCAGCAAGGACCCCGTGTTCGACGAGGAGATCGTCGCCAGCAACAGCGCCATACACGAGGAACTGCTGGAGGTGATCGAAAAGAATTGGCAACGGCAGGACTAAGAGAGTGCCTCTTCGCCGCGTCAGTAGTGGGCATTTCGGCCCAATTTGCATTTCGCGTTCCGGTGTCCTTATCTTGTGTTGGAATCAACACCACACACCCATGCGCAAGTTGACCATCCTGCTGCTCATGGCCGCGCTTACCGCGACCGCGTCAAAACCAAAGAAGATGTTCGTGGTGATCCATACCACGGACAAGGTGATCGTGAATTATGTCTGTGCTGAAGAATCGGAGAACACGGCGGACGTCCCGGTCCTGGGCAGCTGCATAAAGTCCACCGGTGGATACATGTGGCACGTGGTGGGCGGAGTGGCACCGTACACGGTCTTGAAGAACGAGTTGCGCACCATGACCAGCGGATGCATCACGGTGATGGACGCGGAGGGGACCATCGCCACGAGTTGCGGTGTGATCGGCGTTCTGCAAGAGAAACTGGCGGTGGATTGTTATGCGAAGAAGGACTTGGACGATGGGCCTTACGGACTTGTACCGAACGACTCCACCGACGCGGCCCGGGTGGGCTGGAAGACCCCACCGGTCGAACACGACCCCGGCGACACGTATGTGCCTCCCGTGAGAGGTCCCATTCCCACTGTGGACCCTCCTGTCGACCCCGATCCGATCACCACCAAGCCTGAAGGTCGTACGCCAAGGACAAGCAAAGGCCCCGGCAACCCGCCGCCCGTGAACCACAAGGCTGTCCTTCCTCCGGCCAAAAACCCGCTGGAAGGCTCGGGGCAAGGGCCGAAGAGCTTAGGCAACAAACCTGGCCGCTTATCCAGCGACCAATGCGATCAACCGAACAGGACGAAGGCCCTAAAAGATCGTTGAGGACCGATGGGCAAAATGGTCCGTTGAGCAGATCCGACCGTCCACGCATCAGAAGTGTCCAATGCACGAAAGCATAAATTGACAAGCGGATATCGGTGTTCACAGAACGCCACAAATGCAAAAGGACCCGGTCGGGTCCTTTCGCATTTCCACACCAATCAGCACCTACAGTCCATCCAGGTCTGCTTGGTACTGTGATAAGGAGGTGGGCTGCATAGTGATCGCCTGCTCATGGTCCATCGCAATGGTGATCGGCGTGAATGAGGAATAGTACTGTCCATTCTGTTGCGAGAGCGCCACAATGGTGCCCTGCAGGCCAACACGGACCGGAAAGCCCGCGCGGATCCCGGTCGCCGAGGAAGCTTCCAAATAGACCATGCAGTTGATCGCAGGGAGCACGACCCAGACCATGGTATTGTTCGCGAATCCAACAGGAAGGTTGATCGTGACGTCCGTGCTATCGCCTCCCGGAGGGATCGGATGATCGCAATTGATGAAATCGTAGGGTGGCCAGGTGGAACTTCCGAAATTTCCAGCAGGCCATGGTGCATTGTAGTAGTTACCGGTGATCCAGCCTCCTGCACTGTCAGGTAGAAAGATCGCGGAATCCGCCGCCAATGCAACAGGGTCCTGCCAAAGCACATCTCCATTTCCATCCTCGACCCCTGCATATTGAAGCATCGCCGGATCGAGCGCGTTCGCAGGAAAATTCACCATCGCGGCCCCGGGGGCCACGGTTACTTGTTCCCCGCTAGCCGTGGCTCGCAAGCGTACCGCCCCTCCACTCTCAAGCATGTATTTCGTGCCATTCGCGATTGCGACGGTCCGGATGTTCGTACGCACCATTTCGGAAACGGACATCACTTCCATGAGATCGATCGTCACAACTCCGTTGACAACACCTCCTTGATGATCCCGGAACGCATGCGGAGCGAAGGTGAGCACGGTGCCGTGGCTGCCCACGAACACCCCGCCGAATGAAGCATTCACCGTAAAGATTTGCGTGGCGTTCATACGGGCATCCGTAATGATCGCCCGTACCGGATCGCTCGTAGTGGGTGTGGGCGAATAACCTTGGGATTCCTCCTTCTTACATCCTCCCGCCACCGCCAACGCGATGATGAGGGTGATCACTGTTCCTGTGGTTTTCATGAGATGGGGTTCGGGGTGGGTCCTTTGTAACACTACACGCATGAGCGTGGCTCGAGGTTGGGTACCTGAAAATTAAAACAATCCGCTACAGCCCCGGAGCCGCATGAGCATGATGAGGCATCCCCGGTATGAATGACCTTTGGACCATGTCTCAATCGCTATCATCAAAGGAGATCCATGGCCTGCTGGACGAGGCCTACGAGCGTTTCGCCACGCCCGTGTTCATCGCGCTCGATCCCATCCAAGTGCCTCGCTCGTTCAGCAAGCGTGAGGATGCGGAGACCATCGGCTTCATCACCGCCACCATCGCATGGGGCCAACGGAAGACGATCATCTCCAATGCTTGGAAGCTGGTGCGATCGATGGATGAGGAACCGTTCGACTTCGTGATGCATGCCTCGGAAGCGGAGCTTGACCGGCTGGACCACTTCGTCCATCGCACCTTCAACGCCACCGACCTGCGCCACTTCATCCTGGGCCTTCGTCATCTTCACACCACGTTCGGCGGACTGGAAGCGGCCTTTTTGCCCAGCACGCCCGATGCTCCCCTTCCGGCCATGGCCGATATGATCGCCAGCTTTCGGGAACGTTTCTTCGAACCTGCTCATGAAGCGCGGACACGCAAACATGTCGCCGATCCCTCTCGTGGCAGCAATGCCAAGCGCATCAACATGTTCCTGCGTTGGATGGTGCGGCCCAACGACCGTGGCGTGGACCTCGGCCTGTGGAAGCGCATCCCAACGCACGCATTACATGTGCCGTTGGACGTCCATACCGGCCGCATGGCCCGCGAGCTGGGACTATTGCGGCGGAAACAGGACGATTGGAAAAGCGTGATGGAGCTCACCGAAGCCCTTCGGCTCTTCGACGCGGAGGATCCCGTGAAGTATGACATCGCGCTGTTCGCGCTCGGCGTGGAAGCCGGTCGTACACGACTTTGATCAGGTTTCCATCATGCCCACGGCCGTATCTTCGCCAAAGCAACCCAAGCCCCATGCACACCATCCAACGGACCCTTTCACTGCTCTTCGCCGCTGCCGCGCTATCCGCCACCCTGCACGCGCAGGACAAGTTGAAGGACGGCACTTCCCTCACTTGGGACAAAACGATCGGCGTGGGCCAAGACTCCCTGATGAACGACACGGTGATGGTGCCCGCGCGCACGGTCCCCGTCTATGAGGCCGACGATTCCCAAGTGGCGAAACTGCTGGAGAAGGTCATTCCCGGCTCCTCTTTCAAAAAGCAGGGCAAATTGCTGAGCGCTTCCGATGTGATTTTCCCGGCCGCCTCGGAAAGTCCGGTGCAACTGCTGGCGGGCATCGAGAGGGACAAGAAGGCCAACCTCAGTACGTTGAAGTTAGCATTCCTTCAAGCCGGAACCCCTTTGGTCGGGAACGACGCGAAGTTGAACGAAGCGGTGCGTGACCTCGGGGTCAAGCTGAACAAAGGGGTTGTGCAGGAGCAGATAGACGACTGGAACAAGCAGTTGGACAAGGCCGGAAATAAGGCCGAGAGCGCCAGCAAAGCCAGCGATAAGACGCAGGGGAAATTGAACAAAAGCCAATCCAAGGTGGCCAAGGCCAGCAAGGAAAGAAGCAAATTGCAAGGGGATCACGCGGTACTGCAGAAGGAGATCGATCTGCTGAACCAGAAATGGACGCTCAGTCAAGACCCGAAGGACTTGAACAAGCTGACAAAGGCCCGGGGCAAGATCACCAAGAACGAATCGAAGATGGCCAAGGCGATGAAGGCCGAGGCCGATGGGCAGAAGGACGTCTCCAAGTACACCGAGGCCTTACCGGACGCACAGAAGACGGAACAGGCCAAAGCGGCCACGCAGGCTGAAGTCCAGCGCACGGTGGACGCCCTGCAGCGAAAGATGGAGAGTATCCGGTGATCGCACCGGACGAGTCCTGCTCAGCCGGCTCCGGGGTCCGGACCTATCCTACGCTATAGTTCGGCGCTTCCCGCGTGATGAATACATCGTGCGGATGGCTCTCTTTCATGCCGGCGCTGGTGATGCGCATGAAGGTCGCGTGCTGCAAGGCTGCGATATCCGCCGCTCCGCAGTAACCCATCCCTGCACGCAGACCACCTTCCATCTGGTGGACCACCTCATGTAACGGGCCTTTGAAGGGTACGCGCCCGCTGATGCCTTCCGGCACGAGTTTCTTGATGTCGTCTTCCATGTCCTGGAAGTAGCGGTCCTTGCTGCCGCGCTGCATGGCCTCGATGCTGCCCATGCCGCGGTAGGTCTTGAAGCGACGGCCTTCGTAGATCACGGTTTCGCCGGGACTTTCCTCCACGCCTGCGAAGAGCGACCCGATCATCACGCTGTCCGCACCGCCCGCGATGGCCTTCACCATGTCGCCAGTGTAGCGGATGCCGCCATCGGCGATCACGGGAACGCCGCTACCCGCGATGGCCTGAGCACAATCATGCACAGCGGTCAGTTGTGGCACGCCCACGCCCGCAATGACGCGCGTGGTGCAGATGCTCCCGGGACCGATGCCCACTTTTACGGCGTCGGCACCGGCGTCCACCAAGGCTTTTGCGGCGGCACCGGTGGCCACGTTGCCCACCACGAGGTCCACCTTTGGAAAGGCTTTGCGGATGCTGCGCAGCATGTCCTGCACGCCAATGTGGTGGCCGTGCGCGGTATCGATCACCAGCGCGTCAACACCGGCGGCCACCAATGCTTTGGCGCGTTCCAGGCTGTCGCCGGTGACGCCGATAGCGGCAGCAACGCGCAAGCGACCCAGATGATCCTTGCAAGCATTGGGGCTTTGCTTCAGCTTGATGATGTCCTTGTACGTGACCAAGCCCACGAGCTTGCCCTTGGCATCCACCACGGGAAGTTTTTCGATCTTGAATTCCTGCAGGATGTCGGCGGCTTGGGCCATGGTGACATCCGGCTTGGCGGTGATGACCTTATCACTGGTCATCACTTCGGCCACGGGCTTGGCCATTTTCTTCTCGAAGCGCAGGTCCCGGTTGGTAACGATGCCCACGAGCTTATCGGCCTTGTCCACCACGGGAATGCCGCCGATGCCGTGCTCGGCCATCAGGCGGAGCGCATCGCCCACGGTGGCGCCTTCGAGCAGTTTCACCGGGTCGGTGATCATGCCGCTCTCGCTGCGCTTCACCCTTCGCACCTCGTTGGCCTGTTCCGCGATCGATTGGTTCTTGTGGACCACACCGATACCGCCCTGCTGGGCGATGGCGATAGCGAGGTCGGCGCCCGTCACCGTGTCCATGGCGGCGGAGACGATGGGGAGGTTCAGCGTGATGTTGCGGCTGAACCGGGTGCGGATGTCCACAGCGCGGGGCAGCACTTCGGAGTATGCCGGCACAAGCAGGACGTCGTCATAGGTGAAGCCTTGTGCAGCAAAGCGATCGGAAAAGGAATTGGCCGCTGGGACCGGGCGTTCGCTCCGTTCGGGAGCGAGGGCGGAGGTGGATCGTTCCATGCACAAAAGTACGGTCCGGGCGCGATCATCACGATGTCCGCAACTTCCTCTATTTGTGAACAGCCCGTGGACAACCGGTCAAAGGCCCGGCAGGAACGTGACCGTCCCACGGCGCTCCACGGTCTTCCCGGCACCGTTCAGAAAGGAACAGTAGTAGGCATAGACGCCCTGGGGCACAAGCCGTCCTTCCACCCGGCCATCCCAAGCCTCGTAGCGGTCCGAGGTGGTCCAGATCTGTTGCCCCCAACGGTTGAAAATGGTGAACTCGTATCGTTCCACATCGGCATAGGAAAGCACCGGTTGGAACGTATTGTTGTAGCCACCCTCGATGAATGCGTTCGGGATCCAGACCTCCTCCTGCTGGATGGCACAAGCGATATTGCTGGTGGAGATCGCATCGATGCCGGAGGTATTGCCCGCTTCGTTCGCCACCACATAGTAGCAGAACTTGCCGGGCGTGGATGCCAGGCCTTGCACGTCGTCATCGAACTCCCATTCCCCCATCGCCGTGTTGCCGATCAGCTGGAACGGTCCGTCGGCGACGCTGCGGTAGACCGCATAACCGGCCACCGCCCCCGCCCACTGCACGTAACCGTTCCAGCGCAACCGGTTGAACCCGTCCAGGTCCGGTGATGCCGTCAGTAGTATGGTCGTTCCCAGGTTGCTGGTGACCACGGTGTTCCCGCAGCTGTCCTCCACCAGTACGCGGTAGGTATAACTGCGTTCCGAGGTCAGCACGTCCTGGTCGTCGAAGGTGATCACCGGGCCGGTCCCACCGGGCACGCTTGCCACGTCTTCCCATGGCAGGCCGTTGTTGGTCCGCTGAAGCACAAGCCGCCGGGTAAATGCGTTCAGGTCCACACTGTCCGTTACCTGCACATGGTCCTTCCCCAGCAACGTCGCGGTGCGCACGTAGTTCCATTGGGGTACCGGCGGGTACGAAGTAGTACGGCATGCCATGTTGGAAAGGGAGACATGGCCGGGTTCCGTACCGATGGCCTTGAGGACATAGCAGTAGGTATGACCGGCGATCACGTTGGAGCTCAGGTACTGGTCCGTGACCGGGTCCAGCGTGGCCAAGAGGTTCATTGGTCCTGCATTATCGATCCGGCCATAGAGCTCATAATGGTCCACGGGCCAACCCACGTACGGGGTGCGCGCCACGAGGACGGTCCCTGCGCAACGATCGTAAATGGTGGAGAGGTGGACCGTGGTGTGGGGATCGCGGGTGGCGCTGGTGTTGGGGCTTGGCGGAGTTCCCTTCCAGCAGGTGTCGATAGCCGCGATGGTGTACGATTCCGGCCCTGCGCCGGCATCGCTGAACGGCCAGATGAAGGTGGTGTTCAGCCGTCCGTAGAGCGTATCGAGGATCACATTCCCCCCGGGTGTGGACAGCACGATGATATAGCCGTCCGTATCCAATTCCGGGCTGGGGTCCCAGTGTACCACGGTCTGGTTGGTGGTCGTGTCCACGGTAACGTCCACCATGTTCGGCACCGAGGGCGGGGTGATGTCCTGGAAGTTGGCACCGGCGGTATTGCTGGTGGACACGCAGCCGGACGCATCAGGTATTTGGACACGGAAATTCAATGTGTCCTCGCAGATGGAAACCTCTTGGGACCAGTGGTGGACCGTATTCGCCACACTGTCCGTCAGCGCCCAGGTCCCGAGGGGATATTCCCGATCGATGCGCGTTTCACTTCCGGAGGAACTCAGCGGTGGCTGATGTGGAAAATTCCAGTCCACCACGGAACTTCCCAATGGAACGCTCTGCGATACCTGGAGAAAGAGGGTGGCCAGCGTATCGCTCGGAACGGACGAGTTCGGCGCACCGGAAGTGGAGACGGTGACGAGGTAGTAGTACTGTACCGCCGCGTTCGCTCCCGCCGCCACATGGGTGTAGCTGGTCTGCGCATACACGGGCACAGGTGCCACCAAGGCATAGGGCCCGGCAAGGGAAGCAGCGTGGTACACTTCGTAGTGTAGGAATTCTGCCGTGGGATCGGGAGGAATGACCCATGTGAGCACGGCGCTGCCCCCCGGGCCTACCGAGGCGCAGCGCAGGGACGGCGGGTCCAGCACGGTGGCGCGCAGGACGACCGGAAAAAACAGGAGCAGGATCAAGCTCAGGTCACGCACATTCCTCCAACGCGGTTCCATGGGGATCGGTATCGGGGAATAGACGTTGTGGACCATCGATCGGTTCATCGGGGACCTGACATTTTCACGGGTCAGCCGAAATGAAGCGATGCGAGTTCCTGCTGCGCCGCCTTGAACTCGTTCATGACCTTCTCCACGATCGTGGCGGCGGGAAGCACATCTTTCAGGGTTGCCCCCACTTGTCCGATCTCCAGCTCGCCCTGTTCCAGATCGCCTTCGAACATGCCCCGTTTGGCGCGGGCCCGGCCCAGCAGGGCTTTCAGCTCCTCGGGCGTGGCGCAGCGGGCATAGGCCTGCCGCACTTCCTCGAAGAAGGGGTTACGCATCATGCGCACGGGCGCCAGTTCCTTCAATGTGAGCAGGGTGTCCCCTTCCTTGCTGTCCAGCACATATTGCTTGAAAGCCGCATGACCGCTGGATTCCTCCGAGCAGACGAAGCGGCTGCCCATCTGTACGCCATCCGCGCCTAAGGCCATGGCCGCCAGCATGGCGCGGCCATCACCGATACCGCCTGCGGCGATCACCGGCACCTGCACGGCATCCCGGACCATCGGGACCAGCACCATGGTGGTCGTTTCCTCGCGCCCATTGTGGCCTCCGGCTTCAAATCCTTCGGCCACCACGGCGTCCACGCCGGCATCCTCGGCCTTGCGGGCGAACTTCACGCTTGCAGTGACATGCACCACGATGATGCCCGCATCCTTCAGCTTGCGCGTCCACGTCCCCGGGTTGCCCGCACTGGTGAACACGATCGGGACGCCCTCCTCGATCACGGTATGGATGTGCTTGTCCACATCGGGGTAGAGCATGGGGATGTTCACCGCGAACGGCAGGGAGGTGGCCGCCTTGCACTTACGAACATGTTCCAACAGGACATCCGGATACATGGACCCGGAGCCGATGACGCCCAAGCCGCCCGCATTGCTCACTGCGGCGGCCAAACGCCAGCCGGAGTTCCAGATCATGCCCGCTTGCACCAAGGGATAGCGGACGCCGAACAGGGATGTGACGCGGTTGGACAAGGAGCCGAGGGGTCTAATTGAAGTGGGCTGCGAAGGTAGGACGGCCCTCCTCATGGATATTGTTGATATCCAATGCGAGACTAATTCCGTTGAACGTGGCTTGTTTTTCCTAAGTTTGCCAGTCAATCCGAGAACCCATCGCATGAAGGCAGGAAGAATACACATGGCACTGGTGGTGCTTATGACGGTCGCCCTGGCGGGTGAGGCCCGTGCCCAGTACGATTGGGACATCGGTGCCCATCTGGGCGGTGCCAATTATCTGGGTGAGTTCGGTGGCAAGGAGAAGACGCGCCAGGATTTCATCTGGGACATGAAGCTGGCACAAACCCGCTGGGCAGTGGGCGGTTTTGCGCGCAGGAAGCTCAACCGCAGTTTCTCCGTCAGCGCAGGCCTCATGTACTACAGGATCCAAGGTGGGGACTATCTGAGCACCAACCCTGAGCGCGTAGGGCGCAATTTGAGCTTCCGCAACGACATGTTCGAGCTTTACGCCCGTCCCGAATTCACCGTTTTCCAGGACAATGACCTCGGCGGCCGGGGCCGGTACCGCACGGACTTCCGCCTATTCGTTTACGTGGGAGGTGCGGTCTACTACAGCAATCCCAAAGGCCAGATCA
The DNA here is from genome assembly GCA_016700415.1 of Flavobacteriales bacterium. Classification (NCBI taxonomy): domain Bacteria; kingdom Pseudomonadati; phylum Bacteroidota; class Flavobacteriia; order Flavobacteriales; species Flavobacteriales bacterium. Next base: position 1,196,488 of record CP065018.1, read on the forward strand.
ACCATACCGGTGAATACTACAAGCTGCGTGACCTCACCACGGAGATGGAGAACTATTCCAGCTTGGGCTTCGCCATCCCTGCGGGCATGGGCTTCCACTTCACCTTCCAACGCCGCCATCGCATCGGCTGGGACTTCGGTTGGCGCACCACGTTCAGCGATTACATCGACGATGCCAGCACCGTTTATGCCGATCCGAACGACCTTCCCAGCCAGCTCTCGGTAGATCTCGCCAGCCAATCCACCTATGTGGACGATGGCAGCGGCCCCATCCCTGACCCGAGACAGTATTCCGCCGGGACCAAGCGTGGAGACCCCACCCACAACGACAGCTACCTGACCATGACCCTTACGTACAGCTACGTCCTGCGGGGGCAGTCCAACTTCTACCGCCAGCGCTACAACTGGATGCGCGGCAAGAAGCGGATCGGTCGTAAGAGCCGTGCGAAATTCTGATCACCGGACAGATCTAATGAAAGAGGGGCTTCGGCCCCTTTTTTTATTGGGCATTCACCTTATACCGCTTCGCGATCACTGGCTTCCGAAATGATCATAGCCAACACTTCCGCCCCCGGCGTTACCGGGGCCAGATCAAGCCCGGAATGACGGTTGCTCTTGGGTCGGGTGCTCGAATAGCCGCGCCCAGCGCGGCCATTCGAGCACCCGACCCTCCCATGGTTGTCACCCCGGCCCCCGAGCCGGGGTCGCGAAAAAGCTTGGAGAATAATTATCTCGGACGTCAGTGATCGGGCATACGCCCTACTCGATCCGGTTGGCGTGCAGCCACTCCTCCAAAACCACCAGCGTCCAGATGCGGCTCCATGTCACCGCGGGGTCACCTGCGAGAAAGCGCTGCCACAGCCCGCTCACGCCGACGGCGTTGAACTGGGGCCTTAGCGCTAAAGCCTCCATGCGCGCTTCGCAGAATGATCGCAGTTGGTCACGCATCCATTGGTCCCATGGCAAGGTGAAGCCCATTTTGGGCCGGTGCGTCACTTCGCGGGGCAAGAGGTCTCCCAATGCGTCCGTGAGCAATTTCTTGGGCGTGTGCGGGTATTTCAGATCGTCCGGCACGCCCAGCACAAAGTCCGTGAGGTCGTGGTCCAGGAACGGCACCCGGACCTCCAAGGCATGTGCCATGGACATCTGGTCGGTGTCCCGTAGCAGCACGTCTGGCAGGTAGGTGCTCAGTTCCGCGATGCTGACCCGGCTCAAAGGTTCAAGCCGGGAACCGCCCATGGTGTTCATTAAGTGGCGCACGTCCGCGGCCACGGCATCCGGGCGAAGCTCAATGGCCAGTAACTTCTTGCGCAGCTCCATGTCGCTATAGGCCAAACGTGCCAGCGGATACGTGTCTTCAATATTCCATGATGACAGCTTGAGCAATTCGGCCGCCTTCCAACCCGCGGCGCCCGGCTTCCGGCTCTTCACGGCCATGCCGATCAATGCCCGCAGCGGCCGCGGGACCGCCATGATACCCTTCTTCCGCAACAAGGCCACGGAGCGTTTGAAGACCTCATAACCCGCAAAGACCTCATCGCCTCCCAGTCCGCTCAAGGCCATGGTGATGCCGGCCTCCTTGGTCATCTTGCTCACCACCCAGGTATTGGGCCCGTCCGCGCTGGGGTGGTCCATATCCGCCAAAGCCTGAGGCAGAAATCGCAGCATATCATCCGGCCGCAGGCGGATCTCCGTGTGCTTGGTACCGAACTTCTTAGCGATGAGCTTCGCAAAGCGTGCCTCACTGAATTCCGCCTCGTCGAACGTGACGGTGAAGGTGTGTACCCGTGCCTGTGTGGCTTGGGCCATGGCCCCAACGACCGCACTGCTGTCAATGCCACCACTTAGAAAGGCCCCGAAGGGAACATCGGCCACCATGCGCTTCTCCACCGCACGCGAAAACCGGTCACGCACTTCCCGGAGCACTTCCCCCGGGGCTAGGTCCAGCGAAGCATCGCTCGTGCTGGCCACCATGTTCCACCATGGCTTGATCGCGGTCCCGGCTTTGGACCAGCGGAGCGAATGGCCTGGCAATAGCATTTGGACATCCTGCACGATCGTGGCCGGCGCATGCACGGCCCCGTGGCGCAGGTGATCGCACAGCGCGGACTCATCGAGTTTTCGGGGCACCAGTTCCGAGGCTAGAAGAGACCTCACTTCACTGGAGAAAAATAGTCTTCCGCCCAATGAGCAGTGATAGAGCGGTTTGATCCCGAAGCGGTCCCGGGCGATGAACAACTCTTCTTTACGGACATCCCAAACGGCAAATGCGAACATGCCTTCCAGCCGGTTCAGGCTTTCCTCTCCCCACTCCCTCCATGCGGCCAGCAGTACTTCCGTATCGCTTTTGGTCCTGAACACGTGGCCGACAAGGCTTTCACGCAACTCGCGAAAATTGTAGATCTCCCCGTTGAAGATGATCACATGCCCGCCATCGTCACTGTGGAAAGGTTGGTGGCTGGCGGGCTCAGGGTCGATGATGCTGAGCCGCCGATGGCCGAGCACTACCTGTGTGCCCTGCCAAACGCCTTGGGCATCGGGCCCACGGTGGGCCAAGGCATCGGTCATACGACGCACTGCGGCTTCCCCGGATCCCGGGAGCGCCCCGTCAAGATCCAATGAAGCGATCCCGGCAATGCCGCACATGGTCCGCGCTCAGCCCAAGATGAATGAAGTATCCGCCAGCACCCGTTCCAATCCTTGGCGCAACGGTAACAGGTCACGGCCAAGCAAGGTGCGCATCCGGGCGATGTCCGGCATCCTGCGGGTCATGTCGCCTTCCTCCAACGGCGGCAAGTGGACGATGCGGGAGGAGCTACCGGTAAGTTCGATCACCAGTTGGGCAAGGTCCAGAATGGTGGTCTCCAAGTCATTACCGATGTTCGCCACATCATTGATAACCTTGTTGTTCCTAAAGGCCGCCACGGTGGCATCGATGTTATCGTCGATATAGCAGAAGGTCCGGGTCTGGCCTCCGTCCCCGTAGACGGGGATGTCCTCCCCCTTCAAGGCCGCGCGAATGAACTTACTGACGACGAAGTCCTTGCTTTGCTTGGGCCCGAAGGTGTTGAAGAAACGGAAGGTGGTGTATTCCAGGCCGAATTCCTTGTAATAGCTGCGCAGGAACGCCTCCCCGATATTCTTCACGATAGCGTAGGGCAGCTTGCTGTTCAGCGGGGTGGTGTGCTCATTTTGCGGAAACTCCACGGGCTCGCCGTACACCTCGCTGCTGCTGCTGAAGAACACGCGCTTCACGCCGGTGTTCTTGCACAGGTCCAGCACGTTCCGTATGCCATCGATGTCGTGGAGCACGCTCACGGGATTGTCCGTGGTGCGCTTCACCCCCACCACGGCGGCGTAGTGGAAAACATAGTCGAACCGATAGGCATAGAACACACCGCTGATATCCTCGAAACGGTTGGCGTCGCACTTGATGAAATGGATGCCGGGATGCTTTGGCAGTTCCAATTTGTTGAGGTCACCGGTGGAAAGGTTGTCCACGGCGACGACATCCGTATCCGGCAGGCCTGCAAGGCGTATGGCCAGCGCGCTGGGAATAAAGCCGGCACCGCCGGTCACTAGGATTCTTGGCATTGGGAATGAATTTGGCGCGTGAAGCTAACGGTTAGCGTGCAGGCAGGACCAAAGGCTCCATGGCCGGGTCGACCTCCTCCTGTAGCGGCACAGGTTGGTCCCCTTGGTCAGCGGAGATCATGATCTCGTCCTCGGAGACGATCGTGAGGATGATCAGCAACATGGTGGTATAGGGGCTGAGCGACCCGGCGAGCCAGCTTTCATAAAGGATGGAGAAGAGCACGGAGAACATGATCGCCATGGAGATGGGGGTGTTCTTGCTGGCCTTGATGAAGATCAGCACGAAGCTCCGCAAGAAGAGGATCAACCCCACGATGCCGGTATTGAGCCAGAATGCCAGATACGTGTTATGCACACCGCCCTGATGCCCCAGGCTTTCCAAGTAGGCGCGCGCCTCCTTCATCACCCAAGCCTCATTGTCAAAGCCGCCCCCGAACAAGAAGAAGCCCTGGGTATTGAGCTCCTGCCATGCGAAATTCCATGCGAAATACCTCCCCGAACCGTCCGCCAGGGAATCCACGCGCAAGTAGTCCTGCAGGCCCATGGCGGTGATGATGGCGGGAAGGTTGCTCGATACCAGCTCACCAATACCAACAAAAGCAACAAAGGAGATGATGCCCAGAAAGGTGGAGATCCGGAAGAATTGAATGAAGAGCACGAACATCAACGTGGACATCAGAGAGGTACGCGCGCCGCAAGTGATGACGTAATAGATCAACAGCGCATAAATGAAGAACTTGGCCGGGGTGGAGAAAAGGTCCTTCCGCAAGTGATTGATGACCGTGAAAAGGACAAAGGCCAAGTAGGTGAAAATGGCCAGACCGTTAGGGTTGCCGAAATACCCACGGAACCGGTCCGCGATATAGGCCCACTTCACCGGCCCGAGGTACGGAAGTAAATGCTGCGTAAGGAGAACAAGGACGATGAACCAGATCAGATTCCGGAAAAAATCCCAACCGTGCCGCCTGTAGTTGAACAGCACATAATTCGGGACGACCAGAAATATCAACGCGTAGGAAATTGTTTTTTCAACGGCAACAACGGGTACGGAGGAATTGAGCACCGGGAAGAAGGCGTAAATGAAAAACGGCAGGAACACCCCGAACACCTTTGCCACCGGGCGCATCCGGGCCTGATCCAGAATGATAATGAGAGCCATTGCCAGGATATAGGTGTACTTGGCCGTTTTCATCACGGCCATCTCCCGGATGTCGATGTTCATGTCGGAAAATATCAGGCATATGAGAAATCCTAACATGATGTCCTGCCACATATCGCTCCGGCGCATGAGGAATACACTGATGGGCAGGACCGCGTATAGCAGGAGCCCGGCATATGCCGCCACGATCACCCAGATGAAGATGAAGATCAATAACGGGTAATGTTCTCGGAGGAACTGCTTCATGGCCAAACGGAAGGGCTGTTCAGCCTGGGGGGCGGTAAATGTAACCGGTGGCCCATGTAGCAGGCCCCGCGAGCAGGGCATTCAGCGGTCGGGGCCCCGCCCATTGAACAACCCGGAACATCAAGTCTGACCGCAATGGTGATGACCGCTGCCTATCGCAGTCCTGCTTAGCGGCCACCCAACGCCTTGTCATACAACTTGATCAGGGCCGCATTCCGCACTTCCAAGGTGAAGCGCTCCGCAATGATGGCACCGTTGGCATTCCCCATCCTCCCGCGCAGCGCCGGATCATCCATCAACTGCAAGATGCGCGCGCCGGTCTCCTCCGCGATGTCATCGCTGTTCCTTCCGGTCACGGGCAGCACCCAACCGTTCACACCGTCCCGTGCCACTTCCGGTATGGCCCCGGCGTCCGAACAGATCACCGGCAGACCGGTGCCCATGGCCTCCAGCACTGTATTGTTGAACGGGTCCAGGAACGTGGTACTGACGAAAAGGTCCGCGGAGCGCATTTGGTCGATAAGCTGATCGTGGGGGAGCTTCGCGTGCAGGGTGATCCGGGGATCTTCAGCTATGGTGCGTTCGGCCCATGCGATCAACTCCTGCTCGGGGAAGACGCCCCAATCGACCTCCAGGGTGCTGATGATGACGAGCCGTGCTTCCGGCCTTCCCAAGCTCTTAAACGCTTTCAACAACTCCACGCCGCCTTTCCTGTAAAAGCCATTGCCCGCAAAAACAATGGTGAAAAAACGTTCATCGCGCGGCTTGGGGGCGTACTGCTCCACTGCTCGGTAGACCACGGACATCTTGCCGATGTCCACGCCCGCCGCGAGCAAGTGCTCCTTATTGCGGCGCATGGCGTTCCGGCTTGTGAAGATCATGGCCTTGCAATCGTTCCCCTCCAGCCGCCGCAGCGCCCATTTGTACAAGGGGTTCCGCGGGCTCATGGTCTCATACCGCGGCATGTAATCCTCCACTTCGATCACCCAGGGCCTGGGGTTCGCGACCACGCCATTGTACGTGTGAAGCAGATCAGCGCGGGAAAAGGGCATGAAGAACTTGGTGTTTGCCAGAAATTCCGCTTTGACCCCCATCATGTGCCAGGGAATATCAAGCTTCCGCTCATAGCGATAGCCAGCAGGCGGGTTGGAGAAGCAGTAATGCTGCCAGTACCGTGTCTTATGGCTGATCCCGATGGTACGCATGAATGCCTCCGATCTACGGTTTGTTCACGGTGCTGCGGGCAGCCGCCATTTCATCGTACCACCGGTGGAAATGCCTGAGGCCTTGTGTGATACCGGTGACGGGCACATAGCCGAGGTGCTCCTTGGCCTTTTCCACGCTTGCAAAGGTCTGTGGCACATCGCCGGGCTGTTCGGGCCGGACCTCGATAATGGCTTTCCGTCCGGCCTCCTTCTCGATCGCGGCGATCAAGTCGCGCAGGGGAACGGTGGCCGAATTGCCCAGGTTGAAGATCTCGAACGCGCCCCTACCGTCCTCCGTCCGGAGGGACCTGTCCATGGCACCGCGCACCCCGCTGATGATATCGTCCACGAAAGTGTAGTCCCTACGTGTGGAGCCATCCCCGAACTGCTGGATGGGCGTGCCTTCGATCACCTTCTTGAAGAACGCATGGATGGCGAGGTCGGGGCGTTGGCGCGGCCCGTAAACGGTGAAAAACCGCAGCGCCGTGGTATTCAGCCCATGAAGATGGGCGTACATCCGCGTGTACTGCTCCGCGGCCAATTTCGTGGCGGCGTACGGACTGATCGGTGCCAGACCGGTCAAGGATTCCTTCCAGGGGACATGGGGATCTTCCCCATAAACACTGCTGCTGCTGGCGAGCACGAAATGGGCCACCTTGTTGGAACGCGCCTTCTCGAGCAGTTTCAACGTTCCGGTGACGTTGACACGATGATAGGCCAGTGGATCGGCGATACTGGGGCGGACCCCGGCCAAGGCCGCCAGATGCACCACGGTCGTATCCGCACCGGAGGCCATTGCGAATGCCTTGTCCAACGTCTCCTCATCCACGATATCCCCCTCCAGAAGCGTGTAGGACGGGTGGGAGCGGTGAGCAAGTACGTTGGCCTCCTTGACGGCACGCGGGTAGAAGGGATGAAAATTGTCCACCACGGTCACCTTCCAGCCTCCTTCATCCAGCAGTCTGTCCACCAGATGGCTGCCGATAAAACCGGCCCCCCCGGTGATGATCGCGTGTTTTGACATCTCTCTTTATACGGGCCGCCAAGCTAACCAAAACATGTAGTGCATACTTCCTCTACACTCATCTACCTTCGCGAACAAATGCGCCCCGGAGAGCCGATCCTGATCATCTGCCATTCGTTTCCTCCGAATTCCGGGATCGGGGGACGCAGGTGGGCAAAATTTGCCAAGGAGCTGGCGCACAGGGGTTATACGGTGCATGTGATCCGCAATTCCACAACGGCCAGGGTTCGGACCTCGCTGTGGACGAATGACGTCAAGAACCCCAATATTATCGCCCATCCGCTGCCCGACCGCTATCCCGGCGCAATGACCCGGTGGCCGGCCACAACGTTGTGGGATAAGTTGGGCTATGGGTTGTGGAAGCGCATACTGCCCCTCTGTACCAAAGGCAACTGGTATGACCGGGGGCTGTTCTGGAGGAAGCCCTTGCTGGACGTCGCCGGCGAGCTCATCAGCGAGCACGGCATCCGCAATGTGATCGTCACCGGTGCCCCGTTCAGCCTGATGGCCTACGCCACGGAACTGAAGGAACGTTTCCCGGGCATCCATCTGGTCTCCGATTTCCGCGACATGTGGACGTGGGGCAACTACTACGGCTATCAGACCATCGGGGCCAAGCGCCTGCGACATGAGCAGCACTTGGAAGCCTTGGTGGCCAGGGTCAGTGATAGGCTCATTTCACCGCATCCCGCCGTCATCGATCATTTGCGGCAAGCACATGGGGTTCCAGCGGAACGCCTAGGCGTACTGGCCCATGCCATCGACCCAGAGGATCTGGAGAGGCCCGCGACAAAGGTCCGGGACGGTCAGTTCAAAATGATCTATGCGGGCAGCATGTACGGCACAAAAGAGGCCCAGCACTATTTCGCGCTGCTGCTCGAAGCCTTTGCGTCACTGAAGGAGGCCAAGCCGGAACGGTTCGCCAAATGCCGGTTCGATCTGTACATCACCGACCATGGAACCCAGGCCTTGGAGCAACAGGTGAAGGATAAAGGACTGGAGGGGACGGTGCGCTTCCATGCACCCTTGCCTCCCAAGGAGATCATGAAGCGGATTGCGGCCTCCGATATCGAGATGGCCTTCCTGCCCCGGGACAAGAAGAACACGATGGTCACGAAATTCGCGGAGATCTTTTACTTGGGCTGCCCCATTCTTCATATCGGGGACCCGGGCTTGGTGAGCAGGACGATCACGGACCGGCGGATGGGGGATTCGCTACGCCTCGATGAATTGGTGAGCGAATTACCGAAGATCATCAGTGGGGAACGCGCGATCGAGATCGACCTGAACGCGGACCACGGTGGGAACTTGCTGGCGAACCTCACCGACCAGTTGGTGGAAGAGGTGCTGGTATAAGTAGATCTTCGCCGAACCTTGAGCCGCACCATGTCGCAATACGGACCGATACTGCTGATCTGCCATGGCTTTCCCCCTGTGCGGGGGATCGGTGGCCGACGCTGGGCCAAATTCGCCAAAGAGCTTGCACGGCGCGGGTACACGGTGCACGTGATCCGCAGTGCGGGCAGCAAAGGCCGCATGGATTCGCTTTGGAGCGAGGATACCCGGCACGAGGGGATCGTCCACCATCCGTTGCCCCACGCCTACCCCGCCGTAATGACCAAGCGACCGCTCACTTCCGTAGTGGAAAAAGTGATGTACCGGGTCTGGTCGAACCTACTTCCTTTCCTGGTGCGGGGCAACATCTACGACCCCGGCGTATTCTGGAGACGTCGGCTCTTGGCGGAAAGCCGTCGGTTGATACGCGGACACGACATCCGTACCGTGATCGTCACCGGCGCGCCTTTCAGCCTGATGGCCTTCGCTGCGGAACTGAAAACGCCGTTCCCGGAACTGCACCTGGTGGCTGACTTCAGGGACCCGTGGACTTGGGGGACCGACTATGGCTTCGGTACGCTGGCCCCCGAGCGAATGCGTCATGAGCAGGACCGGGAAGCCATGGTGGCCAGAACTTTTGACAAGCTCATCGCGTCCACCTCCTCCATCACGGAGCACCTTCGTTCAACGTATGGTGGTGCCCCTGAACAGTATGCGACCATCCCCCACGCCGTGGACCCTGACGACCTTCATGTGGCACCATCACCTGTGGATGACGGGATGTTCAAGATGATCTATGCGGGCAGCCTCTACAGCAGCATGGAGGCGGAACGCTATCTCCAAGCCCTGATGGAAGCCTTCAAAGCGCTGCGGGAAAAGCACCCGGCCGTTTTCGCTAAATGCCGGTTCGATCTGTTCATCACCGGGGATGGGACCAGGCCGTATGAGCAACTGGCCAAAGACCATGGCTTGGAAAAGCAGATCCACTTCCACAGCCCTTTACCTCCGAAGGAGATCCTGGAACGCATCGCGGGATCTGATCTCGTGCTCGCTTTTCTTCCCGGGAACAAGAAAGACATCATGGTGACAAAGTTCAATGAGATCTTCCATCTGCGGCGGCCCATCCTGCACATCGGCGAGCCCGGCGTGGTCAGCCGCACCATCGTGGGGCGCAAGCTCGGCGATTCACTGCGCGTGGAGGAACTCGTGACCGAGCTGCCGCGCATCATCAGCGGTGAACGCACGATCGAGATCGATCGGAACGCCGATCATAGCGAACACCTGCTGGCCACGATCACGGACAAGCTGATCAGCGAGGTGTTAGCCTGACCACTTCGCGGAACAAGCGCAGGAATTGCATGGTCGCAGCGGGCCAACTGAACAACTCCCCCACCCGGTCGAAGCTCTGACGACCCATCTTGCCGCGGCTTTCCGGGGATAGTGCACAAAAGGACCGAATGGCCTGATGGAGCGCTTCGACATCGCCCGGGGGCAACAGGTAGCCGTTGAGCCGGTCCACCTGCTCGGCCGTGGCGCCCACATCGCTTACGAAGACGGGCTTCGCCTGGGCCATGGCCTCCAGCACCACCGTTGGCATGCCCTCGAAACGGGTGGGCAGGACAAATGCGTCGCAAGTGGAATAGAGGGAGACCAGTTCGGCATCGTCCACACGGCCCAGCAAGCTGACGTTCGGTGGGACCCCTTCCGCCTTGATCCCCTGATACAAAGGACCCGTACCGGCCAGGTCGAAGCGGACCTCATTCCCCTTTCCTTCGGCGACCAGCCTTTTGGCCACTTCCAATAGCACGTCGATGCCCTTGTTGAAGGCGAAGCGCCCCACAAAGAGCAGAACAAGTGGCCCGGGAACATGGTCCGTGGCGTTGTTGGACTTATCGTGCGCACTTCCCAACGCGCCCTCTTCCTCTGGCACGTCCACCGCATTGGGGATCACCACCACCTTACATGCGGAACCGCGGGCAACACCTTCCAAGATCCCTGTGAGCTTTCCGCCCAAGGAGACCACGGCATGGCTTCGACGCACGATATGACGCAATGCCATCCGGAAGGGTGCGCCCAATGCACGTTCCTTGCGGGTAAGGCCTTGGAACATCTCCAGCCCGTGCGGATGCGTGATCAGCTTTTCACTGAACCGGCCAATGCCCTGCCAGACACAAAATCCTTGCGACAGCACCACGTCCGGAACTACTGCTTCCAACGCTTCACCCATCCGCTTGCTGTACCGCCAAAGCTCCCGCAGGTAGAACTTTTCCGTGTCCATGGGCGGCACATGGACCTCGCGAATGCCAAGATCAGCGCTGAATAAGCCCACGGGATGCGGGTGCAGCACCGTGAGCTCGACCTCCCCGGTGCGTGCAAGGTGCTCCGCCAACAGCCGCGAATGGCGCTGCATGCCGCCCATGGCCTCGGGGAATACGCCGTCCGTGGCGATCGCGACCTTCATCCGTGGATCAAGTGGCGACGTTCTCCTTCAGCAGGGTGGCCACGCCCTCATCGATGCCCCAGCGGGGCTCCCAGCCGGTGGCTTGCTTCAATTTGGCCACGTCGGCCAACAGGTGCATGCGTTCCACATGCCGCACCCTTGCCGGGTCCACCTCGATGGAAAGTGTTTCGCCGAGCTGCCGTTCAAAGGCCTGCACCACTTCGCGCACGCTGTATTCGATGCCACGCCCGATGTTGTAGACGCCGCAACCTTTCGGCGCGCGGTCCAGCAGGGCCTCGATGGCACGGCTCATATCCTCCGTGTGGATGTAGTCCCGCTTGGGGTCGAGGTTGCCTAAGCGCAGCGCTCGCGCACCCTCCAGCACTTGACGCTGGATCTCCGGGAAGAGGTGCGGGTTGGTCTCGTTCGGCCCAAAGGCATTGAAAAAGCGTCCGATGACCAAGGGGACGCCTACCCGGTAGTGGAATTCCCGAGCGATCTTCTCCGTGGCCAGTTTGGTTGTCCCGTAGATGTCCATCGGCCCCAGCGGATGGTCCTCCGCCATGGCGCCATCGGCGATGGGGTATACGGCTGCGGTACTTGCCACGAACACCTGCTCCACGTCCGAACAGGTCTCCACGGCATCGAGCACCTGCACGGTCCCGTTGATGTTGATGTCGGCGGCTTCCGCAGGGTGCTGATTGCAATAGGGAATGAAGTGGACGGCAGCCAGATGGAGCACGCGTTGGGGGCGCACTTCGGCCAGGATCCGGCGCATCGCCGCCCCATCGCGGATATCCGCCTTGAAGAAGCGCTCGTCCGGCACCCCGGCCAGCTCACGCCGCCCGAAGGAGAGGTCGTCCACCACGGAAATTTCATCGCCCGCCCCTTGTAAATGCTTGCTCAATGCGGACCCGATGAAACCCGCACCACCGGTGATCAATGTTTTTCTGGCCATGGGCCGCGAAATTAGCCCTTTGGCGGACAGGGATAAAAAGCGCAGCCTTCAGGAAAAGGTTGGCCACCGGATCCCTTACGGATATCCGAGAGAATAGGGCCTTGATTCAATGGATAACCCCTGTCCGTTCTTTTGCGATACCGGGTCAAGGCCCGGAATGACATTCGCTCTTGAAGTTGCTGCTTGGAAAGCCGCGCTGGGCGCAGCTTCCCAAGCAGCAACTTCCCCTATAGTTGTCACCCCGGCCTTTTGAGCCGGGGTCGCAACAGAACGTGGCTATGGTTTTCCCGGACGCCAGTGAAGGACGAATAAAACCAGAGGCGATAGTCCTGTGCCGCAACGTCTTCGAACTTACCGCAGCGCCTCCAACACTCGGCGGTACTCGCCATCGAACGCGCTCTTCGTCAGCGTTGTCAATGCCAGTTGCTCCAGACGACGGCGGTCCTCCGGGCTTACCCGTTTGAACGGGGCCAACGGCAGCCCCGGTCGCCAGACGCATCCGAGGTCCTCACGTTCCACCCGGGCGGAGACGTCCCCGAGGTGTTCCGGGGCCACCACCTTCAGGCCGGCACGGAGGTATTCGGCAAATTTCGTGGGCGATGCCACGCGGTTGGTGATGCTGTTCTCGCGCACCAGTATGCCATGGTCGCATTCGGCGAGGATCGCCGCCACTTCCGCCGGCCTCACCCATTGGCGGTCCACCCTGCCGGGGAAGGCTTGGCCCAAGGCATCGATGCGCGGGTCAGGGCGGCTCAGGAACAAGACCTTCACCTGTGGTTGTGCGATCAGGGCTTCCTTCATCAAGTTCTCCAACAATTCGAACGATTGCCATCCGGCCGTTGACCCCGAGTAGACGAGCACTACGTCCTCCCCGTTCCGTTCTGTGGGCTTTTCTGCGACCACTTCCAAATGGTCCTCGCCCAAGGTGCAGGGGATCACCACATGATCATTCCCTGCGTACCCATAACGTTCCCGCCAGTGGTCAACCAGCGCCTGGCTCACGGCCAAGCGGAAATCGCTTTGGGCCACTGCTTCATTTTCCACGGGCCGGAACTGGGCGATCAGCGCGTCGTCGTCGATGATGCGGTATTCCTCCCATTCGGCAGCGTACGCACCGCGGGCATCGAAGCAGACTTTCTTGACCAGGCCCCTGTCCCGCGCACGTAGGGCCAACCATGTGCCCAAGGCACCGCGCACCATCAGACCCGTGGGCCGCAAAAGGCGGCAGACCATATTCACGATGGAGGCATTGTTCCGCCAACGCTTCATCTGCGGTACCATCGGCAGCACAAGGGCATCGGGGCAGTGCGCCCGGATGTTTCGCCGGGTGGAGCGCAGATCGCGGACGCTCACCAACGCCACCAGCCGCACGCGCGGGCCGCCCAAGGTGTTCAGGTGCGCCACCACGTCCGTCACCTGGCTCCAGTAGACGCCCGAGGGCTGGTCGTTATAAGTGAGATAGACGATCACAGCGTTTCGATCACGTCAAAGACCCGTTCGGTGGCGTGGCCGTCCCACAGGGGCGGCACCTCCCCTTTTTTGGCGCGGCCTTCGGTGATGTCGGCGATGGCCGCCTGCAACAGCGGCAGGTCGAAGCCGATGAGGCGGTTGGACCCCATGGTGATGGTGATGGGCCTTTCGGTGTTGGGACGCAGAGTGAGGCAAGGCACACGGCGATACGTGGTCTCCTCTTGGATGCCGCCGCTGTCGGTGATCACGAAGGCGCAGGTGGCGATCAGTTTTTGGAAGTTGAAGTAGTCCATCGGCCCGGTCATCACCAAGTGCTTCAGCGCCTTCAGGCCTTGCATCAGGCCGGTGGCCTCCAGCTTGGCCGTGGTGCGCGGATGCACCGGGAACACCACAGGGCGGTCCTTCGCCACAAAAGCGATCAGCTCGGTCAGCTTGGCCAAGCCTTCGGCGGAATCCACGGTGGCGGGGCGATGGATGGTCATTAATACATGGCCTCCATCCTTCAGGCCGAGTTCTTGGAGCACAGGCGCCGCCTGCACCTGTTCGTCATAGGCCACCAAGGTGTCGATCATGGTATTGCCGGTGAAATGGATGCTCTCCTCCGGTCGTCCTTCCGCCTTCAGGTGGTCGATGCCGCTTTGCTCTGTGACGAAGAAATGGTCGGTGATGCGGTCCGTGAGGATGCGGTTGATCTCCTCCGGCATGCCGAGGTCGCCGCTACGGAGGCCGCTTTCGAGATGCCCCAAGGGGATGCCCATCTTATTGGCCACCAGCGCACCGGCAAGGGTGCTGTTCACATCCCCGGGCACGATCATCAGGTCCGGCCGCATCTCTGTGGCCGCGGCCTCCAAGGCGATCATGATATGGCCCATCTGGGCGGCCGGGCTGGCTTGTGGGGTATTCAAAAAGTGGTCCGGCAGCAGGCCGAACTGATCAAAGAAGACGGTGCTCATCTTCTCGTCATAATGCTGGCCGGTATGCACCAGCTGTACCTCCATGCCGCGTTCGGCGGCCACCGCCTTGAAGCGGGTCACCTTGATGAAATTCGGGCGCGTGCCCACCACCACCATCAACTTCTTCATCTTTGATCTGCTCACCATGCACCGTCCAGAGTAAGGCGCCGGTCAGGTCGGCGCGAAAGTAGAGCGGATGGTCCGGAACGGCTCAGGTCGATACGTGCCGGACCCATGCTCGGGGCTCCCTTCCATTTTAAAAGGAAGGGTTGGGTGTGGTTCGAGCGGCACAAATGCACCACCCCTGCCTCACTTGAAAAAAGGAGGGGAAAACCAAGACTATCTGATCGAGGGTCGTATGAGGATCGTCTCCCCTCCTTCCTAAAAGGAAGGGACGGGGGTGGTCCTAACCAATGATCCAGGTCCGATCAAACTAAGGCTGAAACCTACTGCGGATCAGATCGAGAACCCCAGGAAGATCATCAATGATGCTCTTGTTGTCAATGCGAAGCACTCGGATGTTCTTGGCATTCATGTATTCATCCCGCAATCCATCATTAGCTGATGCAGTGGGGTTATCGTGAGACGCTCCGTCCACTTCGATCACCAAACGTTCCGAAGGACAGTAGAGATCAGCGATGAAAGGACCGATCCCGTGCTGCCTTCTGAATTTCCTTCCATCCAGCTGTTTACCGCTCAATGCTTTCCAGAGTGTGGCCTCGGAGGAGGTCAACATTCCTCTGAGAGCCTGACGCTCACCTTTCTGGTCGGTGCGGTTGTGGTATCTCTCGGGCATGGGTCATCAATCAAGGAGCAGAAGTGGATCGATCAACAAAGCAACTTCATATTTATCCAAAGGGAATGCACCACCCCTGCCCCTCCTTGAAAAAAGGAGGGGAAAACCAAGACTATCTGATCGAGGGTCGTATGAGGGTCGTCTCCCCTCCTTCCTAAAAGGAGGGGACGGGGGTGGTCCTAACCAATGATCCAGGTCCGATCAAACTAAGGCTGAAACCAACTGCGGATCAGATCGAGAACCCCAGGAAGATCATCAATGATGCTCTTGTTGTCAATGCGAAGCACTCGGATGTTCTTGGCATTCATGTATTCATCCCGCAATCCATCATTAGCTGATGCAGTGGGGTTATCGTGAGACGCTCCGTCCACTTCGATCACCAAACGTTCCGAAGGACAGTAGAGATCAGCGATGAAAGGACCGATCCCGTGCTGCCTTCTGAATTTCCTTCCATCCAGCTGTTTACCGCTCAATGCTTTCCAGAGTGTGGCCTCGGAGGAGGTCAACATTCCTCTGAGAGCCTGACGCTCACCTTTCTGGTCGGTGCGGTTGTGGTATCTCTCGGGCATGGGTCATCAATCAAGGAGCAGAAGTGGATCGATCAACAAAGCAACTTCATATTTATCCAAAGGGAATGCACCACCCCTGCCCCTCCTTGAAAAAAGGAGGGGAAAACCAAGACTATCTGATCGAGGGTCGTATGAGGATCGTCTCCCCTCCTTCCTTCAAGGAGGGGTTGGGGGTGGTTCGAGCGAGCGAATGCACCACCCTTGCCTCACTTGAAAAAAGGATAGGATAACCTATCGTGCCTGCACATGAATGGACCACCACTTGGCCAATGCGTAGTGCGGCCATAGGTCCTTGCCGGTAACCTCGCCGCGCCCGATCCGCGTGCGGAAGTCATTGGAATAGATACGCAGGTCATCGTCCATCCCCAGGATGAGCTCCTTCTGGCGCATGGCCTCCGCCGGGTTCAAGATCTCGTGCAGCGGGATGGTGAAACCGTCCTTCTTTCGCTCAATGATGGAGCTGGGCAGGATCTGGCGTGCGAAATTCTTCAATGCCAATTTCTCCCCTTGCGCGGAAACCAACTGGTCCACCGGTATGCGCATCGCCGTTTCCACCAGCCGATGATCGAGAAAAGGAACACGCGCCTCCAAGGAAGCGGCCATGGACATGCGGTCCACACGGGCCAGCAGGTTTTCCGGCAAGCGGAACTGCAGGTCCAACGCGCTGACGCGCTGGAGGAAGTCGGCATGGCGCATGTCGGGCAGGATCAAATTCCTTTGCACCGCCGCGTACGGGTTCAGTGCCTCCGCCAGAAAGCGGGCATTGAACATCTGGCCTCCGCTGTCATTCGCTATCGCGTCCGTGCCGCCCCAAAGGATGAAACGGCCCCGCATGCGCCGCCTTGCCCACCGCACCCAGTCCGGTTTACGGCCGGCAAGGCCGGGCGCCCCGATGGCGAGGTAGGCCCGCACTGCGGCCTTGGGCATCCGGCGGAGCCAGCGGTCCACCAAGTAGGCATCATGCCAATGGCGGTAACCGATGAAGAGCTCGTCCGACCCCTCCCCGCTCAAACACACCGTAACACCGTTGGCCCGGGCCAGTTCGGACAGCAGCAGCAACGGGCCGCACGCGGTATCGGCGATGGGCTCGTCCAGCACTTTGAACGCCCTTTCCTGCGCGGCCAGATACTCAGCCGGGGAGATGGTGATGGGGAAATGCCGAGCGCCCACATGTTGCGCCACCAGCTTGGCATACGGAAGTTCGCTGACATAGCCGGGGACGGAATCATCGAAGCCGATGCTGAACGCGTTCACTTGCCTTCCCCGGGAGGCCAGCGCCGTGATCACGGAGGAATCGAGGCCGCCCGAGAGGTAGGTGCCCACCTCCACATCGGCCTCCATCTGCAGGTCCACCGCGTCCTTCAGCAGGTCGAAACAGGAGGCCACGTCCACCAGGTCACGGCCCCGGTTCCCTTGCAGCGGATGCCAATAGCGCTCAGTGCGCATTCTTCCGTGCTCATCGATCTCGAAGAAGTGCGCGGCGGGGAGTTTGTTGATGCTTTCGTAGAACGTCCGGGCACCCTCCACTTGGAGAAAGCGGAAATACTGGAGCAACGCATCGCGGTCCACCGTCCGCTTTCCAAGGATGCCCTTGGGCTCACTGGCGAAGGTGAAGGTGCCGCCGGCCATGCGGTAGTACAGGGGTTTGATGCCCATGCGGTCCCGCGCCCCCAAGCGCGCCCCGTGCGGTTGTCCAACAGCACGAAGGCGAACATCCCGTTGAGCCGGGCAAGTGCTTCCGGCCCCCAGGCGATGCAAGCGTTCAGCAACACCTCGCTGTCCGAATGGTCCGTCCGGAAGGTGAAGCCCATACCCTCCAGTTCCTGCCGCAGCGGCCGGTGGTTGTAGATCTCCCCGTTGAACACGAGCCAATAACGCCCGTCGGTCGAGCTCATCGGCTGGTTGGCGGTAACAGCCAGGTCCAGGATGGAGAGCCTTGCATGGGAGAGCTTCCAGCGGAGACCGCGCGGAGGGTCGGCGATCTCGGCGGAGCGGGTGGTACAGAGCGCATCCGGTCCCCGATAGGCCAAATGGGCGATATCGAAACCGTCCAGTTCCGCATCGGGTCCGTTCCCCCACAAGATCGCGCCCGCTATGCCGCACATGCGTTGTTCAGGCCTTGAAGGAAATACGGAGTTGTCTTCTCCATGATCGAACGGTCCTCCGCCGCACCTGCGAGAAAGAGGACGTCCACGGTCCGGACACCGTTCCAAGTCAATTGCTGTCGCTCTTTGATGTTCACAGGTCCGATCGTAGGACCGCGAAAGTACCGCCGAAGCTCATGGGTCAGGGCCGAGATGATGGGAAATACCAAAGTTTCTCATGGCACAGGGCCATGGTCGGGTCCGCATGGTCCTGGTCTCCAACAGATCACTCCCCGATGGACGGACCGCTTTGGCCCGCATCCTTTTCATCCCTTCGGCCATCACGTGGCAACGTTGCGGCGATGAGGACGAAGAGCAGGAGCACGGGGTATTGGAGCATGTGCGAAAGGCGCACGGACACCAGTTCGAAGGGCGGTGCCCAACGCGCTAATCCGTGCATCGCCAAGGAAAGCACGGCGAAACCCGTGAAGCCGGCCAATATGGGTAGTGCGTGCCTCCAGGACCCGATCAGGATACGCGCCAACAAAATGCACAGCCCTGCCATCACCGCCATGGAAAGAAGGGCCAAAGACCATTTCAATGCGAGCAGCCCGTCCATGCCGATGCCGCGCGTCCAACCTTGTACTAAGGAGTGTGCATAGGAAAAGGGCGTGTGGTGGGCGATATGGTCGATCTGGTAATTGAGGTTTATGAATGCGAATTCACGCCATGCCCCAAATAAGATCCCCGCCATCAGCACCAAGGCGGCCTTCCACCGTCGACCCGGATAAATACCGCTCGAGCTCATCGCTTCCGGCCAACCGTGGCGAAACGCTTCACCCAAACAAACCAAAGGAGGAACACCCAGCCATAGACGATGACGTAGAAGGTGTAGTCATGGTTGAAGTTGAGCCATTCATAGTTGATGCTCACCACGATGCAGAGCACGGCGACGCGCAAAGCGTTCACGAGGTGGATGGAGAGAATGCCGAGGATGCCGAACCAGACCTTGTGGCGCCACGGTCCGCCGTAGGCGATGAGAAAGATGAGGAAGACCGCAAAGAGGCCCACGCCGTTGCAGGGGTCGCCGATCCACAGGAGGTGCCCGCCTTCCACACCGATGGTGCGGATGTGGTCAGCATTCACCGGTTCGGGGATCAGGTCGTAGCCCAAGATGGTCAGGACCAGCCCGGCCACAGTGATCAGGTTGTCGATCACCGCATGATCAAGCACACCCCAAGGATGGAAGACGAAGGCATAGAGCAGATACCACGCTCCATAGAGCGAACCGGCAATGATCAAAAAACGGAAGAGCGGGTCACGTGCCGCCATTCGGGACGGCGCGCCGAGAGGCATCAGATCGTTGACCTGCGGGCCTTTCGGGCGTCCAAGGCTTTCTTAGTACCGAGCAGCGCACCGGCACCGATCAGCAGGGAAAGCCCTCCATCGATGGGGATGCAGGGGGGCGGCCAGCAGGGAGGTCCGCCGCCTGGGCCGGGCTGCGCCATCAATGCACCGATCAACGGCGCCACCAGCAGGAAGCAGAGAAGCAGAAGGCGGAGCGATACTTTCATAGTTGAGCGTCAAGCGGAAAAGGAGGCCAAATATAGAACGATCCCGGCAATTTAAGGTTGCCTCCTGACGAGTGTTCCGTACTTGTTGACCCGGACGGTCGACGGACCGAGGGATATCAGGATGGAACTGGTCGGCGCAGCGCCTTGTATGGCTATATTTGCCGCCCTTCAAAAGCCGCCACCCCGCACCCTGCCGGGCAACGGCCGGTACCAGCGATCAACACATGGCAGCAGCCCCAGGCCCCAAAGGGGGTATCATCGAGGTGAATGACCTGCGGACCGTGCTCCGCATCTTCTCGAAGAACTGGTATTTCGTGGCGGTGGCGCTGGTGTTGTCCGCGGTCCTGTCCTACCTCTATTCATACAAGATCCCCAATGTCTTCGGGGCCAGTACCCAGATCCTCTTGAAGGACAAGGAGTCCTACGATTACCAGAACCAGGTCTTCAAGAATATCGGCTACATCAGTGCCTATGGCGACATCGTGAACCAGAAGCGGGTGCTCACGAGCTATGACCTGATCGACCGTGCCCTGAACAGATTGGATTTCGAGGTCTCCTATTACATCATCGGCCGCTTCAAGACCACCGAGGTCTATGGGAACCTGCCCTTCTCGGTAGAGATGCAGGTGCTCAACAACAGCCTGTACGAGAAGCCCATCGACCTGCGCATCGTCGACCCGGGGCACTTCACCATCAGCTATGACGGGGGCCAGGGCATCGTGACCAAGAATTTCCCCTTTAAGAAGGACATCGCCGACAGCGACTTCACCTTGCGGGTGGACCCCAATGTGGACCTGAAGTCCTCCACCATTGACCGGTACACCGCGAGCGACTACCGCTTCGTTCGGCACGAGCGGTCCCGCCAAGTGGCCAAGTACGCCGGCAGACTGGCCGTGGAGAACCTCCCCTACACCACGATCCTCCAAGTGAACGTGGAGGACGAGATATCCGAGCGGGCGAAGATGTTCCTCGACACCCTCAGCAACGAGTATATCAAATACACGCTCCAAGGGGACTTCGACATCAATGAGAACACCTTGGGGTATATCGACAAGCAATTGGACGAGGTCTCAGGCATCCTTAACCAGTACGAGGACGATCTACAGAATTTCCTGCGCAGCAAGAATATCCTCGACCTGAACAGGGAGAACAGCCAATACTTCAATCAACTGGTAAAGTTCGATGCCCAAAAGCGCGAGTACGAGCTGATGGTGGAGAGCGTGGACCAATTGAACGATTACGTGCTGAACATCGGCGATGCCAAGCTGCTGCCGCCATCCTTCTACATTCTGGAGGGTGATGATTTTCTGAGGAAAACACTGTCATCGCTCTATGACATGCAGATGGACGTGAACCGGTATCTGTATTCCGCGGAACCGGGGAACCCGGCGATCGAAGAGGCTAAGAACACCATCCAGCTCACGCGTGCCAACCTGTTGATCTATCTGAAGAACACCCGGATCGCCATTGTGCAGAAGATCGGTGATGTGGGAAGGCAGATCAATGACTATACCGGATTGATCCAGGCCGTGCCCCAGAACCAGCGCGATGTTGAGAACTACCAACGAAAGGTGGCGGTGAACGAGAAGCTCTACGAATTTCTCTTGGAGAAACGGGCGAACACGGTGATCGCAAGGGCCGGTATCATCCCGCAGACGAAGGTGATCGAGGCGGCGCGTTCCATCGGCATCGTGCGGCCCAACAAGACCAAAATACTGTACACCTTCTTAGTGGGCGGCGGCCTGATCTCCCTCCTCTTGGTCTTTGTCCGCGTGCTGTTCTATGACCGGATCGACAATGCGGAGCAATTGCGAAGTACCACGAACGCACCGGTGTTCGGGGAAGTGATCGCCAGTGAAAAGGCGGAGGAGAACTACGTGGTGGTGGACAGCGACCCGAAGGCCGCGATCACCGAGAGCTTCCGCACCATCCGCACCAACTTGGAGTACCTCCCCGCCACCGACACCGGCAGAGCAGTGATGGTGACGAGCTACCGACCCAACGAGGGCAAGACCTTCTGCTCGGTGAACTTGAGCGCCATCTTGGCCAAGGCCGGCAAAAAGGTGCTGCTGTTGGAGCTGGACCTGCACAAGCCCAAGGTGGGCACGGGCCTCGGCATGACCAGCAACATCGGCATCAGCACCATCCTCGTGGGCAAGAACAACATCGAGGAGTGCGTGCAACACACGCAGATCGAGAACTTCGACGTGATCCTCGCCGGGGCCACGCCGCCGAACGCCTCCGAGCTGGTGCTCAGTAAAAAACTCCCCGAGCTTTTCGAGTTCGGCCGCCAGCACTATGACTACGTGATGATCGACACGCCGCCTGTGGGCCTGATCACCGATGCCCTGCTGATGATGCGCCATGTGGACGCCACGCTCTTCGTGATCAACACCCGCTTCGCCAACAAGGACCACATCCGCAATGCCATGGACATCCATACGGCGAACCCGGCGAAGAATTTCGGCTTCATCCTCAACGGCGTACGGATGAAGAAGAGCAAGTACTACTACAACACCAACTACGGTTATGGCTACCGCTACGCCTACGGCTACGGCGGATACGGGTACGGCTACGGCAGCAAGCGCAAGAAGGAAACCCCAGGCGGAACGTCCACGGATGGCGACAATCAGAACTCCTGACCACACCACCAACGGACCGGCCTGCCGCAAGCCCCCGGACCTGAGGGATTGGGATCGTGATCGCACCGTCCTCGCCTTGGTGGCGCCTGAATCTCGGCGAGATCTGGCGCTACCGGGACTTGTTGAAGGAAATGGTGAAGCGCGACCTTACCGCCACCTACAAGCAGACCATCCTCGGCCCCATCTGGGTGCTCCTGCAACCCTTGATCACCTCCATCATGTTCGCCGTGATCTTCGGGCTGGTGGCCCGTATGTCCCTGCCGGGGATACCACCGCTCCTCTTCTACATGTCCGCTGTGGTGCCCTGGGCCTTTTTCGCGGGTGTGATCAACAAGACCGCCGCCACGCTCATTGCCAACTCGGCACTGATGACCAAGGTCTACTTCCCGCGCCTGATCCCACCGTTGTCCACCATGGCTTCCACGGCCTTCACGTTCTTCGTGCAGCTCGCCCTGTTCTTCATCTTCGCCACGGGCTACCGCATCTCGGGCAGCTATGCCTGGGCACCGGGTCTCACCCTATTGATGCTTCCAGTGATGATCCTGCTGGAGATGGGCTTGGCCTTGGGCACGGGCCTGATCGTAGCGGCACTCACCACCAAGTACAAGGACCTCGGCTTCCTGATCACGTTCGCCGTGCAGCTATTGATGTACATGAGCCCGGTGATCTTCCCTTTATCCAAGGTGGCGCCGGACAGCCCCGTGCGCCCCGTGCTGGAGGCCAATCCCATCACCCCGGTGATCGAAGGCTTCCGAGGCGCCTTGTTGGGCACACCCATGGATTGGAGCACCCTGTGGTATTCAGCGATCTGCGCAGTGGTACTGCTCGTTGTCGGTATCACGCTCTTCCAACGCGCGGAACGTTCCTTTGCTGATGTTGTTTGAAAGCTGAAAACTGAAACTTGAAATTTGAAGGCGGAAACACATCCAACAGCGTTGCACGGTACCCGGTACCCGATACCAGAAATTCCAGGCCCCCTTCTCCCTATCTTCACCGCCAGCAAGTTGAATACATGAGCGCACACGAACAACCCCTGATGGTACAGGTGCAGGGCGTGGGCAAACGCTACCGCCTTGGCACCATCAACCGTCAGCAGCTCACCGACGACGTGAAAGCTTGGACCGCCAGGCTGCTGGGCCGCCCGGACCCCACCGTGCCCGTCGGGGCGCAGGTGGACCCGCAACGGATCGGCGAGGATTTCTGGGCGCTACGGGACGTCTCCTTCGAGGTGCGTCGCGGCGAAGTGGTAGGCATCGTGGGCCACAACGGGGCTGGCAAGAGCACCATGCTGAAATTGCTCTCACGGATCACCCTTCCTACCGAAGGGACTATCAAGATGCGAGGCAAGATCTCCAGCCTGTTAGAGGTGGGCACCGGCTTCCATCCCGAGCTCACCGGCCGGGACAACATCTACCTCAACGGCGCCATCCTCGGCATGCGTAAGACCGAGGTGAACGCCAAGCTGGACGAGATCATCGCCTTCAGCGGTATCCAGCACCACATCGATACCCCGGTAAAACGCTACAGCAGCGGCATGCGGGTTCGCCTGGGCTTCGCCGTGGCCGCGCACCTCGAACCTGAGATCCTCATCGTGGACGAAGTGCTCTCGGTGGGCGATGCCGAATTCCAGCGCAAGAGCATGGGCAAAATGAAGGACAGTGCCGCCAGCGGCCGCACCGTCATCTTCGTCAGCCATAACATGACGGCCATGCGCGCTCTTTGCGAACGCGTGATCTGGCTGGAACACGGCCGTGTGCGCATGAGCGGCCCCACCGAGGAAGTGGTGGCTGCCTACCAGGCCAATTACAACCAAGTGACCACCGAAAGGACCTGGGCGGTGCACGAGGCCCCGGGAAATACGGTCGCGCACCTCCGCCATGTGAGGGCATGTCCCGCATCCGGCGGGGAGATCTTCCAGTGGGGGGATGCCGTGGACATTGAGGTCCATGTGGACAAACATGACCCCGGGCCTATCAACGTAACCCTCCAGGTGGTCAACAGTGACGACCTCGTTGTATTTACCACCGGCCTTGCGGAAAGCAACCCCGATATGCTGCAGGGGACCGGCAGTAAAATGGTGGCCTGTCGTTTCCCGCCCCATCTCTTCAACGCCGGTGAATTCCGGCTCAACATCGGTGTCATCAGCAATAAGGACTCAAGCTTTCAGGAAAGTCAAGCCGTGGCATTCACCGTGGTGGAACCGCCCAGGACCGGTACCTGGCACGGTCGTCGGAAAGGCATGTTCAGATTGAAAATCCCTTGGGAAATCCAGCATTCCTGAGCGGGCATTACCGTTCCGAAGCCCATGAACATGATCCATCGCATTCGCCGAAAAGTAGTCGGGATACGCCCTCGCGTGAAGCCCGGGCTCTTTATCATCGGGTCACAAAAGGCGGGAACGACCGCATTGTTCGAAATGCTGGCCCTGCACCCGCGGATCGGAGCGTCCACCCCCAAGGAACTCCGCTTTTTCAGTTCGGATAGCAACTATGCGCAGGGAATGAAGCATTACCTTTCGCACTTCCCCCCACAGTCGATCGTGGGCGTGCGAAAATTGGGGGTAGAGGCCACGGGATACATGTTCCAAGGGGAAAAAACGGCCGCTCGGATCAAATTCCATTTTCCCGATGCGGTCTGCCTGGCCACATTGCGTGATCCCGTGAAACGCGCCTACTCCGCATGGAACATGTACCATCGGTTCAAGGACCATCCGCAAAATGCCAAGAGGTACGATGCACGGACGTTTGCCCAAGCCGTGGAAGACGAGCTGGCGGGACGGCCCTATGCACCATACCCCTACCACAACTATTTGGCCTTGGGCTGTTATGCTGGGCAGATCGAGGCATACCAAAAACATTTCCCGGCCAAGCAACTGTTGGTTCGTTCGTACCTGGACCTTAAAAAGGACCCGGATGCCTTCGTGCATGACGTTTGCGTGAATGTGGGCATCCCCCCCATGGAAAAGAGCGTGTCCTTGAAGGAGGTGAAGCCCAACACGCATGCCTATCCGGCCCCCATGGACCCGGGCCTAGCGGCTGAGCTGTACCGTTGGTTCGCACCGGAGTTGGCCAAGCTGGACGAGGTACTCGGTTATCATCTGGAAATCTTGGAAAACCCGGCCTGACGCCATGGAACGGCCCATGCCCACACGAGCGATGAAAGAAGCCGCGAAACCCGGGGAGTCCATTTACGTTACCCGCACCTTCCTGCCGCCACGTGAGGAATACCTCCACTGGTTGGACAAAGCCTATAGCAGCCACGTGCTTACCAACAACGGGCCCATCCATCGTGAGTTGGAGGAAACCTTGCGTGCCCGCTTCGACGTGCCTCATTTACGTTTGATGGCCAACGGCACCTTGGCCCTGCAGCTCGCCATCCGGGCCTTGGGGGTGAAGGGTAAGGTGATCACCACCCCGTTCAGCTATGTGGCCACCACCAGCGCCATCCTCTGGGAAGGTTGCGAACCGGTCTTCGTCGACATTGACCCGAAGACGTGCTGCATCGACCCGAAAATGATCGAGGCGGCCATCACCCCTGATACCTCAGCGATCCTGGCCACCCACGTCTATGGTATTCCCTGCGATGTGGTGGCCATCGACGCCATTGCCAAGAAGCACGGACTGAAAGTGATCTACGATGCCGCGCACGCCTTCGATGTGGAGTACAAGGGGAAAAGCATCCTGAGTTATGGCGACGCCAGCACGCTGAGCTTCCACGCCACCAAGCTCTTCCATACCGTGGAGGGCGGGGCTGTTGTGTTGAGTAGTGCTATCGAAGATGAGAAACTGAGCCTCTTGCGGAGCTTCGGCCATACCTATGACATTCATAGCTGCCTTGGGATCAACGCAAAAATGAGCGAGGTACATGCCGCGATGGGCATGGCGGTGCTTCCTCATGTTCAAGAATTGATCCATGAACGCAGAGAACTTTCGGAACAATACGATGCCTTGTTGGGCGATCATTTGGAACGACCGACAATTCCGGAAAATACGGATTTCAACTACGGGTATTATCCGGTTCTATTGAAAAATCGATCTCAACTGGCCAACTTGATGTCCGTTTTGGCAACGGAGGGGATCCATGTCAGAAGATATTTTTACCCATCCTTGAACCTGCTTCCGTACGTGACCACGAGATCTTGCCCGATCAGCGAGGACAAGAGTGATCGTGCCATTTGCCTACCGCTCTATCCAGGACTTGGGGCGGACCAGGTCGAACGGATCGCTTCCATGATCCGAACTTTACTTCAATCCGGATAGGATGATCATTGCTGGTGCTGGTGGCCATGCCAAGGAACTTGTGGATGAGTGGCTCAAGGCCGGAGGAAGTCTGGACGATATTGAGTTTTTCGATGAGGTCGAGCCGGACCGCACATTATTGGGAAGACCGGTCAAAGGTCGAATTCAGGATTGGGCCGATAAGCAGGACTTCATACTTGCTGTAGGTTCTCCTGCTTTGCGTCGGGACCTGTTCGAAAGGTTCAAGAAGGCAGGGCATGATCCAGCCACATTGGTGTCTCATAGTGCTCAGGTGAGTACACTTACCAACAGTTTGGGCAGCGGATTGAACATTATGGCCCTGGCTGTGATAGGGCCGAATACGCAATTAGCGAATGGCGTCCTCGTGAACAGCGGGGCGCACATTCATCATGATGCGTGGATCGGGGAGTTCACGGAGATCTCACCACGCGTTTCAATTTTGGGCGGAGTCCGGATAGGATCCATGGCGCGTATCGGGGCCAGCGCGACGATCCTTCCAGGAATGCGGATCGGAGATGGTGCAATTGTAGGAGCCGGCGCAGTAGTGGACCGTGATGTCCCTCCGGAAACACTGGTCGTAGGCATACCGGCGAGGAAGATCGCAAGATGAGCGACATAGAGGACATTGACCGGATCCTTCATCCGGATCGGATCTTGGCCTCAATTTGCATGATCACCTATCGCCATGAGTCCTTCATCGCGGAGGCCATTGAAGGTGTTTTGGCCCAACAACTCAATGGCGCATTTGAGCTGGTGATCAGTGACGATAAGAGTCCCGATGGAACGCCCTCCATTTGCAGGCAATATCAGCAACGTTATCCAGAACAGATCCGGTTGCTGCTTCCACAGCGGAATCTGGGAATGGCAAGAAATTTGGAACTGGCATTGGATAAATGCAGAGGTCGCTATGTCGCCTTTTGTGAAGGGGATGATATTTGGTCCGATCCGTTCAAACTGGCGAAGCAGGTCGCGGTCTTGGAATCAGATGCGACCTGTTCGGGCAGCTATCATGAAACGCGCTTGATCTCGGAGAACGGTGAACGGACCGGGCACTTGTTCCGAACGCAACTCCCCGACCAGCTCAGCGTCCAGGATGTCAT
Organism: Flavobacteriales bacterium; assembly: GCA_016700415.1. Lineage (NCBI taxonomy): Bacteria > Pseudomonadati > Bacteroidota > Flavobacteriia > Flavobacteriales > Flavobacteriales bacterium. The sequence goes on from CP065018.1 coordinate 1,223,895, forward strand.
GTCTGAACTAGCCCCATTTCATACCTCTTCGTTTGTAATCAGAGCATCACCATTGTTGCATGCATTGCCCTCTTGGACAATGAAAGTAGCCAGTTTGGACATGGCGTTATTCGCTTTGGTCGCTGGAACTGGAACACTTCGCAAGGTGGATGGGGTCATGAGTTCGTACCGCAAACATCCCGGCGGGATCACAAGAAGCCAAACCCATACCGGCGCCACCTTCCACTATCAGCGAATTCTTCTCTGGCTCTTTTTGGACCGGCACTTTAACCATGCGCATGCGGACCGTTGCAGAGAGCTTTTTCTGTTCCACTGGCGTTTTATCATTAAACAGAGCACACCAAGGGCCAGACTTAAATTTCTGGCCTCCTTATGTCGCAATGTACCGACATGGTTCAGCCACAACCCATTTTTCATAGCGAAACGCATGTTTGAAGCTGTTCAACCATAACCTCCCATCGATCCAGTATCTCAAAGCCTCTTGGACCGATTCAAACCAGAGGGCATGGCCAGTTCACCTTGTGCGGCGTCTTAGAGTTCCCAAAGCACCACGGCATCCGTTTGGGTACCTCGAAGAATCCATTTGGAGCAAAGCATTACATCTTTTCTGACCATTCCGGCATAATCGACCGGCATTGCGAGTATTAGTTGGCTCTTAGATTGAAAAACCGCTGAACAAGTTAAAGCGATTCGTAACGTGCACGATCACTCCCTCCTGATCATTTCGAGGCCCATTGCACGTCTCGCAAAGGATAAAGGCAAATGATTCCTCAATTTATAAACCCCTCCTTGGGCCTGATGGGTAGTCCGAAGAACCACTGTTGACGGTTCTGGGCATTGGGGTTGAGTTGTCCATGGGTCATTTTGTGGTTTTCAGGCCGTGTTTCAGGCCCATTTCGATTCGTCAGGTCACACGATCCCCACGGTTGATCCAGGTATGAGATGCAAGGAGCGCAGGAAGTTGTAGCACAGGTTGGTGAGCCCCACGCGGAAGGTTGCACGCTCCAAGCCGATGCACCGCACGCTGAGTCCGTGCAGTTGCTTGTTCATGCTGCCGAAGACGTGCTCAACCCGTGCGCGGACACGGCTTAGTTCCTTGTTGCGTTGCTTGTCCTGTTCGCTGAGCGGCTTGTTCTTGCGGGGCTGCTTGAGCACGCAGTCCTTCATCTGGGCCAATGCGATCCCGTCCTTCACGTCCTGCCAATCATAGCCCTTGTCCCCGTAGAAGCTTTGTCCGTGATCGGCCTCATCCAGCAGTTCCCAAGCCATCTTGCCATCGCTCACCGATGCAGGCGTCACCACGTAATGGTCAATGACCTTGCTTCCCGCGTCCACCTTCACGTGGTTCTTGTAGCCATGGTAACTCTTGCCGTGCTTCTTGGTCCAATCGGCATCCAGGTCCTTTTGTGCCTTTTTGCGCGAGGACCAGTTCTCCGGGACCTCCCCGTTCTCCAACTTCTCCCGGTCATCCCGCCCATTGTGCTGGATGGGCGCATGTACCATGCTGGCATCAACGATCTTGCCTTCATTGACCACCAGGTTCGCCGCGCTTAGCCGAGCATGGTAGGCGGCAAAGAGCTGCTCCATCGCCTTGGCCTTGGTAAGGTGTTCGGCGAAGAGTCGGACCGTGGTGGAATCAGGTACTTGATGCTGTGGCTCCAAGCCCAGGAAACGCTGAAAACTCGCGCGGTCGTTGATCTGGTATTCCAAGGCTTCAGCACTCAACCCATAGAGTTCCATCAGCACGATGGCCTTGAACATCATCACACGGTCGTAACGTGGCTGTCCTCCCTTCTTCGGGTCTCGCACCGGGAAAGCCGAATCCAGTTGCACACGAAATGCCTCCCACCGGATCATCCGCGACAGGCGCGGCAACACATCGTTGATCTGCTCCAACTTTTGGTGCTTGAACTGCTCATCAAACAGGCTGCGCGAGGGTCGCTTCTTCATGCCCCAAAGAGATCGATCGCAGTTCAATTTGTCAAGATCCCAAACCGCTGAGTTGTCAACAGGTTCTTCGAACTACCCTGATGGTGGTGCCATCGGGCGGCACCGGGAAGCCTCGATGGTGGTCCTCTATGTCGCATCTCCGATTTAAACCAGACTCACCTATTTTTGCCGACCTTGAACCCCATCCCAGCAACCGAACAAAATGCCAATTCCTGACTATCTCACTCTCGATGAGTACGCCCAAAAGGTGAAAGCCCTAGAAGGCGGCCACTGGACGCCGCACACGATCACGGCCCGCTGGGACTATCATGCACGGGTCATCCATTTGATCCAGGCCTTGGGGCTGGATGAGGGCAAGGACATCCTGGAGATGGGTACGATGGGCGTACAGTGCGTGAAGAATGGACGGTCGATGGACTATGTGGAGAAGTGGGACTTTCCCGGCAAGAACCCCGACCTGGTACATGATGCACGCCATCTTCCATGGCCGGTGAAGGACAAGGAATACGGCCTCTTCGTGGCCTTGCGGGTATTCCAGCACTTGACACCCTTCCAGAAAGAATGCACTCTGGAAGTCATGCGTATAGCGAAAAAGGCGATCATTCTGGTACCTGCGACCTATGACAACCCCCAAATCCCCGATTCAAAAGGGATCGCCTATTCTGATTTCGTGGAGATGCTGGACGGGATCCATCCCAATCTTTATACCACGACCCGGTTCGGCAACCTTTATTATTGGGACACGGAACATCCTTCCTACATGGACATAGAAGGGGTCATGACGCCCCAAGAGCAAGAGCAGGAGCCGGCCAAGGCGAAAGCTCCGGTGCAGAACAGGAGCGTTGCACACCGTCTGGTCCGTCGGGTCAAGATGATCCTGGGTGGTTAGCCGATAGCCTCGCATTTTGGGGAATGTGAAGTCCATGGTCCTGCTTGGGATAACGGACCCCCGCGAGCCGTAGTGCTGTCCTGGACGAACAAGAAACTCTCCCGTACGCCAACCGATCATAATGAAATGGATCATTAAACGGCTATTTTCCGTGTTCGGCTACCGGTTGGCTAAAATGCGGCCCAAACCGGAAGAGAGACCGCAGCACCGGGGGGCCATTCGGGACCAACCGGTCTACATCGAATTCATCGGACCGTCCGGAGTTGGTAAAAGCACGTTGTACAACGCGTTCAAGCAACACCGCACGGACAAGGACACATGGATCGGGATCGACGAATTCCTAGGCACCTTGCCCGACCGGAAATTAACCAAAGAGGTACCCGCGATTTACAAACGCATCATCAAGCGGAAATGGGAGTTTGTGGCCAAGAGGGATCCAAGTTTCCGGGACCTGGATTTCTACATGAACTATTTCTTCCGCAACCTCAAGGAGGATATCCTCCAATTCTCGCACAACACCCAATCCATGGTTGTTTCCGATGAAGGATTGTTCCACAATTTCGGTGACTGCCTGATGGCCCTGCAAGCCGAAACCGAAGCGGAGGCACAGGTCAGGGCCATAACCCGGAACAGGGCCATCGTGCTATGCCATGGCGCACCGGAGACCATAGCCCGGCAAATACGGGATCGCGAAAGCCGAACCGGTGTGATCAATCCTCGGCATGTAGGGCTATCCGATGAGGAATTGATGGAGATGCACCGATCACTGGAGGATACTTATGCTGAACGGTCTTCTTTCATCACCAGCCTGGGAATACCCATTCTCGAGCTTCATACCGCAGACCTGCCGGATGACAACATGGAGAGGTTCCGGACTTTTCTGCGTACGCACTTCCGAGGAATGGATGAATCCGGCAGGCCTTAGCAAGGCGCCGTCTTTTTCTGAGGTTTCTGATAGACCTCAGGTGGACCGGGGCTTGCTTGTGGCCTCAAGGGTACCTCGAAAAATCTCACTCCGGCGGCATCAGCCCTACTGGCAAGCACTTCTCGTTTGGCCATCCGTTCGAGGTTCATCGAAGTACCCGCAAGCCTCTTGCCATCCTGAGCCGTTCACCGGAATGTATAGGAGGAAGTGCATAAAGTGAAGACCTTGAGCCTTTGTATTCCATCCGTTCCGCCAGGGACTCCGTCCGCATTCTTTTCTCCTTGCCGGAAAACCGGATACTTTCGCCGTGAACGACTACCATGCCCCAACACGAAGCCTTTCTGAACCCGAAGCTGTCGCTGGACATCCAGGACCGTTACATCGCGCGGAGCACCGTTCTGCATGCTTTGCCCGCGCAACCCCACCACTTTCACAGCACATTCTTGAGCATTGGCAGCGGCGTGCAACCATACCGGTCCCTCATCACCGCAGAGTCTATCCGCGAGGAGCACCATGTGGGCATGGACTTGGAAGATGAGCATGTGGACAGCACAATGGCCACCGAACTGCTGGAGGCTTGCCGGATCCAGCGGCGGTGTTCTGCGAGGTCCGCCGCGTATTGCGGCCCGGTGGCCTACTATTCCTCACCGTACCTTTTCCGGGGCCCTTGCTTGACGTTCCCCACGATGAATACCGATACACCCCTTTCGCGATGAAGCTACCGCTGAATAACGCGGGCTTCGGGGATGTGACGTTGCCCCCTTGGGGCGGCTGGAGCGCCAGCTTGGCCCAAATGCCTGCCCACTGGTCGATGCGGAACCCCATGTTGCCAAGGGACAGCAAATTGTTCCCCAACCTGTCACCGCCGCTCGTGGGGTATTTGCTGAAGGGTGACCGTATTCCGGATTCCATGTCCAACCCGATGATCACGGGTTTGGCCGGAGCTGCCCGAATACCAACTGCATGAACTCTCTTCTCCGCATCGCCATCGCCACCCCGTCCCGCGACACTTGGAGCGAGACCTTTATCGCTGCCCATTTGGAGCGATTGAAGGAAGTTGTGCTGGTGCTTTCGGACGGTTCCTTGCCGTATACGGCGAACGGTGCGCCCATGCTCACGCCGAGGAGCCTCAGCGGCAGGCTGGTCAATGTGTTCGAGCAGCGGGTCCGGAAGAAGAGTAATGCGATCCTGCTGCGTGAGCGGATCACGAAGGAACTACGCCACCACCGGACCGATGTGCTGCTGGCGGAATATGGCCCCACCGCGGAAGAACTGATCAAAAGCGCCCGCGCCGCCGGTGTGCCCTTGGTAGCGCATTTCCACGGTTACGACGCGCACAAGAAAGCGCCGCTGGAACGCTACGGCAACTACAAGCGGCTATTCTATGCGGCGGCCGCCATTGTGGTGGTGAGCCGCGCCATGGAGCAGCAGATGCTGGCACTGGGTGCGCCCCGCGAGCGGCTGCACTACATCGTTTACGGCACGGATACAGAGCGTTTCACTTCCGGCGACCCGGCAGCGAACCTGCCGCACTTTGTGGCCGTGGGCCGCTTCACCGATAAAAAAGCACCGCAGCTCACCTTGTTGGCCTTCCGGGAAGCTTGGCGGCAACGCCCGGATGCACGGCTCACCATGGTAGGTACCGGCCCTTTGTGGGAAGGCGTGCGCCAACTCGTTCAGAGTTACGGCATGGAGGATGTCGTTGACCTGCCGGGCGTGCTGCCGCCGGAGCAAGTGGCAGAACGCCTACGCGGGGCACGAGCGTTCGTGCAGCACAGCCTCACCACGGGCGAGCACGACATGGAAGGCACACCCTTAGCAGTGCTGGAGGCTATGGCCACCGGACTTCCCGTGGTTTCGACCTATCATGCCGGCATTCCCGATGTGGTGGCGCATGGCGAACGGGGGCTGCTGAGCGCTGAATACGATATCGATGCCATGGCAGACCATCTCGTGCAGCTGATCGACCACCCGGAGCAAGCAGCTTCGATGGGGCAAGCGGGCAGAGCATACGTACTAGCGCACCACCGCGTGGAGGATCGTATCGGGGTGCTGCAATCGCTGTTGGAGCAGGTGGCTGCTGGCGGTTAAGGAGCGAGGGTAGTGCTCCCCTCCTTGTCATTTCGAGCGCTAGTCGAGAAAGACAAGGAGGAGTTGGGGGTGGTTCAGTGAGAGTCGTTCTCCCCTCCTTCCTTCAAGGAGGGGTCGGGGGTGGTTCAGGCATTCAATCATATAGCCTCGAGCAAATGCACCACCCCTAGCCCCTCCTTAACCAAGGAGGGGAAACCGGTATCGAAGTGAGAGTCGTGTTAGACGGTCGTCTCCCCTCCTTGTCATTTCGAGCGCTAGTCGAGAAAGACAAGGAGGGATCGGGGGTGTTCAGCCAGACGACCATCCGATCTCGAGCAAATGCACCACCCCTGCCCCCTCCTTAAAAAAGGAGGGGAAACCACTATCGAAATGAGTATCGGTGCATGAGGGTCGGGCTCCCCTCCTTCCTTCAAGGAGGGGTTGGGGGTGGTTCAGCCATGCAACCAAATTAAGCCGATGAGTTTAGAACGCTCTCGGAATGCACCACCCCTGCCCCCTCCTTAAAAAAGGAGGGGAAACCAGTATCGAAATGAGTATTGTTCTAGGAGATCTGAAAGTGCTACCATTACCCCGAACGCAACGGCGGCCCTACTTTCGCAGGGCCGCCGTTCTTGAGGTGGTATGTTACGTGGCTTCGGAGCGTGCCGGGGGATCCTTCAGAGAACCCGGCCGCACCGGGCTACTTCACTAGGCTGTGGGCCACTTCGCTCACCGGTCCGATACCGGCGGTGCCCACGGCGCTCACCCGGAACCATGTGATACTTGCGGGCGTTAGGCCGGTCACCTTGAAGCTGGCCTTGGTGCTCGTGCCCGCCAATTGCCAGGCCGCAGCGTCAGCGGGATCGGTCCCGTTGCGGTGGATCTGGTAGGCTGCGGCATGCTGCACCGGTCTCCAGCGCAGGTCCACCCGGCCCGCGAAGGCGCTGATGGAAGCCTGTAGGTCCGGTGGTGCTGATAGTTCACCCGATGGCACCGGGGTGCGTTGCACGTCGAAGCCGCTGCTGAGGATGGCCAGGGTGTTGCCCTCCGCGAGGGAGGTCACGTAGCCGGCCAATTGGCTCAACATCAACTTCAATTCCTTGGTCCGCGCCCGTCGGATGGCCGTGGCTGTGCGCCCCCCGTCCATGGCCGCCGTGATGGCGGCCTCGAGGTTCGCACGCGCTGCGGCGATGTCCGCCAAGGCGGGTTCAGGTAAAGGGAAGGCCGGATTGTCTTTCATCCGTCCTTCTATGAACTTGCTCTTGTCCACCACTTGGGTGGCGTTGAGCCGATCGAGGTACTTGGCTAGTTTACCCATTGCTGAGTAGTTTTTCTTTGCTGTTGTCGGGCTGCACCAAGGCCCATGAATTCGGGTGCGGATCGTTCGCTTACTTGCAGGTAAGGTGTGCCCGTACGGCGGTGGCCGGGGGCGTGGAATGAGCAGTGGCGGCGGGGGGCGCGCTCGTGCGGGGGTTGGCCGCGACAACGCTGAAGCGCGACCCCAGGTCCATATGATCGCCTGTCTCAACCTCGGAATGGCCGCTGAACCGACCGGAACCGATGTTGAATGGATCCGATCAGCATCGGAATGCATGAACATCAGGATGAATTGGATCCGATCAAGGATGGATCCGATCGAAATGGATGCTATGCTGATCAAAAACGCGATCGTTTCAACCGGTTTCGTTCCGAAACCGGTTGAAACAGCATCGAATTCAATTGAATTCGGCACTGATCCGATCGGATCAGCATCGTTCTCGACCCAACCACGGAGTGATCGAATGGAACGAGCGATCCATTCAATGCACTTCGCTTGTGACCCAACCGGTTTTCGCCCCATGTTCGATGTTGACCCGGAGTGAGCCCATGCCTGCCCGTCGGCTAAGACACCAGCTTCCATAACAGGCCGGGTATGTGATCTACTTGCTCTCATTTTCGGTGGGCAAAGCACCCGCCTTGGGAGGGGTCGAAAAAGGACGATCGAGGAGTTGCCATTTAATTTTTGAAGGGCTGTGTCAATTCGCTGGTCGGTAGGGATCGGTTCCATGGCTGCGAAGAAATCCGGTGAGCAGGGGGGGTTCAAACGACAAATAGGCCTCCGTTTTGGGCTATTTCGGGGGTAAAACCTTCTCATGCAGGTACAAAGGACGGAGGAACGAAGACCGGGCGTGTGCGACTTATTCACATGATCCATCCCGTCCATCTAGGCTGCAGAGCGCCCGGGGTGGAATTGGGTACATTGGCCAGCACGCTCCGACATCCCAGAAAAGGGTCAGTTCGGGGCGTTCACCGGTGTCGTTTGAATCGGGTCGGCTATTTTCGCCACGATCCCGCCGCTCTGGCACCAATGAACTTATCTACCATACCCGCACTGGCGCATGCTTTCGGAGCAGCCAGCAGGAAACAGGAGCTGACGGGAATGCATTTGATCTCCGTCCCTTTGCGCGTGCATACCGCGAGAAGCATCACCCCTCGAAGCGGTCTTTGAAGATCTCAGGATGCTCTTCAACACCCTCCAGTTCGGGCTCTTCTTTATACTGATCTTCGTGCTGTACTGGTTCGCCACGCGCAAGTCGTTGCGCTTGCAGAACGTGATGCTGCTGGTGGCCAGCTACTACTTCTACGCCTGCTGGGACTGGCGCTTCCTCTTCCTCCTGATCTTCTCCACGGCACTGGACTATTTCAGTGGCCTACAGATCCACCGCACGCCCACGCGCAAGGGAAAGCGCTTCTGGTTGACCGTGAGCATCGGGATCAACCTGGGCTTTCTGGGCGTCTTCAAATACTACAATTTCTTCGCGGAGAGCTTCGCGGAACTCGTGGGTCGCTTCGGCCTTGATGCGCACCCTGTCTTCCTCTCCGTGGTGCTTCCGGTAGGCATCTCCTTCTACACCTTCCATGGCCTCTCCTATGTGATCGACATCTATTACGATCGGATCCAACCCACCCGCGACCCCTTCGACTATGCGCTCTTCGTGGGCTTCTTCCCCTTGCTGGTGGCGGGTCCCATTGAGCGGGCGTCCCACCTGTTGCCGCAATTGCAACGCCCCCGGCAGTTCAACCGCGCGCAAATGGTGGACGGCTGTAAGCAGGTGCTCTGGGGCTTGTTCAAGAAAGCGGTGATCGCCGACAACGCGGCGCCGATCGTGAACGCCATTTTTGCCGGCCAGGAGGATCTCGGCGGCAGCACGCTGCTCTACGGGGTACTGCTCTTCTCCCTTCAGATCTACGGCGACTTCTCCGGCTATTCGGACATCGCCCTCGGGGTGGCCCGCATGCTGGGGATCGAACTGCTGCAGAACTTCAATTTCCCCTACTTCTCGCGGGACATCGCCGAATTCTGGCGGCGCTGGCACATCAGCCTCTCCACTTGGTTCCGCGATTACCTCTACATCCCCTTGGGCGGCAGCCGCGGCGGCACTTGGATGAAGGTGCGCAACACCTTCATCATCTTTCTGGTGAGCGGCTTCTGGCACGGGGCCAACTGGACCTTCATAGCCTGGGGAGGCCTGCACGCGCTGTTCTTCCTGCCGCTGCTCCTCTCCGGCTCCAACCGTAGCCACATGGGCACCGTGGCCCAGGACCGCCTCCTGCCCACGTTGCGGGAGCTGGCCGGGATGACCGTCACCTTCACGTTGGTCACTTTGGCCTGGGTGTTCTTCCGCGCCGATGACCTGGCCCATGCGTTCAGCTATCTGGGTGGCATGTTGTCCATGTCGCTTTTTTCCTTCCCTGCCAAATACCTACCGTGGCTCACTTGGGCCATTGGCTTCTTCGTGGTGGTGGAATGGCTCGGCCGGCACGGGAAGTACGGCCTGCAGACCATCGGTGCGCGTTGGCCGCGCGTATTCCGTTGGGGGCTTTATTATTTCATCCTGTTCGTGATCTTCCGCTATTTTGGCGAGGGCGAGCAATTCATCTACTTCCAGTTCTGATGCGGGCCTTTCTGAAGACCTTTGCCCTGTTCATGGTCCTGCCGCTGGCGGTGTTCATCGCCACGGTCTACCGCGCCGATGGGAGGACGGACCCCTACTACCTGCGCTTCACCACGCCCCGGCAAGGCAGCTTGATCGTGGGTGATTCCCGGTCCGCGCAGGGCATCCATCCCCAAGTGCTGGATAGCGTGCTGCACGCAGGGGGCTGGCACGGGAAGGTGTTCAACTACAGCTTCGCGCTGTACAAGTCGAATTTCGGAAAAGCCTATTACGAAAGCATCCGGAAAAAACTGGACCCCGACTCCCGGGATGGCGTTTTTGTGGTCTCGGTGGACCCTTGGAATATTTCCCGGCACAAAACGATGACCGAAGCAGAAGAAGAGCAACGGGACCAAGATCGCTCGTTCGTAGCGCGGATGTGGTGCGTGAACATGTACCCCAACGTGGAATATCTGCTGCATGAATACCCCTATCCCTTCCTTACCATCCTGGCCCCCGCACGCGGCCAGCGTTCCGGCCAATTGGAACTCCACGAGGACGGATGGTTAGAGGTGCAGGTGGACCTCTCCCCAGAGGAGGTGGCCAAGCGGGTAGAGGGGAAGGCCCGGTTCTACTTGGACCATCACCTAGCAACGGATACCCTTTCTGTGCGGCGCATGGCATACCTCCGCAAAACGATCGACCTGCTCAAACAGCATGGCACCGTGCTCTTGGTGCGGCTCCCGGCCCACTCGGCCATTTATGCGAGCGAGGAGCTCTATATGCCGGACTTCGACCCGATCATGGAAAGCTTGGCCGAAAGCGAGGATGTCCCCTATCTCGTGATCCCCCCGGATGATGCCAAGTGGAGCTTTGTAGACGGGAACCACATGACCCCGGCATCCGGCGCGAAGGTCTCGCAGCTCATCGGCGAGGAGTTGTTGAAAGAGCTGCGGAAATAGCGGAGGCGCAAACGAGGGGCCGTATGCCTTGCAGATGGCCTGCTGGAGGCCATGGGATCTTACTGAATGGCTACATTCGCGACCGATGCCCACTGCCCCAGCGAAAGTCACCGTGCTGATGACCTTGTACAACAAGGCTCCCTTCGTGGCGGAGGCGGTACAGAGCATCCTGGATAACACGTTCACGGACTTGGAGCTTTTGGTGGTGGACGATGCCAGCACGGACGGCGGGTTGGAAGTGGTGAGGTCCATCGCCGACCCGCGCATCCGTCTCCTGGAAAGCCCCGTGAACACGGGCCGTGCCGCAGCGGCGAACCGTGGCTATGATGCAGCGCGTGGCGAATATGTGGCGGTGCTGGATGCGGACGACATTGCCCATCCGGAGCGGCTGGCCAAGCAGGTGGCCTTTATGGACACACATCCAGAGGTCGGCATCTCCGGGACCGCCTACCAGGTTCTGGGCCGGAGTGGTCCGGTCGCGCGCTGGCCGACAACGGATGCGGAATGCCGCGCAAAGCTGCTCTTCGGCGACCCGGTTCTCTATGGTTCGTCCATAATGCGCCGCTCTCTGCTGGCAAACCATGCCTTGCGCTGCGATCCCGCATGGCGGCATCCTGGCATGGACTATCTGTTCACGGTCCGGTTCGCCCAATATACGCGATACGCCAACCTCCCCGAGGCGCTACTACACTATCGAATGGGCAGCAATAACATGCGGCATGAACGGGACCCCGCGGAGGACAAGCGGAGGATCATCAAGGAAGTGTTCCGCATTTTCAGCCTGCCGATGACGGACCCCGAATTGGAACTGCAACTGGCGCTCCATGACCTGTTCCGCGTCCCGTTCACGGCCCGGCACGTAGTGGAGCTACGCTCGTGGACCCGTCGCTTGGCGGCCATGAACCGGGAACGGCGCTTATTCCCGGAGGACCTCTTCGAGGCTGAGCTGGAACGCCGCTGGATACGGCTCTTCCATCACTTCGCGGACCATGACCTCGGCGCCGGGCTGACCCATATGCGGCTTTCCGGCAGCTGGCCGATGTCGCGTTCGACCTATCTGGTGAAAGCCACCTTGAACCGCTGGACCGGCCGCAAGCGATGAAGGTGAGCGTTGTGATGCCCGTGTACAACAAGGCGGACTTCCTGCGTGAAGCGGTGGAGAGCATCTTGCATGGAACGTACAAGGACCTTGAACTGATCTGCGTGGACGACATGAGCACCGATGGCAGTGTGGCGGTGCTGCGCTCCATCAACGACCCCCGCCTGCGGATCCTGGAACTGCCGGAGAACGTCGGCCCAGGCCGGGCGGCCAATGCCGGCATGGACGCCGCCCTCGGAGAGTACATCGTACGCATGGACGCGGATGACATCGCAGTGCCTGAGCGGATCGCGTTGCAAACGGCCTTCATGGACGCACATCCCGAAGTGGGCGCCAGCGGCGGTCAATTGCAGCTCTTCGGTGCCGAGGATCAGCCGTGGATCTTCCCCTTGGACGCAGACCGTTGCGCCGCCGAGCTGCTCTTCGGTGTACCGGTGGCCCAGCCCGCTTCCATCCTTCGGCGCAGTGTGCTCTTGGCGCAACAGCTTCATTTCGACCCCGCTTGGCCGCGCATCGGGGAGGACTGGCTTTTCTGGCTGCGCATGGCCCCGCACACGCGGTTCGCCAATTTGCCGGAAGTGCTCGTGCGCTACCGTCGTGGGCCACAGAACATCGGCCATGGCAGTGACAAGGTCGCCAACTTCACATGGCTGCAACAGCAGGCGTTCCATGCCTTGGGCATCCCCTTGAACGAGGAGGAACTGGACCTTCACCTGATGGGTTCCACCATCTTCAAAGTGAAGCCGACCGTGGCACGGGTGCGGGCGCTACGCCGTTGGTATGACCGGTTGCTGGCGTTGAACGCGGAGCAGGGTTTCGCTCCTCGGAAAGCCTTCGCCGAGCGGGTGGAACAACAATGGAACAAACTCTTCCACTACCTGCCCCGCTATGGCCTTTCCGTTGCTTTGGCGCATCTTCGCCTCAACTCAGGACGGACCGTGGCCCAGCTGACCTACGCGCTGAAATACCGCGTGAACGCCCTCCGAGGCAAGCTTCCCAACGGCTGAACCATGATGAAGGAACTCTGGCTGTTCACCATCCGCTTCCCCTTTGGACATGGGGAGGCGTTCTTAGAGAATGAACTTCCCATCCTGGCGCAGGGCTTTGAACGGGTCCGGTTGTTCCCGCTGCTGCCTGGCGGCGAGCAACGTCCGCTGCCCCCCGGCGTGGAGGTGGAACGCCTGTTCAGCGAGGAGGAGGCTTATCGCCCTCTCGCCAAGTGGCGCATACTGATGGGCTTGCCGCGGGTGCTGAAGGTGTGGATGCAAGGCAAGCGTTCCGCACCGTCGCCGGAGGTCTTTGCAAAGCACCGGGCCAGATTCCAGAGCCAGCTTTGGCAAGCGCTGGAGCGTGAACGGCTGTTACATGTACGCATAGCCGCGCAGTACGATCCGAGCCGCATACGCCTCTACTCCTACTGGACCAGTGACTGGGCCACGGTACTGGGGCTGTGGAAGCTGCGTGATCCCCGTGTACGTTTCGTGAGCCGCATGATGGGCTTCGACATGTTCGACCACCGCGCACCCGGCCACTGGCAGCGTTTCCAAGCTTTCCATGTGGGGCAGGTGGAACATGTCTTCGTGATCGCCGAAGCTGGTCTGGCCCACATGCATGAGCGCTTCCCGGAGGTCACTGAGAAGTTCAGCATCTCGTATCTGGCCACTACGGACAATGGTCTTGGCCCCTGGGGGCCCGCGGAGGAATTGAGGATCGTCTCCTGCTCCAATTTCGTGGAGCTGAAGCGTGTGCCTTTGATCGCGGAGGCTTTGCACCATGTGCAAGGCCCTGTTCATTGGACACATTTCGGTGATGGCCCGGAACGTGCCCGTGTGGAGGTCGCGGTGAAGACCTTACCGCCCAACATCAAGGTGGACCTGATGGGCAGCAGGCCGAACGCGGAAGTGATCGCATGGTACAAGACCAACCCGGTGGACGTGTTCGTGCATGCCAGTTACACCGAGGGCGGCGCACCGGTGGCCCTGCAGGAAGCGGCGAGCTTCGGCATCCCGCTGGTGGCCGCTGATGCCGGCGGTGTCCGTGAGATCGTGAACGAGGCCACGGGTGTGCTGCTGCCCAACGCATTGAGCGCGGAACAGCTTGGGGAAACGCTGGACCGTTTCAAACGCTCGGACAAGTACGGCGCATTGGCACGGGACCGCGTCCGCGCCTTCTGGGCCTCGAAATTCAAGGCCTCGGAGGTCTATGGCGGCCTACTGAAGCAACTGATGTAGGTTTATGCACGACCTTCCCCACTGCTGAGCACGACCGGATGCGCCCCCAAGCCCACTTCAACACACTGGACGTTGCCTTTGGTCGGCACGAATGTCGTTCCATGCCGGATACATTTGGCCGATGCACGTGAACGCCATGGTGATCGGTGCGATGAAATGCAGCACCACTACCCTCGCCGACCTTCTCAAGGCCCATCCGCAGGTTTCGTTCTGCGCAAAGAAGGAGCCGGACCATTTCAGCAAACATCCGGATCCCTTGCAGGGCCTGGACGAATACCATGCGCTGTTCCCGCAGTGGGAAGGCGCGGTATACATGGAAGCCTCCACCAGCTACACGTTCCACCCCAACTTCAAAAGGGACGTTTGGAAGCTGTTGCACGCCTATTCCCCGGAACTCCGTTTCATCTACCTGGTCCGCGATCCGGTGGCCCGCATCGTTTCCCATTACATGCACATTTATCAGCGGGGGTATGTGGACCTTGGTTTCGAGGAAGCCATGCTCAGGATGCCTTTATTGACCAATGTTTCAAGGTACCACGCACAGGTATTGCCTTATGTGGAGCATTTTGGGCGCGAGCAGATCCTGATCCTCGAGTTCTCCGACCTGATCCACAAACAAGGGGAGACCTTGGAGCGGGTGGCGCGCCACATCGGCATCGACCCGGCACTCTTCCCCACGGCCCCGGCCAAACACAGCCATAAAAGCGTCGGTGAGGGAAAGTCGCACGTGAAGTTTGATGACCCACCTGCCTGGGCGCGGTTGCTGAAGAAAGCCACACCCTCCAGATACCGGGAAAAGGTCTGGCGGATGATCACTCAGGAACAAAAGCGCACCTTCAAGGAAAAGCCTGTGATGAGCCCGTTCTGGAAGGAGGCCACGCTGCGCAATTTGGAGGGCGACATCCTTGCCTTGGAAACCCTGATGGACCGCGACCTCACCGCTTGGTGGACGGACAACGGCATGCAACGCCCCGGTTCACGTCAACATGATACCAGGCCCGAATAGATCCGGACCTCCCCGCCGGACCGGGTGATCCACTGTGAAGTCACTGCTCCATGCTCTTCAACTCGTTCGAGTTCCTCTGCATCTTCTTCCCCTTGGTGACGGGGCTCTACTTCACCGTGCCCCATCACCGGCGCTGGATGGTCCTGCTGGCGGCCAGTTGCTGGTTCTACATGGCCTTTGTGCCCGTCTACATCCTCATCCTGGGCTTCACCATCGGGGTGGACTACTTCGCCGGCATCTGGATCGAGCGCAACGAAGGGAGAAAACGAAAGCTCCTGCTCGCCGCCAGCATCGTGGCGAACGTGAGCGTGCTGGCGTTCTTCAAGTACTTCAATTTCCTCAATGAGAGCATCGCCGCGGCGGTCCGCACCATGGGCTTCCATTACGGCGTGCCGGACCTGGGCATCATCCTGCCCATCGGCCTCTCCTTCCACACTTTCCAGAGCCTCAGCTACACCATCGAGGTGTACCGCAAGCACCAGAAGGCCGAACACCGCTTCGGCATCTTCGCCCTCTATGTGATGTTCTACCCGCAGTTAGTGGCGGGGCCCATCGAGCGGCCGGGCAACCTGCTCAACCAGATCAACTCCTCCACCGTGGGCGTAGGCATGCGGTCCGACTTCGACCACGATCGCGTGGTGGCGGGCCTCCGGCAGATGCTCTGGGGCTTCTTCAAAAGTGGGTGATCGCCGACCGGTGCGCCGTGGTGGTGGACCAGGTGTATAGTTCGCCCGATCACTACGGCAGTCTTTCCATCGCCTTGGCCACCTACCTCTTCGCCGTGCAGATCTATTGCGACTTCAGCGGTTACACGGACATCGCCCTGGGCGCCGCCCGCGTGATGGGCTTCAACCTGATGGTGAACTTCCGCACCCCATACCGTAGCGCCAACATCAGCGAGTTCTGGGGCCGGTGGCACATCAGCCTCAGCAGCTGGTTCCGCGATTACCTCTACATCCCATTGGGCGGCAACCGCGTGGTGAAATGGCGCTGGTACTACAACCTGATGATCGTGTTCCTGGTGAGCGGGCTGTGGCACGGCGCCAACTGGACCTACGTGATCTGGGGCGGACTGCACGGTGGCTACCTCATCCTGGCGATCATCTTCGCGCCCCTGACGGCGCGCTTCTCCGGCCTCATCGGGCTGGACGCCCGCCCTGAGCTCAAGCGTGCCCTCAACGTCTTCATCACCTTCCAACTCGTCTCCTTCGCTTGGATCTTCTTCCGCGCGGACAGCATCGGCGTGGCCAAAGAGCTCGTCCATCGCCTCGTCTCCACACCTATCGCCCTGGCCGACCTCGCGCGCCTCTACGCCGACGTGCCGCGCAGCATGCTCGATCTCACCGTGGTGCTGGTGGTGCTGTTCATGCTGATCGACCCGGTGTACGACGCTTGGATCAAGGGGGAAAGGCGCATTCCCCAAGGGCTCCCCGGCATGGCCTTCTTCGTGGCGCTGCTCGCGGGGATCCTGCTCTTCGGCTATTTCGGTTCCACCAGCTTCATTTACTTCCAGTTCTGATGGGCAGGCTGATCAAGAACGCGTTCGTGTTCCTGCTGGCCTTGGCGGCGGTGTACATCGTGGCCTTCGCCGTGATGGCGCACGTTCCGTTCCAAGGAAAACCCTTGATCTTCCGCACCGGCGACTACTACAATTGGCCGGGCGGCGATACCTGGCAACGCTTCCGGGAGTTCAATCCGCAGGAGCGCCAGGACGCGGTGATCATCGGATCCTCCCACGCCTACCGGGGCTATGACCCGTTCGTGTTCCAAGAACGCGGCCACAAGGTGTTCAACCTCGGCTCCAGTGCGCAGACCCCGCTGAACACCTATCCGCTCATCCAGCAGTACTTGGACAGCGCCCACTGCCCGATGCTGATCTACGATGTCTACGAGGGTTCATTCACGAACACGGGGCTGGAAAGCACCGCAGACCTCACCCAGAACCAGCCGAGCGACGCGGCCGCCTTGGACATGGCCTGGGCGATCCGCGACCTCCGGGGCCTGAACATGATGGCCTTGCGGATGCTCACGGGCCGTGAAAAACCCTACTACACCTCCACCTATTACCAAGGACTGGGCTTCTGCGCGATACCGGACAGCGTCAACAAACAAGCTCCACCGCCACCGGGCAAGCAGATCGAGCTCTCCCCCGTACAGCGCCATTTCTTTGAAGCCTGCATCCGGCTCTGCCACGAACGGGGCATCCGGCTGGTGGTGACCAGCCATTACGCAAGGCTCAACCGAAGGGGCAGTGCACATACCGTACTCGCCGCGTACATGGACAGCATCCTTGCTGGCACGGGCATTCCGTACTTGGACTATACGGACAACCCCGGGACCGATGACCGGCATTGGTTCGCTGACGACAGCCACCTGAACACCACCGGCGCACGCATCTTCACCGGGCACTTGGTGGACAGCCTGGAGAGCTTGGGGATCCTGAACACCGAACAGATGGCCTTGCCGCCCGGGGCCGCAGGGAACGTCGAGCGAAGCAGCACGCCCCGGAGATGATGCGGGCCTCGGCTTCCTTGAACGGGGATCAGACCTATTTTTCGGCGCGGAACTGCGCAAGCAGATAGATGCAATGAGGCCGGCCTGCATGGAAAACCACCTTTCGACCCTGAGCCAGCGGGACCTGTTTTCCGGGCGAAGGCCTTTCGGTCCCTTGACCGGCCGGTCCCACCTCGGCCACACCCTGTGCCCAGAGCTGAACACACCCGGCGGGTACATGAAGAACCGGATGAACGGGTAAGCCCATGCTCTTCAACTCGTTCGAGTTCCTCTGCATCTTCTTCCCCTTGGTGACGGGGCTCTACTTCACCGTGCCCCATCACCGGCGCTGGATGGTCCTGCTCGCGGCCAGTTGCTGGTTCTACATGGCCTTCGTGCCGGTCTACATCCTCATCCTGGGCTTCACCATCGGGGTGGACTACTTCGCCGGCATCTGGATCGAGCGCAACGAAGGGAGAAAACGAAAGCTCCTGCTCGCCGCCAGCATCGTGGCGAACGTGAGCGTGCTGGCGTTCTTCAAGTACTTCAATTTCCTCAATGAGAGCATCGCCGCGGCGGTCCGCACCATGGGCTTCCATTACGGCGTGCCGGACCTGGGCATCATCCTGCCCATCGGCCTCTCCTTCCACACTTTCCAGAGCCTCAGCTACACCATCGAGGTGTACCGCAAGCACCAGAAGGCCGAGCATCGCTTCGGCATCTTCGCCCTCTATGTGATGTTCTACCCGCAGTTAGTGGCGGGGCCCATCGAGCGGCCGGGCAACCTGCTCAACCAGATCAACTCCTCCACCGTGGGCGTAGGCATGCGGTCCGACTTCGACCATGATCGCGTGGTGGCGGGCCTCCGGCAGATGCTCTGGGGCTTCTTCAAAAAAGTGGTGATCGCCGACCGGTGCGCCGTGGTGGTGGACCAGGTGTATAGTTCGCCCGATCACTACGGAAGTCTTTCCATCGCCTTGGCCACCTACCTCTTCGCCGTGCAGATCTATTGCGACTTCAGCGGTTACACGGACATCGCCCTGGGCGCCGCCCGCGTGATGGGCTTCAACCTGATGGTGAACTTCCGAACACCCTACCGCAGCGCCAACATCAGCGAGTTCTGGGGCCGGTGGCACATCAGCCTCAGCAGCTGGTTCCGCGATTACCTCTACATCCCATTGGGCGGCAACCGCGTGGTGAAATGGCGCTGGTACTACAACCTGATGATCGTGTTCCTGGTGAGCGGGCTGTGGCACGGCGCCAACTGGACCTACGTGATCTGGGGCGGACTGCACGGTGGCTACCTCATCCTGGCGATCATCTTCGCGCCCCTGACGGCGCGCTTCTCCGGCCTCATCGGGCTGGACGCCCGCCCTGAGCTCAAGCGTGCCCTCAACGTCTTCATCACCTTCCAACTCGTCTCCTTCGCTTGGATCTTCTTCCGCGCGGACAGCATCGGCGTGGCCAAAGAGCTCGTCCATCGCCTCGTCTCCACACCTATCGCCCTGGCCGATCTGCTCCGATTGATCGGTGACGTGCCCGGCCGGATGCTCGACCCCACCTTGGGCCTGGTGATCCTCTTTGTGCTGATCGACCCGGTGTACGACGCTTGGACCAAGGGAGAGAAGCCGTTGCCCAAGGGCCTGTTGGGCATATCCCTGTATGCCGCGCTGGTGGCGGGCATCCTGATCTTCGGTTACTTCGGTTCGGCCAGCTTCATCTACTTCCAGTTCTGATGCGGTTCCTCAAGTACGCCCTCCTTTTCATTGCCGTATCCGCAGCCATGTATATCGGGGCATTCGTAGTGTTGTCGCGAGTGAAGGTGAAGGGCATGCCGCTGATCTTCCGCACGGCTGATTATTACAAACCACGTGGAGGGATCTCCTGGCACCGTTTTCAAGAGTTCGACCCCGCGGTCAGGCATGATGTGATCATCATGGGTTCCTCGCATGCCCATCGGGGCTATGATCCCCACGTGTTCGAGGCGCGCGGGTACAGTGCGTTCAATCTGGGGTCCAGTTCCCAATCGCCCATGAACAGTTATTACTTGATCCAAGCCTATCTCAATAGCAGCAACACGGGCTTGCTGATCATGGACGTCTATGACAACAACTTCATCAAGGACGGCCTGGAGAGCACCTCGGACCTCACCCAGAACGTGCCCGGTGCCGCCGTGGCCATCCGGATGGCATGGGGGCTCCGCGACCTGCGCGCGTTGAACATGTTGACCCTCCGGTTCACCAATCCGAACATGGGCGATTACTACGAGGACCTGGACTATCACGGTCTTGGTTATGCGTACAATACGGACAGCGTGAAAAAGGCCGAGGGAATCTACAACGACACCACGATCCAGATCTCACCCATGCAACGCCGGTACTTTGCCCAGTGCGTGGAGCTGTGCCGGGAGCGCGGTATCCGCATGGTGGTGAGCAGCCACTACGGCCGTGCCGCTTGGAACCGGACGCGCCACGCCAAGTTCGCCGCCTTCATCGACAGCACTCTGGCGGGGACCGGCATCCCGTACATCGACTATACGTTCGAGCCGGGGATCGACGACCTGAACAACTTCGCGGACCTGAGCCACTTGAACGACGCGGGGGCGCAGATCTTCACCGGGCATCTGGTGGACTCTCTGGGATCGTTGGGCTATCTGCGGAAGCCTTGAACCCGTTTGGCCAACGATAGACCTCACTTTCGGCCCACCGGGCCACCGTCCCATGGCCGGGCCTACTTTTGCCGCTTCAATCCAAGACCATGCAACCGACACAGGCCACCGGCTCCACCCTCACGCGCGACGCCGCGATCTTCGACATCATCGAGCAGGAACGTTGGCGACAGACCAAGGGACTGGAGATGATCGCCAGCGAGAACTACGTGAGCAACCAAGTGTTGGAAGCCATGGGTTCGGTGCTGACGAACAAATACGCGGAAGGCCTTCCCGGCAAGCGCTATTACGGCGGTTGCGAATTCGTGGACATGGCGGAGAACCTGGCCATCGAGCGGGTGAAGAAGCTCTTCGGCGCGGCTTGGGCGAACGTGCAGCCCCACAGCGGCGCGCAGGCCAACGCGGCGGTGATGCTGGCCTGCCTGCAGCCGGGCGATACCATCCTCGGTTTCGACCTCAGCCATGGCGGCCACCTCACCCACGGCTCACCGGTGAACTTCAGCGGCAAGCTGTACCGGGCCACCTTTTATGGCGTGAGCAAAGAGACCGGCCGGGTGGACATGGATACAGTGGCCGAGACCGCCCGCAAGGAGAAGCCCAAGCTGATCATTTGCGGGGCCAGCGCCTACAGCCGTGATTGGGAATACGCCCGTTTCCGTGCCATCGCGGACGAAGTGGGCGCATTGCTGCTGGCGGATATCGCGCACCCGGCCGGCCTCATCGCCGCCAAGCTGCTCAACGACCCGCTGCCCCATTGCCACATCGTCACCACCACCACGCACAAGACCCTGCGCGGCCCGCGCGGAGGCTTGATCATGATGGGGCAGGACTTTGAGAACCCTTGGGGATCGAAGACGCCGAAAGGTGCCACGCGGATGATGAGCTCGATCTTGGACTCCGGCGTATTCCCAGGTACCCAGGGCGGTCCGCTGGAGCATGTGATCGCCGCCAAGGCAGTGGCCTTCGGCGAGGCGCTGGACCCCTCGTTCAAGGTGTACGGCGAACGGGTCAAGGCCAATGCGGCAGCCATGGCCAAAGCACTGATGAGCAAAGGCTATGATGTGGTGAGCGGCGGCACGGACAACCATTGCATGCTGATCGACATGCGCAGCAAGGACCTCACCGGAAAAGAGGCAGAGGCCATACTCGGTGCGGTGGACATCACGGCGAACAAGAACATGGTACCCTTCGACACGCAAAGCCCTTTCGTCACCAGCGGCATCCGCATCGGCACCCCGGCGGTGACCACCCGCGGCCTGCGGGAGGCGGATTGCATGCAGATCGCAGAGCTGATGGACAGCGCTTTCAAGGGAGGAGGCGACCAAGCACAACTGGACCGGATACGCTTCCAGGTGAACGGGATGATGCGGCTGAAGCCGTTGTTCGGTTGGTGAGTGTTGGGAATGGAACACAGGACCTGGTCCGCTATCGGAATGACATTGGAAGGACTGATCAACGCTGATAGGAACAAGTCCCATCAAGGTCGCGCACGGCGGACCTTGATGTACACCGTACTGCTTCTCATCTCCACGCTCGTGTCCGCGCAATCCGCGCCGCACCTCAAGCACCGCGTGTTCGCCTATTGGGGATATAATCGCGCGCAGTTCACCGCCAGCAACATCCACTTTACCGGCACCGACTACGATTTCACCTTGAAGGATGTGACGGCCAAAGACAAGCCCGAGGCCTTCACATTGAACAATTATTTCAACCCCAAAAACATCTGGATCCCGCAGTACAACTACCGCGTCGGCTGGTTCCTCAATGACCGTTGGAGCTTCTCGCTCGGCCTGGACCACATGAAGTATGTGATGGTGCAGGATCAGGCCGTGAAGCTTACGGGCAGCATCAGCAGCGAGCGATCGGCCACCTATGCCAACTCCGGCGAGGCCGGCGAAGTGCGCCTCACCCCGGACCTGCTCACCTACGAGCACACTGACGGGTTGA
The DNA here is from genome assembly GCA_016700415.1 of Flavobacteriales bacterium. Taxonomy (NCBI): domain Bacteria; kingdom Pseudomonadati; phylum Bacteroidota; class Flavobacteriia; order Flavobacteriales; species Flavobacteriales bacterium. Next base: position 1,246,049 of record CP065018.1, read on the forward strand.
ACCTGCTGTGCGTGGATGCGGACCACTACGACCGCATCTGGGCGAGCAAGAACGGCAAGCAAGGGCTGTACCTCACGGAAGGGCTGTTCGCGGGGCCGGTGATCCCCCGCACGGACGTACGCCTGTTCGGCGAAGGCATCAACAACAAATTCCATCTCGCGGGCTACGGCGCGGGCGCACAGGTGGGCATTTTCGCCTTATTCCTCGATCGGGTATTCCTACGTACCAGTGTGCGTGCGGGCTACATCGGTCTGCCAAGCGTGCTCACCACCGGCAAGGATGAGGACCGGGCCAGCCAGCACTTTTGGTTTGTGCAGGAGAATGTGGTGTTGGGCGTGTTGATCGGCAAGGGGAAGCCCGCATCCTGAAGGGATCCGGCCATTGCCAACCATCCGGTCCGGATCACGTTCAAACCGGCCGCGACGGTCATTTCCGCTTTCGAGCGCGCCGGTTGTTCTATCTTGTCTTTTCCATGCGCCTCCAACCTGTTCGTTCCATCGCGGTCCTTATGGTCCTGTGGGCGGCCATCACGGCGATCGACTTCAATAAGGCGTTCCATATCGACGACACCTTCCACCTGAAGGCCGCACAATGGATCGAACACCATCCCGCGCACCCGATGTCCGGCACGGTGAACTGGGGCCAGGACCCCGAGCCGATCCATGACTTCAACCAACCGCCGGGCTTCTTCTACTTGGTGGCCGCCACGGGGCACTTGTTCGGGTATTCCGAAGGTCCGATGCATATGATGCGGTCCTTGTTCTCCCTGTTGGCCCTCCTATGCTTCCACCGGCTGGCCCGGCATAGGGCACCCCGCCATGCCCTGTGGCTCACCGCGCTCTTCGCGCTGTGCCCGGCCTTCATGGTGAACCAGGGCGTGATGACGGACGTGCCCCTGCTGGCGATGCAATTGCTCTTCTTTAACTTCTTGCTGGTGCCTGGAATACTGCCCACGGGAAGCCGCTATGCGCTGGCGGGTCTTACGCTGGCGGGGGCGTTGTTCATCAAATACACCGTGGCGCCGTTGCTGTTGGTGTTTCCGTTGGTGCTGGTGTTGCGCCGCGAATGGCGCAGGCTCCCGCACACATTGATCCCGGTGCTGCTCCTCGTGGCCTGGTCGCTATGGAACCTACAGGAATTCGGGCATATCCACCTGCTGGAACGCAAAGCGGGCGACCCGTCACTACGGGGTGTGTTCGTAAGGACCCTTGCACTGCTCACCGCCGTTGGTGCCGTGGCCCCCTTTACGCCGGTCTTCCTCCGGGCGCTGGTGCCCAAGCGTGCCGGATGGCTGTTCCCCGCTTGGGTCGCTGGCATTGCCGCTGCGCTGGCGTTCAGCCTCTGCGTGTACACCGGTCTGATCCCCGAAGCCGGGTCCGACCAGGCCCTGCGCGTGATCTTCACCTTGAACGGCGTGCTCACCACGGTGTACTGCGTGCGCTACCTGCCCCGCTCCTTGGCACCGACAACTGCCGATGCATGGGCCTTGGCGGTGTGGGCGGCCGGGCTGGCCTTTTTTCTTGCCGGCTTCTCACCGATGATGGCCACTCGCCATGTGCTGTTGATCATCCCCGCGGTACTGTTGCTGATCGCCCCGGCCATGGACACGGCACGCTTCCGGGAAAAAGCCATAGCCGTGGCCTGCACCACCACGTTGGGCGTGCTGCTCACCGTTTCGGACAAGGAGTTCGCCGGGTTCTACCGCGATCGTGCACCGCAGATCGCCCGAGAGATGAAAGCCCGCACCACGGGCACGGTGTGGAGCCTGGGGCACTGGGGCTGGCAATGGTATTCCGAGCAGGCCGGCATGGCGATCTATGCACAGGACCTGAGCCGCCCCATGGTAGGCGATATTCTGGTGATCCCGGAGGATTATGACACGCAGGATCTGGCACCGGGCATCGTGAAAGCACCGATCGCCACATGGGACGGCCCCCCTGGGCCGGCCACCTTCCTATGCGTGGAGCAGTACGCCGGCATGTACACTTCCAGCTATGGCAAATTGCCCTGGAACCTGAGCGTGTCGCACCACAAGGTCATCAAGGCCTACCGCATCACCGCTATGCGCTGAGCGGGCCCTGTTTCTGATCGCAAAGCACGCATCGCTTTCAGAGCGACATGTTCCAAACCCTTGGACGCCTTTCGTTGCGCACGTTGAAGCTTCCGTCCGGACCATGATGCCGACATTTGCGCCATGAGCGTTCCAAATTCTTCCACGAATAACCGAGCTATGACCTCATGGGTCCATGTGCCCGCCGACAGTGACTTCCCGATCCAGAACATCCCTTTCGGCATCTGCAGTTCCAGCGGCCGCCCGGCCCGCCCCTGCACCCGCATCGGCAACCATGTGATCGACCTGCAGGCCTTGGCACAGGCGGACCTGCTGAACGACCTCGGCATCGAGACGGCCGTGTTCGATGCTCCCGTGCTGAACCCCTTGATGAAGCACGGTAAACCGGCAGTTCGCCAACTGCGCCGACACCTCATGGAGCTTTTCCGTGCGGACAACGGCTTTCTCAAGGAACGCACGGACACGGTGAATGAAGCCGTACTGCCCATGACCGAGGTGACGATGCATCTGCCCGTGGAGGTTGGCGACTACACCGACTTTTACAGCAGCCGCGAGCACGCCACCAACGTGGGCACCATGTTCCGCAGTGCGGACAACGCCCTGATGCCGAACTGGCTCCATCTGCCCGTGGGCTACCACGGCCGCGCCTCCTCCATCGTAGTGAGCGGTACGGACATCCAGCGGCCCAAGGGACAGATGCGGCCCAAGCCCGATGAGCCACCGGTCTTCGGCCCGACCAATCAATTGGACATCGAACTGGAGACGGCCTTCATCACCTTCGAGGGACGGCCGCTGGGCGAGCATATCGAAGCGGATGAAGCCGAGGATTTCATCTTCGGCATGGTGCTGTTCAACGACTGGAGCGCGCGCGACATCCAGAGCTGGGAATATGTGCCTCTGGGGCCTTTCCTCGGTAAGAACTTCGGAAGCAGCATGAGCCCGTGGGTGGTGACGTTGGACGCGCTGGAACCCTTCCGCACGGCCACTCCCAAGCAGGATCCCATGCCCCTGCCTTACCTCCGGACCAGCGGCGAGCACAGCTTCGACATCGCGTTGGAGGCCTCCATTATCCCGAATAACGGGGAAGAGACCGTGATCTGCCGCAGCAACTTCAAGTACCTCTACTGGAGCATGCCGCAGCAACTGGCGCACCACACGGTGAACGGCTGCAACGTGCGGGCGGGCGACGTGATGGCCAGTGGCACTATCAGCGGCCCGGTGCCGGAGAGCTATGGCAGCCTGCTGGAACTCACTTGGCGCGGTACCAAGCCGTTGACACTGAAGGATGGCAGCGACCGGAAATTCCTGGAGGACGGGGACACCGTGGTGATCCGCGGACATGGCGAACGCGATGGTGTGCGCATCGGCTTCGGCGAAGTGCGCGGAGAGATCCTGCCTGCGGGGTAAATGTTGTCCATTATCCGATGCTGGCCGTCCGGATCTTGACCTACTTGGGCCACGCACAGGACATTCCCCACATCCCGTAATTTTGAGGCATGCCCGCGACCGCGCACACACCTGAGCCCATCGATCTGGAAGAGGAGAAGGAGCAGATCCTTCGGCGGTATCGTGGCCTGCTGCGCGCGGTGCGAGGCGATCGTACGCCGGACAGCACGCGCTTGATCCGCAAGGCGTTCAATATTGCGATGGAGGCCCATAAGGGTCAGCGACGCAAGAGCGGCGAGCCCTACATCTACCACCCCATCGCCGTGGCGCGGATCTGCGCGGAGGAGATCGGGCTGGGGATCACCAGCGTGGTGGCGGCACTACTTCACGATACCGTGGAGGACACCGACCTCACCTTGGAGGATGTGCGTGACATCTTCGGCGATACCGTGTCGACCATCATCGACGGGCTCACCAAGATCAGCGGGGTGAACTGGCAGACCGACAGCATGCAGGCGGAGAACTTCCGCAAAGTGCTGCTCACCCTGGCGCAGGACGTGCGCGTGATCCTGATCAAGCTGGCCGACCGCCTGCACAACATGCGCACCTTGGAGAGCATGCCGCGGGACAAACAGCTGAAGATCGCCAGCGAAACGCTCTTCCTCTACGCTCCCCTGGCGCACCGGCTCGGGCTGTACAGCACCAAGAGCGAGTTGGAAGACCTCACGCTACGGATCCAGGAACCGGCCATCTACCTCGACATCGAGCAGCGCCTCAAGAAGGGCGAGTCCGTGCGCAGGCGCTTCATCAGCCGCTTCATCCTGCCCATCCGCGAGGCCTTGGAAAAAGAGGGCTTTGACTTCGAGATCAAGGGCAGGCCCAAGAGCATTTACAGCATCTACCAGAAGATGCTCACCAAGCACGTCACCTTCGACGAGGTGTACGACCTCTTCGCCATCCGCATCATCGTGGAAAGCAAGCCCGAGCTGGAGAAGGCCGATTGCTGGAAGGTCTACTCCATCGTCACCGACTACTACCAGCCCAGCCCGGACCGGCTGCGGGATTGGATCAGCATGCCCAAGGCCAACGGCTACGAGAGCCTGCACACCACCGTGATGAGCCCCGGCGGCAAATGGGTGGAGGTGCAGATCCGCAGCCGCCGCATGGACCAAGTGGCGGAGATGGGCCTAGCGGCGCATTACCGCTACAAGGGCGAAGAGGAACATGCCAACGCCATGGACGGGATGCTGAACAAGATCCGCGAGATCCTCGCCGATCCCGGCAGCAACGCGCTCGACTTCGTACACGACTTCAAGCTGAACTTGTTCAACGACGTGATCATGGTCTTCACGCCGAAAGGCGAAATGCGCAACATGCCCGCGGGCGCCACCGCCTTGGACTTCGCCTTCGACATCCACAGCCAGATCGGCCGCCGGTGCATCGGTGCGAAAGTGAACCACAAGCTCGTGCCCATGAGCCAGCCCCTGCGGAACGGTGACCAAGTGGAGATCATCACCAGCCGCAAGCAGCAGCCCAAGGAGGAGTGGCTGAAATACGTGATGACCGCACGCGCGAAGCACAAGATCAAGCAGGCGCTGCGTGAGCAGAAGCGTAAGCTGGCCATCGTGGGCAAAGAGGCCGTGCAACGCAAGCTGCGCGCATGGGGCGCGAAGGTGAACGATGAGAACATCGGCGTGCTGGAGGATCACCTGCTCGCCTCATCGCCCATGGACCTTTACTGGAAGATCGCCCGCGAACGGCATGACCTGGACGCCATGGACACCCCGCCGGTGAAGAACGGCCGCTTGATCCTGCCCAAGGGCGTCCGCGCCAAGGACGAGCGCCCCTTGGAGGAGATCGTCGCTGAGATACGCGGCACGGAAGGCGGCACCTTCACCATCGGCGAAGAGCTGCTGAACATGGACTATAAGCTCTCGCCCTGCTGCCACCCCATTCCCGGCGACGACGTCTTCGGCTTCATCACCCCCGACGACGGCATCCGCATCCACCGCGTGAACTGCCCCAACGCCGTGCAGCTGATGAGCAACTTCGCCATGCGCATCGTGAAGGCCCGTTGGAAGGGCAAGGACGAAGTGGAGTTCTTGGCCGGCATCCAGTTCAGTGGCATTGATGCCGTGGGCTTGGTGAACCGCATCACCACCATCATCAGCCACGAGAACAACGTGAACATGCGCAGCATCAGCTTCGATAGCAAGGACGGCATCTTCGAGGGCAAAGTGATGGCCTACGTACACGACGCCGAGCACCTGCGGTCCTTGGTGGACAAGCTCCGCGATGTGCCGGAGGTGCGGCGCGTAGAGCGAGTGGACCATTAGTTGACAGCTTTCTGAAACAGGAAATTGGAAAGCTGAAAGCTGAAACCGGGCGCTCGACGATCCCCGTTTCAACTTTCACGTTTCAGCTTTCAACTTTCAGCCTTGAACAGGATGTCAACTGACGCCCTCACTCCCGGGAAAACTTGTGCGGATCGTTGTGGTCGTCCTCGATCTGCATCTTGATGGACCACATCTTCAGGCCCAGCATGGCCAGCTCACGGTGTTCGTTCTTCACCAGCCATTGGAAGGCCTCTTCATCCCCGCCGCACTCGGCCACCTTGCGCAGCACCAGCATGTCGTGCGCCTCCAACCATTCCAGCGCCTTGTCATCATCCTCGATGCCGCGGATCACCGCCATCAGATGCGGGTGCCCATGCTCCATCAGCCACTTGCGGGCATCGGCCTTCAGGTGCAGCGCGAACACAAAGATGCCCAGCTCCGGGTAGCCGTTCTTGATCAGCCAATCGCGGATCCGCACATTGCCGCTGATGGCCTCGCCCCATGCGAGGAGGATCTTGGCGGGGTATTCGGTGCGCATGGTATCCGGTCCGGTTCATTGGCAAAGGTATCCGGAGGCGCTCCGGATGACCCATGTGCGCAGATGTCGGCCGTCAGGAGCTACAGTCCTCCGGCCAGTATCTTCGCGGCATGCGCGTCAAGATCTTCGTGATATTCCTACTGGCTTCCTCCTGCGCGGCCGCTCAGGCCCAGACCCATCAAGAGCGCAAGGTGCGCAGGCTGCTCGCCAAGGGCAAAGCGTACCCGGCGATCCGCATTGCCTCGGGCGTATTGGGCAAGAACACGCACCCGGAGTTCTATGCGTTGCGTGCGGAAGGATACAACAGCATCAGTGAGTTCACGAAGGCGGAGGCGGACGCACGCACGGCGATACGCCTTCTGCCGGACAGCGTGGGCGGGCTGTTCCAACTCGCTGCGGCGGAGCAGGGGCTGGGACGGTTGGACAGTGCAGCGGTCCACTTCCGGCAGGTACTGCAACAACGTCCGGGTGTTGAGGCGCATTACCGGCTGGCCGTGGTGGAACAGATGCGGGGCGATCTTACCGGGGCTTCAAGGCAGATCGCCCAAGCCATCGCCATGGAAGAGAAAGCCGCTCCTTCATCGGCCCGCCTGCACCGGGTGAAGGGCGAGGTGGCGGCCATGGCCGGTGACAGTGCATTGGCACGCACCGAACTGGACCGCGCCGTGGAATTGGACCCTGACGACCCCGTGAACTACAACAGCCGCGGCTATTACGCGCACGCTTGGCGCGGCGACCATCGTGGGGCCATAGCGGACTATGACCGGGCCATCAAGCTGAACCCGAACTACAGCTACGCCTTCAACAACCGGGGTTGGAGCGAATACAAGAACGGGGAGACCGCCAAGGGGATCAAGGACATCCAGCGCGCACGGAAGAAGAAGATCCACAATCCTTTCGTGTACCGCAACCTCGGTGTGATCGCCTTGGAGACCGGGGATACGGCCAAGGCATGCATGCTCCTGCGCCAAGCCCTGGACCGCGACTTCACGGCGCTTTACGGCGATGAGGTGGAGCAACTGATGACCACCTCCTGCAGAGGCAGCGCTGACGGCAAACCAATGGTGCCCGTGCAACCCTCCCAAGGAACCATCGATCGGAAGACCGAACACCCTGTGCCGCGGACGAATGCACCTGAGTGAGCAAAGCGGATGGTGGAAAGCTGAAACCGGAAATTGGAAAAAGTAAAAATGGGAAACACGAGAAGCATGTTGCGCGAAGGCGCTTTGGACGGACAGGTGATCGTGATCACCGGTGGCGGAACGGGCTTGGGCCGCAGCATGGCGGAGGCCTTTCTGCGCTTGGGCGCGCAAGTCTGCATCACCAGCCGGAAAATGGAGGTGCTGGAGGCTACCGCGGCCGAGATGGAAAAAGCGACCGGCGGCACGGTACTTCCCGTGGCCTGCGACGTGCGCAAATGGCAGGACGTGGACCATTTGGTGGAGGAGGTAATGATGAAGTTCGGCAAGGTGGACGGCTTGGTGAACAACGCCGCGGGAAACTTCATCAGCCCCACGGAGCGCCTCAGCAGCAAGGCCTTCGAAACGATCATCGGCATCGTGCTGATGGGCACGGTGAATTGCACGCTCGCCTTCGGGAAGCACTGGATCGCCAAGGGTGAAAAAGAGAAGCGCGTGCTGAACATCACCACAACATATGCATGGACCGGCAGCGGCTACGTGGTGCCCAGTGCCTGTGCCAAGGCGGGCGTGCTCGCGCTCACACGCTCGTTGGCAGTGGAATGGGCGAAGTACGGCATCCGGACCAATGCCATCGCCCCCGGCCCCTTTCCCACCAAAGGCGCGTGGCAACGCTTGCTGCCCGGCGACATGGTCGAAAAGTTCGACATGGCCAAGCAGGTCCCTCTGGGCCGGGTGGGCGAGCACCATGAGCTCACGGACCTGGCCTCCTATCTGATCTCCACTTACAGCAGCTACATCAATGGCGAGGTGGTCACCATCGACGGAGGCGAATGGCTGAAGGGCGCGGGCCAGTTCAACATGCTGGAGATGGTGGAGCCGGAGATGTGGGATTCCATTGAACGGATGGTCAGAGGGACGAAGTCTTGAGTCCTTTGGTCCTGAGCCTAGGGGTGACCATTTCAGATAGTACTTGCTACTCCCGCATTTCCGGCACCCTATTTGCCTTAATGACGTAGCGATCGGTGTCGGCTTGGCAAAAAACAACACCTTGCCGGGAACCGGTCGACCAGAACATTCTATCTTCGTACCACAAAACCAAACATGCCCATGAGGACGTTCAAATTGTTCGCTGCCGCACTCTTGATCAGTGTAGCTTCACTGGCGAGCGCCCAATCCGAAAAGGAAACCGCCAAGGCTTGCGCTGATATGGCCAAGGCCAAGGCCGAGATGTTGACCAAGGAACTGGCCTTGACCGACGACCAGTCCGCCAAGGTGAGCGAGCTGCTGATGAAAAACGAGGAAAGCCTGATGGGCATGCGCGGCCATTGCGAAGTGATGGACGCGAAAGCCAAGAAACAGGACGAGGCCACCTACGCCTCCATCTCGGAGATCTTGAAGAAAGACCAGAAGACGAAGCTGGAGGAGCTCCAAGCTTCCGGCAAGCTGGAGAGCTGTGGTAAGGAAGGCGGCAAAGGCTGCTGCGCAGGTAAAAAAGGCGCGAAGACCGAGAAGGGAGAGACCCTGAAGAGCGCACAGCCCGCATCGAAGACCGCGGAGTAACACATCACTTCCAACATTAAAAAGGGCCGCTGATCGCGGCCCTTTTTAATGTGCTTTGTTGCCGTTCTGAAACGCCATCACTTGGGCGAACGGGGGCGCTCCGTTATCATTCAGCCTCAATGACCAAGTATTTGCTGAGGCTCCAGAAGGCGGCGGTGTCCTTGATGGTCAATTTCTCCACGCGGTCCTTTCCCACCAACTCGTAACTGCCCGCAGGGTGCGCGGTGATGATCTTGGCCTTCTTCGCGTCCACCGGGATCACCGATACCTTGGTGATGTCGATCTGCTTGAAGTAGTCCTTGTTGAGGTCGGTACTGTTCAGCTTCTTCACGCTGCCGATGCCGATCACACCACCCTCCTTGGTAAGGATCTTGTTATCCAGCAATTCCTTCTTTGTCCCTACGCAGTACCAAGCGGCGTTGAGCTCGCCCAATTGCATGTTGGCCTGCTGCTCCTTGTCCTGGTACATCTGGATCATGCTGGCCAAGGAGGCATTGGTGCTGGCAAGCTGCTCCTTGATCGAGCCGATCTCCGTATCCTTGTCCGCCAAGGAGCGCTCCATTTCCTCGATGGTCCTAGTGAGTTCCGAAAGCTTGCTGTTGTCCGCAGCGGAACTCTTTTTCATGCGGGCAATGATCTTCCGGTTCGCGGTCATCAGGGAATCGATGGCCCGGAGGTCGTCCACAATGCCCTGCTCCATGTCCGTACCGCTCTCCACGCCCAAACCGCTCTGTTTCAGCAGGCCCTGCTTTTCACGGATCTGGCGTAGATTCTCGCTGACCCTGTTGAATGCGCCGAACATCGCATTTATCGTGGAATCCTTCATGGTGCTCTGTTCGGCCACCACGGTCTTGTCCTGCTCCAATTGCTTGTACTGCTCACTCTGAGTGGGATCGCTGTGGCAAGCAGTGAACAAGATGGTGGTGGCGGCGCTTGCGATCAAGAGAGTTCTCATGGTAGGGTTGATTATGGATCCGGGTTGAACAGTTCCGTTCAGTTGCTGCACCCGGGGTTGACCGGAGCAGGACGGAACGAACGGGGCCGAAATTACGTATACCGACGTAGCGACCATTCCGCATCTTTGCAGGTGTGACCCGCCCATGAACTTCCGCCCCGCACTCCTTGTTCGCGTGGTGTGCCTCCTGTTGGCACCGGGATGGACCGTTCCTTGCGTGGCGCAAGGAGGGGACGGGAGCCTCACAGGCGATTTCAAGAAGCTATCCCCGAAGGAACGATCCAAGATAGCTGCCCGGGAAACCCACGAGGCTGCCGCCGACAGTGGCTACCAGGACATCATGAAACAGGCGGACGCCGCGTTCCGGGCCGGACGGTACGAGGACGCTTTGGCCGCCTTCCATGAAGCTCGAAGCATACGGCCATACAACGTGTATCCCAAGGTGAAGATCCAAGACCTGCAAGCGCTGATCAAGAAACAGGACGAGGAGCGCGTTGGACAAACGCCGGTAGTTCCCCCTCCCGCTGATCCGCCCGGGCCGGCCGTTGTGGCCACGCCATCGCCTCAGGAAACGCCTGAGCCACCTCTCAATACCCCCCACCCCCTTGTATCTCCCGACCCACAATTGGATACAACTGCTCCATCGGTAGCGCCCCTGCCATCCCCGGTGGAAACGGAAACCACCCCCGCTCCCATGGAAAAAAAACCGGTGCCTGCAGCGGATATGGCACCGCCCAATATCCCTGCGGCAGCTTCGGTTAACCAGACCCGGCGGGCATCAACGCCCGGACCGGATATCCGGCCCATCACCATCGGTGAACGGATCTACATGGAAGCAGGCGCTACGGTGACCGAGAGGACCGTTGAGGACGAAGGCCGACCGGTGGTGTACAAAAAGGTGGTACATCCGTGGGGGCAGACCTACCACTTCAAGGACGGCCTCGCGATCTCCGACCGGGAATGGAACGACCGGTTCAACGAGTAATGCCGCGGACGAGCGTCACCGGCATTTCCAGCAGGGCCTTGTAATCCCCCCCGGCCTCCTCCATGTCAAGGTCGCCTTGGTCATAATGCCATTCCATGGCGACCTTGCCTGCACCCGTGATATGTACCTCGTCCAATACTTTCAGCAGGTCCAAGATGTACTTGGAGCTGCTGGAGTTAAAGTAGGTCATGGTCAACTTCACCGTTGTCTCCGGAGCTGGCCTTTGGGCATAATCCTCTACCATTTCCAGCAAGGGCCTGAAAAAACCTTCGGCATTCTCATGGATGGAGCACCCGCGCATTTCAAGCATCCCCGTAGCCCGGTCGAAGAGGATCTCGGGTGTCTTTTCGGAAGCTGGGAGATGGAGGCGTGGCATGAGCGGCGGTGAAGTTAAATCGGGAACGGGGATCCCGGCTTGAGACAACCTCCGGACCGCCCGTTAGAGAGGAATAGTTTGTCGGGATCGCCACAACACTTAATTTCAGGCCGGACAGAACCCCCATATCATGGCCATCAACAACATCCTGGTCCCCTATGACTTCTCGGATTGTGCGACTGATGCCTTGCGCGTCGCGGCCAAGCTTTCCCGTCTCACCGGCGCGACGCTGCACTTGGTGCATGTCTATGAGGACATGACCGACTTCCATTCGAGCAACCACCGGATGCGCGAGGAAATTGAGCTGCGATTGGACAAGGTGCCCGAACTGCCTTTTCTGGTGGGTGTCCCCATGAAACGCTTCATGCTGCGCCAGTTCAACATCACGGAGATGTTCCGGAACGACCAACTGAAGAGCATGGACATGGTGGTGATGGGCAGCAACGGTGCCCAGGGCATGCGGGCCATGGTGGGCTCCAACACCCAGCGCGTGGTACGCATAGCGCCAATGCCCGTGCTGGTGATCAAGCACATCGTAGAGGATTTCGACGTGCAGGACCTGGTCTACGCATCCAATTTCACGCCTGCGGACATCAAGAAGTTCGATGCCTTCCTGCCGATCGTAAAGCTGTTCGACCCGAAGGTCCACCTATTAAAAGTGAACACACCGGGCAGCTTCCAGCGCAGTGCCGACAGCTATAAGGCGATCGACGCATTCCTCCAGCGACATGAGCTGCGCAAATTCAGCACCACCATCTACAACGACCTGAGCGTGGAGGAAGGCATACTGGACTTTGCACGGGGCATCGATGCGGACATGATCGCCATGGCCACCCACGGGCGCAAGGGATTCTTCCATGTGGTCAACGGCAGCGTTACCGAGGACATCGTCAATCACACCTCCTTCCCGGTCCTGAGTGTGAAGCTCTGAAAACATCTTCACGTCAGCGGTACGGTGCAAGGCAACGTATATTAGCGGTACAAACCATCCAACAGCACATGAAGTTCCTGTTCAGGAAATACCCGGCCAAGAGAGGGGAGATCATCGAGCTGGGCCCAAGCTCGCCCGCCCCTGTGAAATTCATGACCGCAGCGGAGTTCAAGAAGTACACCGGCAGCAGAACGCACACGTACTTCAAAGGCCAAGAGGAAGACGGCGTGATCCGTTTCACCCTTCCCTTCGACAGCATCTGGCATGCTGTGGTGGAAAAGGGGAATGACGCCATTACCGCGACGAGCAAACTTTGCCCCCCACTAACGCAGGAGAACCTGTTAGATGCGGGCCCTACCCAGCTCGGCGATGACCCGGAAAGTGAGATCGAAAGCTTGAGCATGGGCAGCCGGAGCGAAGGATAGATCCGTTCGATCCGTTGAAGGCATGTCCCGCACCCATGAAGATGAGCTCAGCGGCCTTCTAAGGGGGCAGGCGGTCATTGTACAGGAGGTGTACTCGATCCTTGAGGAGGAGCAGAAGAAGGATGAACTGCTGAGGGCCGCCGTGCTCAGCAGCATGAAGCATCGGGAGAACCGTGTTGCCGGCTTGGACCCGTTACGGACCTATGATGTGGAGGACATCCGCCGGGCCTGCGTGAAATATCGGCTTCGATTTTTGCCCGCCGGCCGGTTCAAAGGGAATATCCCGCGCGAGGCGATCTATACCTTGAGGCAATTGGAGGCCCGCTCGGACGCTCCTCTCGGCGGTTTCAAGATCATGGCGCCCGCCAAGCGTTTCAGGCTGTGTGATGGCAATGCGGACCCGCTGTTGTTCATCCCCCTCGGCGGAGGATCATACTACTTGGTGCATCAATGGGGGCGTTCGCTCGGTCCATGGCGCGCCGTGACCGGATGGCCCTTCAGAAACTGGAAAAACTTAGTGGTGACCGTGTTCTTGGCCTCGGTCATCATCGGAGCCTTGACACCCTCGATCTGGCTGTCAGCAGACCCCACAGTACCTTGGTGGGACGGGCACCGGTTGATGGCGGTCTTCTCCACCACGATCATCCTTTGCGCCGCCACGGCCTTTGGCTGGTTAGCCTTCTTCGGACAGTTCAGTGAAGAGGCTTGGGACAGCGAGACCTTCAACTAAGCTCGCTTGGACGGGGCACAGCCGTGCCCCCGACCTCCGGATCAAGCCCGGTCTTGCACACGCAGGCGGAGCGGAACCATTCCTTCAGGGTCTCCCTTTCAGCAGGTACCAATCGCCTGAACGCCTTGCGCAATTCCTTCCGAAAGACGGTCTGGTCCGCATAGCTGATCTTCGATAAGATCTCCTGATAATAATCGATCAATGGTTTAGCCATGTTAAGGGTGTTACGATGAATGACAGGTCAATGTTGCACGCCACTTCGAAAGAAAATGGACCGAAATTCGTGGCCGGTCCGACAGCTCTGGAATGCGCACCCGCTCCGGAAAGATCCGAGCGGGTGGCACGTTCCATTAATCCTGATCAGGCGATGCTGATCTCCTTCACTGCCGCCTTCACCTCCACCTTTTTCGGGATGCTCACGGTGAGGACGCCGTTCGCATGTTCAGCGGTGATGTTGTCCACGTCCGTATGCTCCGGAAGCTGGAAGCTGCGCTTGAAGGAAGGCAACGCGAATTCGCGGCGCGTATAGCGTTGCCCCTCCGGCATCTCGCTCTGCTTGGGATCCGCACTGAGGGTGAGGATGTCCTTCTCCACGTTAAGCTTGAGCTCGTCCTTGGCATATCCGGGGGCGAGCAGTTCCAGTTGGAATCCCTCCTTCGTCTCCAGGATGTTGGCACGGGTGTGGGCGTTCGGCAAGTTGTCGCTCCCCTGCATCTGGTCAATGTTGCCGAAGAATCGCTCGAGCACGCTGTTGAAGGGCAGCTGCTTCGTGGTGAACGGATGTTGTTTGGTGTAGTACATGGTGTGTTCCGTTTTTAATGGTCGGATGTCGGCGGTTCCGCCAAGGTGATGCCAACGTAAAAAAAGCTGACAAACCGGCTGTCCCTGTTGTTGCCCGATGACGTGTTGTCCGCTCTGGGTGCGGGTTTTCGCCATTCTGGCGCCGTTTCGTAATTTCGTAAGCACCCAATAGATCGGTCGATAACGAATTCGCGAACCTGCCTTGCCGCAGCTACGGTCTGTACGCAACTTTCATAGGGCCAACGGCCCGGGACATACCAGCCCATGGCGCTCATGGGCTGGTATGTCGAGTGGATGCCAAGGGCTGAAGGCCCGGCACATTCGAGCGCGATCTCAATCCCACACATAGCGTTCATCGAACTCGATCCCATGTTCGGTCATAAAGCCCCGATACTCATCTTGAAAGGTCGCCTTGCGATGATGCTCCTCTTGTCCATCAATGTATGCCAGCAGCTGGTGCAGATCAGGATAATACGCCGATATCGAAGCATAGCCCTTTTGCCATGCGAAATGTTCAAGTGCCCTATCCTGTTCCTTGATCCAGCGCGATGAACTCGTCTTCACCTTCTGCACCAGATCGGCGATAGTGATCGTACGTGAAAGGCGGATCGCCAGATGTACATGGTCCTCCACACCGCCTACGCGGTAGCACTCGCACCTTTCCAGATCACGGACGGTGCCTGCCATGTACGCATGAAGAGACTGCCGGATAGGAGCCTTCAACCAAGGCTGCCTGTTCTTGGTGCTGAATACAAGGTGTATAAGGACTTGGCTAAGGGACTGAGGCATGGTCGGTGATGGTTTCCATGAAGGGATAAATATCGTGATCAGCGATCAGGAGCGGATCCGCTCGTAGTAGTGATCTGTGCCATGCATCGGGCCTTCAGCCCTTTCTCCCGATATGCGCTCAACAGCCCATGGCGCCGCCATGGGCTGTAATGTGGCCGGGCCTTCAGCCCTGCCTATATCCATAGGGAGTTATGTACACACCCTGTAGCTGCCGGCAGGCAGGCATCACCAATTCTATATCCCAAAAGACCCTTTGGGCCATCTTGAATATAGAATTGGTATGGCCTACTGGGCCAGAAAAATGTAGGTGATCGTTCCGCGCTGCGGTTGGGGTGCCGCGGTGGAGCTGGAAAAGCGGGCACCACCGGCGGAGGAAAGTGCATTGTCCAGCATACACGCGTCCACGGTCGTGGTGGAGGCTTGGTCCAGTTCTGCCTTGCTCACTTGCCCAGTGCGGTCCACGGCCACGCGCACCACCACCTTGCCGCTGCCTTTGCAGAGATAAGCGGGCACCTCTAATACGATGTCGCTTCTTCCAACGAGATCGTAGGATACCGTTGTGAGCCCTTTCACCTTCACCGGTTTCGGGGCTTTTTCCATGTAGTTGCTCTTATCGAACTTGCTGGGATCCAGATTCGGCACGGTGATCTCCTTCCCCTCCGCTTTGCGTTTATCGGCCAAGCGATCGAACTCCTCCTTCTCCATATCGTGCAGGTCTTTATCCACGCGTTGGGCCAGTCGTTCCTGGGCCGCCTTGGACAAGTGTTGTTCCGCGGGGTCCGCAGTGGTATTGCTGGCGCGGTTGGTGACATCCTGCGCGGTGGCCTCACCGGGTTGTGGCTCCGGCGGGGCGGGTTCCGGCACATCGCTGGAGAGGTCGATCTCGATGGGTTCGGGCACTGCCGATGCGGTGCGGTTGTCCACGGTGCTGATGTTGAGGAAGAAGAGCAGCAGCGTATGGAGCATGAGCGTCCCGATGACGCCATACTTGTGGCGGTCGAACAGATCGAGAATGCGGTCAAGCATGGGCATCGCAAAGTAACCCCATGGTGTGTTGTACTAACGCATGCGGATGCGCCATGGTGCGGGCCAGCCGTTGTTCCAGCGCGTACCGGCCCCGTTGGCCCAGCCCAACCCGAGACCTTGATAGCGCATCAGTGCCGTGCCTTTCGCCGCTGTTGCGGAAAGTGCTTCGCCGCGCAAATACCGCAGCGCCTGTTCCCGGTCCAGGTCCAAGGCCGGGAATGCCCCATGGTCCAGCAGCGTGTTGAGGGCCAACGCGGCGTGCGGGACCCACGCTTCCCCTTTCCGCCGGGCCACTGGAATACCGGGTGCTATCATGCGCACCGTGGCCGTCAACGCCTCCGCAAGCTCCGCCCAGCGGGCCGAAATGGCATGCTGCACCCCTTCATGGTCGATCGGCGTGAAGCGGCCCGGATCTTTCAGCCAACTCATGATGTGGCCTGTTTCCGGACCATCGGACCACGACACACTTCTGTCGGTGGACCTATGATCAGTGCCGGATATATTGATCGTCTTGCGCAATGCCGCGATGAAAAAACCTTCGCCGTGCACGCGGTGCGGATAGCAACGCTGTCCGCGTTCCGTGGCCAGCACGCCCCATTCCGGCTCAACAGGAACGGGGATCACCTCGCCACCGCGCTGCATCATCCGCTCCACTTGATCCTCGTTCTCTCGTGCCTCCCACGTGCAAGTGCAATAGATCAGGTAGCCTCCGGGCCTTAGCGCGGCCCATGCCGCATCGAGGATCCCGTGCTGCCTTGCGGCGCAGGTTTCCACAAGCTGTTCGTTCCACTGGGCACGGGCGAAGGGATCCTTTCGGAACATGCCTTCCCCCGAGCAAGGGGCGTCCACTACGACCAGGTCGCAGAACGGCCCCAGTGGCTGAAAGGCCTCCGGCAAGCTACCGGTGATGATCGTATCCGGCCGGCCCCACTTCCACAGGTTTTCCGTGAGCGCGACCTGTCTGGAACGCACGGGCTCATTGGCGATCAGCACGGCTTCTTCCGGCAGCAGTGCAGCGAGGTGCGTGGACTTTCCGCCGGGGGCTGCACAGAGATCGAGCACCACGGCATCGGCCGGCAATGCGGAGCACGCTCGGAAAGCCTGTTCCAACAGCATGCTGCTGGCTTCCTGCACATAGTAAGCCCCGGCATGCAACAAGGGGTCCAGCGTGAAGACCGGGCGTTCTTCCAAGTACCGGCCTTGCGGGCACCAAGGCACGGGAATACCTTCAACCGTGGCTTCTTTCAAGGGATCCAGACGGATGCTCACCGGTGCGGGACCTTTCAAGGCCTCCAGCAGGAGTTCGGCCTCAGCGCCCAAGATCTCCCGGACGAACGGGGGGAGTTGCACCGATGCCTCGGAACTGCCGTGCTGGCGCGAGATCTTCCGCCCCATCGTGCCGGGTCAACGGGCCACGGCGGCGACCTCCCGGATCATCGTGGCGGAGCGGTCCGGCCCCACGGAAACAATGCGTACGGGCACCCCGGTGGCCTTTTCCACGAAACGGATGTACGCCTCGGCTTCCGGTGGCAACGGGCGCCCGGCATCCAATTCGCCCCAACCGGGAAGGTCCGTGTAGTGCGGTTCCATGTCCCCTGTGATGTCGAAGGGAAGGCGGTCCGTCTCCTTGCCATTGACGCGGTACCGGGTGCATACACGGATCGTCCCCATGCCGCTGAGGACATCCGCTTTCATCATGGCAAGCTCCGTGATGCCGTTGATCATCACGGCGTAGCGAAGTGCGGGCAGGTCCAGCCAACCGCAACGGCGCGGCCGGCCCGTGGTGCTGCCGAACTCATTGCCGGCCTTGCGGATATGTTCGCCCACATCATCATGCAGTTCAGTGGGGAACGGGCCGCTGCCCACGCGGGTGCAATAGGCCTTGAAGATGCCGATGACCGTGCCGATGCGGGAAGGCCCTACGCCTAATCCGGTGCAGGCCCCAGCGCTGATGGTATTGCTGGAGGTGACGAAGGGATAGGTACCGAAATCAATGTCCAGCAACGTTCCCTGTGCACCTTCTGCCAGGACGGACCTGCCGTCCCCGAGCTGTTGATCGAGCCAATGCTCGCTATCCACCAACGTAAAGCTGCGCAATGCCTGTACCGCGTCCAACCATTCCTTCTCCTGATCGCGCCATTCCACGTGATGATCGTAGATGGAGAAGAGCCGCTGGTGCTTGGCCACGAGCGTATCGTACCGCGCCTTGAGATCGGGCCGTTCGATATCGCCCACGCGTAAGCCGTTCCTGCCGGTCTTGTCCATATAGGTGGGACCGATGCCCTTGAGGGTGCTTCCGATCTTGCCCTTGCCCTTGTCAGCCTCGCTGGCCGCGTCCAATGCGCGGTGCGTGGGCAAGATCAGGTGGGCGCGCCTGCTGATCAGCAGCCTTGGGCGCACGTCCACACCGGCGGCGGCAAGTTCCTTCACTTCCCGGAGGAAGATCACCGGGTCGATCACCACGCCGTTGCCCACGAGGTTCCACACGCCCTCGCGGAACACGCCGCTCGGGATCGTGTGCAGCACATGCTTCTTACCGTCGAAGATGAGCGTATGCCCGGCGTTGGGCCCGCCTTGGAAACGTGCGATCACGTCGTAGTCGGGGGCTACCACGTCCACTACTTTTCCCTTGCCCTCATCGCCCCATTGGGCGCCGAGCAGCACGTCCACTTTTGCTGCCATGGCTCACACGCGCAGCTTCGCCAAAGCGAGTTCCACGGTGTCCAGGATCGGGAACACCGTGTCCAACTTCGTAACGATGAACAGTTGACGGACCCCGTGGGACATGTCGGCGAGCAACACCTGCCCGCCTTCCTTGCGCGTACGGGTGAGGACGCTGATCATGATGTTCAAGCCGGTGCTGTTCATGTAGAGCAGCTCCCCCATGTCGAGGATCACGTGTACCCCTTCGTTGCCTTCAAGGTGCTTGTCCAACACCTCCATGAGGTGGTCGGCCTGCTGCTGGTCCATCAGGCGGCCCTTCAGGTGGAAGACCTTCGCGCCTTCCTGGTCACTGACATTGAGTTCGAAGGTGGGCTTATCGGTTGCGGTGCTGGTCATTTCTTGTTGCGTTCTTTGAGGCAATCGGGGCAAAGCCCGTAGATGTGCAGTGCGTGGTGGCTTACTTCGAAGCCCATCACCTCGGCGATGGTGCTCCGGATGTTCTGGATGCGGGGGTCACAGAATTCCATGACCTTGTCGCAACCGGTGCAGATCACATGGTCGTGCTGGCGGAAGCTGTGCGCGCGCTCGAACTGTGCCTGGGCGGAGCCGAAGCGGTGCTTGCGTACCAATCGGCAGTCCAACAACAGGTCCATGGTATTGTACAACGTGGCGCGGCTCACCCGGTATTTCTTCCGCTTCATGCTCACGTAGAGCCGCTCGATATCGAAGTGCCCGCTTTGGGCATAGATCTCGTTGAGGATGGCAAAACGTTCAGGGGTCTTGCGATGGCCTTGCTTCTCAAGGTATTCGCTGAAGATGTGCTGAACGTTCTGCTGGATGTCCGGGGCCGTCATCGCGACGCGAAGGTAGTGGAGCCTGCGAATGAAAGAAACCAACGATCGCCCATGCCGCTGTTCGTAACGCGGGTCCGGCCAAAATGCGGTTCTCCTCCACGTATATCGCTATTGCAGCCCGAAGGGATCGGCCGCATCCTCCTCATCATCATCGGCATCATCGGAGAGCACCGAATTGAGCACATCCCCGAAGCGCACGCCGGTGGTGAAGTTGTTGCGGCCGATGCGGCTGTGCTCGGCCAGGCCGTGGAGGACGAACTCCATCCAAACTGACCGCTCGGCTTCGGCGACCGTGGATTTCTGAAGCTTCAGCACCTTGGGCAAGCCGCCCACGGCCTCCAATGCAGCGCGGTAGCTCATTGCATCACCATCGAGCAGCACATCGGTCTCGTTCTCGTTGAACCAGGTCACCACCTCAGCATAGGGGTCCGCAGCAGTGGCTGAGCGCCGCTTGGGCGAAGGGTCAGGAAAGTAGTCCTTGAAGGTTTTCCGTAGCGCGAGGCCGATCAGGTGCTGGGCCACTTTCTCCGGTCCCTCCTGTTCGCCCTCGTACACCAGTTCGATCTTTCCGGTGATGGCGGGCACCACGGCGAAAAGGTCACCGATGCGCACCATGGTGTGCTGCTCGTTGTTGTACAGCGCCCGTCGTTCGGCCGCGCTCACCACGCTTTCCAGCGCACCGATCGCCACGCGCGCGCTCACGCCGCTCTTCCGGTCCACGAACTCGCTGTCCCGCGCTTCCATGGCGATGCGCTCCACCAGCACACGCATCAGGTCGGGAACATCCACGGTGGCACGCTGCTCTTCCGACGAGCGCATTTCCTGCGCTGTGATCTTCATGCCCAGCTCGATGCTTTCGGGGTAGTGCGTGAGGATCTGGCTCTGGATACGGTCTTTCAGCGGCGTGATGATGGCGCCGCGATTGGTATAGTCCTCCGGATTGGCGGTGAAGATGAACTGGACGTCCAACGGCAGGCGCATCTTGAAACCGCGCACCTGCACATCGCCTTCCTGGAGGATGTTGAAGAGCGCCACCTGGATCCGCGGCTGCAGGTCCGGCAGTTCGTTGATGACGAAGATGCCGCGATTGCTGCGGGGCACGAGGCCGAAGTGGATCACGCGCTCGTCGCTGTAATCAAGCTTGAGGTTGGCGGCCTTGATGGGGTCGCTGTCGCCGATGAGGTCCGCCACGGTGACATCCGGCGTGGCGAGCTTCTCCGTGTAGCGTTCATCGCGATGCATCCAAGTGATCGGGGTGGCATCGCCTTTGGCGGCCACGAGGTCCTTCGCGTAGCGCGACACCGGCGCGAAGGGATCGTCGTTCAGCTCGCTGCCTTCTACCACGGGCATCCATTCGTCCAGCAGTTGCACCAGCGATCGGGCCATGCGCGTCTTCGCCTGCCCGCGCAGGCCGAGCAGATTGATGCTGTGGCCCGCGAGGATCGCGCGTTCCATGGCCGGCACCACCGTATCGGCATAGCCGTGAATGCCCTCAAAGAGCGGGTGCTTGGCGCGGATCCGTGCGATGAGGTTGGCGCGCAGCTCCTGCTTCACGGTGCGCGGCTTCCATCCGCTTTTTTTGAGTTCGCCGAGGTTCTTGGGGTTCATGTCGGGGCGGAAGATCTTCCGCCCTTACACGGCGGATCAGAGGGGTTTATCAAGAGGCTTTCCGGTTGCTCGCATGGTCGCGGAACACCATGTCCGCCAAGCCTTGCAGGCCGGTGTAAAAGGCGCGGCCTTGGTTCACCTCGGTGAAGCGCTCTATAAAGCGTTGCAGGTAGGGATCCTGCGCGATCATGAAGGTGGTGATGGGGATCTTCGCCTTGCGTGCCCGCATGGCGGCATCCAGCGTGCGCGCCACGATGAAGGGATCCAGCCCGATGCTGTTCATGTAATATTCGCCGTCACGTTTGATGCAGCTCGGCTTACCATCGGTGATCATCACGATGCGGCGGTTCTTCAGCTTGCGGCGGCGCAGAATGTCCATGGCCAGTTCCAGCCCGGCGACGGTGTTGGTATGGAACGGCCCCACTTGCAGGTAGGGCAGGTCCTTCAGGCTCACCTGCCACGCATCGTTGCCGAAGACCACGATGTCCAGCGTGTCCTTCGGATAGCGGCGTGCGATCAGTTCGGCCAGTGCCATCGCCACCTTCTTCGCAGGGGTTATGCGGTCCTCGCCGTAGAGGATCATGCTGTGGCTGATGTCGATCATCAGCACGGTGGCGCAGGCGCTCTGGTGCTCGGCCTCCACCACTTCGAGGTCGTCCTCGCTCATGCGCAGCTCATCGATACCGCGTTGCTGGGCGTTGCGGATGCTGTCGCTCATGGCCACTTGCTCCAACGCATCGCCGAAGCGGAAGGCGCGGCGGTCGCTGGTGACCTCATCGCCCTGTCCGGTGCGGCGCAGGCCGTGGCTGCCGCGGTCGCTCTTCTTCAGTTTGCCGAATACCTGCTCCAGCGCGCGCTCACGGATCAGTCGTTCGGCCTTGCCGGTGAGGGTGATCCCCTCCCCTTTCGTCGGCACGCCGAGGATGCCGTGTTTGAAGAGGTCCTCCTTGAAATTCTCGAAGCTGTATTCCGCCGTGAACAAGCCGTGCTCCTTGTCCACTTCCTGCATCCAGTCCAGCGCTTCCTCCACATCGCCGCTGGTGTGGGTGAGGATCTCCAAAAAAATGGGCAAGAGCTTTTCGAAAGGCGTACGGTCGTCCTTCGGGGGGAGGTATTTTTCGAAGCGTAAGCCAAGCATTCCAATGCAGTCGCAGCGTTCGTGCCGACTACAGGTACAAAGGTAGCGGGAAGGGTGCGCAGCGGATGATCAGCTACGCACCCTTTCCACTGAGATCACGCGATCACTACCGGGGCGGAGGCCAAAGGCTCTTCAGGATCAATGTGCAACGATGAACCGGCGCGTGCTGCGGCTGCCCTTTGCATCGGTCAGGAGCACTTGGTACACACCGGCATCCCATTGCGACACATCGATGCGCTCCACGGCCGGGGCATTGCCCGTTGTGCCGATCACCTTGTGCATTACCGTTGCACCGCGCATGTCCACCACTTCCATCGTGGCGGCACCTTGCACTTCATTGAACGTGACTTCGGCGATCTCGCTTGCGGGGTTCGGGAATACGCGCACGTTGAAGGGGTCCGTGTGGAGGGCAACAATGCCGACGGCCGTATGGTCGAGCCATTCGGTGTACGCATAATCCTGATTCAGGAATTGGGAGGTCAGGGAATCCGAAACCGTACGCAACACGGGGAACTTGCCCCATAAGGGATAGTAGGCATTGACGTTGTGAACATGCCCCACAGTGATCGGGAAACCGCTAACGGTAAGCGGGATCGTTTCGGTCAAACGCGTGGTCACACGCAACACCTCCACGGTGTCCACACCACCCGGCAACACCACGCGTCCCCACGCATCGGCGGTTCCCGTGATCCCTCCGTTGCGTGTCGTAGTGTTCCCATCCACGGTAACTGATCCTACGAAAAGATCGGTCCAAGAGGGGTCGCCGTATGTGAGCGGAAGGGTGAGTTCCAGCATGCTGTTGGAAAAGGAGGTGACCAGGTGGTAATCGGTACCAGCCGCATTGATCGTCTGGGTATCCCCCACCCGCTCAATGCCACTGGCCGTTGCCATGAAGAAGATCGTGTCCGCACCTCCGTTGGTCAAAGCGAACTGCGCGCTTGGGAACTGCGCTCCGTTGGGCAAGCCCGCGGGATCTTCCCACTTGTACGTATTGGTGGCGGTGCTCACCAAGGAATTGAAGTTGAAAAGCATCCCTGTGCCACCTGCTCCGGGGGCCACATAGGCTCCTCGCTGCACGATGAATGTGTTTCCTGTATTGGGCACGTTCCCCGGGGCCACCAAGGTGATGGATTGCGCACCGGCGGCGAGGGCGAAGGGGAAGGCGAGTGCGAGAGCAGCGTAACGATCAAGTCCCATGGTTCTGGTTTTGTAGGTTGCAAACGTAAGACATGGCCAAATGGCATTCCGTTGCTTGGACAGGGCTATCACGTTTTATCTTCTTTTTCGAGGTCAATGGCCCGGTGTATATCGGACCATTGCCGGAGAGTCGTCTCCCCTCCTTTTTGGAAGGAGGGGTTGGAGGTGGTCCGCTCACTGAATGCACCACCCCTGCCCCTCCTTGAAGGAAGGAGGGGAGAACTTCAACCATCGAGGCTGCATCTGCGGCCATCCAGTGCCGAAGGCACACAGCAGCCGGTCCGATATGCATCGGACGTGGCAACGGCATTATCTGTGTCATCTGTGTCATCTGTGGTCAACTCCCCGCGGCAACGGCATTACTCGCCTGGGCGAAGCGCTTTGGCGAAGCACGGTCCGTGTAGATCCGTGTGGATCCGTGGTTCCCTTCTTGTCCGCTCACAGAATACACCACCCCTGCCCCTCCTTGAAGGAAGGAGGGGAGAACTTCAACCATCGAGGCTGCATCTGCGGCCATCCAGTGCCGAAGGCACACAGCAGCCGGTCCGATATGCATCGGACGCGGCAACGGCATTATCTGTGTCATCTGTGTCATCTGTGGTCAACTCCCCGCGGCAACGGCATTATCCGTGCCTATCCGTGTGCATCCGTGGTTCAACTCTTTTGAGGCCGTGTCCGCCGTAAGGCGGGCGCACAATACCCGATCACCATGGACGGACCGGACAGATGCCCGTTTCTTCGTCTCTTTGCGGCCCATCCCATCCAACTTCATGCGGCACAGCATCAGCGATATCACAGAGACCATCCGCGACAGGCGGACCATCCAGCCCTCGGACTACACCGACCGGGAGGTGCAGCGCGACGTGATCGACAAGGTGCTCGGCAACGCCATCTGGGCGCCCACGCACGGCATGACGCAGCCTTGGCGCTTCACGGTCTTCACCGGGAAAGGCCGGGAGCGGCTCTCCGCGTTCATGGGCGCGGAATACATGCGGCTCTTTCCGGGGGAGAAATTCATGCAGCGCAAGTACGACAGCCACGTGCAGCGCCCCTTGCAGAGCAGCGTGGTGGTGGCCTTGGGCCTGGCCCGCGACCCGAATGGCAAGATCCCCCTGCACGAGGAGCAGTATGCCGTGGCCTGCGCGGTGCAGAACATGCACCTCACCTGCGCCGCATACGGCCTTGGCGCGTTCTGGAGCACCGGTTCCGTGCTCACCGGGGAGGCCATGCGCAACTTCTTGGAACTCGGCCCGGAAGACCATTGTTTAGGCCTGTTCTACATGGGCTACCCCGCCGGTGAATGGCCGAAGGGCTACCGGAAGCCGTTGCCGGAGTTCGTGAGGTATTTGGGGGAGTAGTTGTCAGTTGTCAGGCCCGGTTACTGAGAGTCCGTGCGGCTCAGGGTGCAGTGCGTTCTGCCAGTTAGTGATCGGTGATCTAAGTTTCTGGTACAGGGTACAGGGTACAGGGTACAGGGTACAGGGTACAGGGTACCGAGTACTGCCGACGCACGCTGCCGACTGCCACTGCCAACTGCTACCTGAAATAGCCAAAACCACCGCCCTCAGGGGCCTGCCTTCGGTACTAAGACCTCCAAAGGCGTCTCCCTAAAAATACCCTCCCGGTCCTCCGGCCTTGCCGCTGCGTTCCAGAAGAAACCTTCCAAACGCATTTCGTCGGTCGGTGCTTTGTCCAACGGATAGAGCGTGGCGTCCGGCTGGGTGATGAAGCTCACCGTGCTCACCTTCCCGCTGTCCAAGCCCACGGTGATGCGGCTGCAATCGGCGCGGTTCATGCCGGTGGTGCGTTCCGTGGTGTCCTTCTTTTCACGGGAGAAATAGACCGTTCTGCAATTGCCTTCCGCGGTCAGCTGCGCAAGCTCGTCGTTGCGGAAATGGCCGATCATCGTGGTGCCCACCACCTGGTCGAAATGCAGGCTGTCCGCTACGGAGGCCATGAACGCGGCCCCGTTCACGAAGAGCGTCTCGGCATGCCCGTTGCTCAGTTGGATGCGGACCGTATCGCCGCTGATCTGGTCGGTCTTGCTCCAAATGAACGGCTTGCCGCGCAAGGTGATGAGGCTGTCCGCTCCGGTATAGGTCATCGTATCGCAGACGCCTTGGAGGTCGCTCTTGAAGAAACGGACGTTCCGGTGGGCATCGATGGTCCGCTTGCCGAGGCTGTCCTCCCTACCGAAGAGCGTATCCGCATGCAGGAAGAGCGAATCCTTGCCCATCAGCATCACGAGCTCCGCACGACCGGTCACCATGGACCTGCCTTCTTGTTGACGGTGCTTGCCCAGTTCGCCACGCACCAACAGGTTGTTCACCGTATCCGTGATGGTGACATGGCCCCAGCCCGCGCCCTCACCGGTGGCGCGGTCGTAGTGCAGGCTGTCGCCGGTGAGCTCCTGCCCTTCGTTGGCGATGCGGCCGGCTTTGGTGAAACGCCCCTTCCCCGTGCGGGTGTCATAGCTGCCGCGCTCGCAATACATGCGCGTCTTTCCCTGGGTGATGTGCGTGGGCCCGAAGAACTCCGCGATGCCGGTGGCGGTGACATACTGCAGGGTATCGGCGGTAATGGTGCGGTCCGGGTGCTCCAGCCTTACGCTGTCGCTGAAGATGAAACGGCGGCTGTCCGCGAGGTAGGCCCCATGCCTGCTGGTGAGGGTATTCTCGTCCCGGAGGCTGACGATGCGCGCACCCTCGGCATATTCCGCCCGGTGGGCGCGGACATCATAGGTGAGCGCCTCGGTGGTCAGCTCCATACCGGGGTCTTTGAGCCGGACATTCCCGGTGATGCGGGCCATGCGCTCGGCTCCGGAATACTGGAGGCGGTCGCCGCTGATGTTCAGCGTATCACCTTGTTTGAGGTGGACGTTCCCGAAGGCGGCCACGCGTTCATCCTCATAGAGGTAGGCACTGTCGCAGTCCATCACCGCGTCCGCCTGCTTGAAGCGGACATGACCGATAAGCCGCTGTGCGCCGGGCGCGATGATCTGATCGAACTCCCAGCGGTCCGCATTGAGGATCTCCACCCGGTCCTCGTTCTTCTTGGCCGCGGGTTGCGCATAGGCAGCGAAAGCAGAAGCGGCAAGGATCACGGCTGCGAAGATCCTGTAGGTGCTCATCCGCCGATCATGTGGGTATGTCTCAGCCGCTTCCGCCACTGCCTTCACGCATAAGGCGGACGACCTACTTGGCCTTCGCGGCCTTTACGGCTTGATGCTGTTGATTCAGGCCGGCCACCACGGCCGAGGTGATGTCCAAGCCCTCGTTCCCCACCCAGATCTGCCCGGCGTCCTGGATGCTGAAGATGTAGTCGTACCCGGCCGTGCTGTTGTAGCTCTCCAAAAAGCCGCGGATCTTCTGGGTGATATCGCGCAGCATGTCGGTCTGCATCTTGTCCAACTGGTCCTGTGCGCTGGTGCGCATGTCCTGGATCTTCTGGCCCAGCTGTTCCAGTTCGGCCTGGTCCTGCTGCAGTTCGGCCTGGGTGCTGTAGGTGTGGTCCTTGCTCGTGAGCTGCTCATAGCGGCCCTGCGCTTTCTGCATTTCGCGCTGCAAGTTGTTCTCCATGCGCTGCCCCTCGCTGCGCACACGGTCCGAGCTTTCCTTCACCAGCGCATAGTTGGCCTCCACGGAATCCATGAGGAAATAGGCGATCCGGCCCTCGGGGACCGATCCCGTATCCCGCACCATCGGTAGGGGCTGCACTTCATTGGCGCCACCGATCTCCGTGAGCTGTTTTTCCAAGAGGCGCTGCGGCACTCTTGCGCGCACGAGCGACCAGACGATGGCGGCGGTGAGCAGGATGTTCCAAAAAACGAGGAGGAGAAGAAGCGAACGCTTGGACATGTTTTTTTCAGGAATGGCGCGAAGTTAGCCCACGTAGGCACCAAAGGCCGTGCCGTTCGTGCTCAAAGGCTCACGACTCATAGGCTCATGACTAACGGACCCCTCCAGGCCTCTTGGCATCTAAGGCGCATTCGTCACTGCGGGCCCGCCCCGATATGCATCGGGGCGCAGTCCCGGTTACTCCCGGAACACGCACATGGCCATCGGCCTCTTGGCTCCTTCAGGCTCAGGCGCATTTGTTCCATGACGACAGCGCATGGGTTCCGGCTCTTTCGGCATTCGGCTCTCAAAGCGTATTCGGTCTCAGGCGCATTTAGGCTTTAGGCCACTTGGCGCGCCATAAGGGACCCGGCCCGTCAGGAAAGGAAGGCTATGGATAGCTGGAACAACTGCCGCAGCGTGCGGGCAAGGCAATCGGACACATCGAAGACATGTGCTGGACTTTGTGTGCTGATGGTGCATACGGATATCGCCGTGGTCTATAGATGCACCTTGCTAACCAGAGGCAGTTGATAACACGAAGTCATACTCTGACTTGGACGGGACTACATTGTGCTGCTCAAAAAGACTCCTGTCCCTCTCATGGTTGATGCATTTCGGATATCGCGTATATTGAACTCGAAGCATCTTGTCACCGGGTTGAGCCATAACCTTTATCGGTATCCCGCAAGGTTCAGTCCCAGATTTGCACGAGAGATCATCACGAGCTTAAGTCAACCAGGGGACCTAGTCGTGGATCCGTTCCTCGGCGGAGGCACTTCGGCGGTGGAGGCTTTGTCCAACGGGCGCAACTTCCTAGGATGTGACATCAACCCTATCGCCATTTTCGCATCCAAAGCCAAGATCACAAGGTTTTCGGAGGAGAACTTCGAAGAGGCACTCGAACTCCTTAATGCTAGAGAGGAGCAAACCAACAGTGGCAGTGCGGTTCCCAAGCGATACATAAAGGACGGCTACCTGAACAACGTTCCGAAACGGTTTCTACGACTTGTCGCGCCAATCCTGATTTTGACTGAAAGAAGTAGCGATCCGGATGTCGAGCTGTTCGTACGATCTGTTCTCCTGAAGACGAGTCAATGGGCACTCGATTGTCGGGAGCACACACCAACTGGCCGAGCAATCCGTAAACGCCTTGTTGAGGATGCCCACGCTGTGTACTTAGGCGCGTTGGCTTTCACCCAGCAATGCGATGGGAGCACAGCACGATTTGGTGTACGACCGGTGGCTCAAATACACTTGAGCGCTGCACAGGATTTGCCAGCCAAACTGCTAACGAGTAGCATGCAACTCGAAAAGGCCAAACTCATCATCACGTCCCCTCCGTATGCCGGCACCCATATTGTGTACCACCAGTGGCAAATCAACAGCAGAAGAAGAACCCGCGCTCCGTTCTGGCTCATTAATTCAATGGACGGGATGGGCGCCCCCTATTACACCTTCGGTGACTATCGGACACACGCCAGGTCGAAGTACTTCGAGGAAGCATTAAACGTCTTCTCTACGATGAAGACCATACTTGACCCAGCAGGCACCTTGGTTCAGCTCGTCGGCTTCTCAAATCCCAGGGCGCATTTGCCCCGCTATCTGAACATGATGGCCGCAGCGGGGTACGAGGAGGTTACCGATCGTGATTCGCTTGGACGTGCGCAACGGGTTTGGCGCAATGTCCCCAACCGGCGTTGGTACAACAACACGGGTGCATCGCCAGCAAATAGCCGTGAAGTCATGTTGATCCATAGACCTGTATAATATGCCAGACCAAAGTCCTCTTCTTGAACGCCTACTTGTAGCGACACGACCGAGTGAGGTCCAAGCGATCCTTACAGAATTAGGTGACCATGCGGAAAGGGGTATCCGAAGCCCATTCGGTGTATCGCAATTCATGTGGGAACCATACAACGGCAACGAGAACAATCTTGGCACGATCAACCTCGGATCTAATTCAGGCCGTAGCCTTACTGAACGAATTACCAATTCGATTGACGCATTGCTTGAAGCTCGAGCGAATGTCACTACTGGAACTAAGCCCAATTCGCCACAGGAAGCTATGGCTAACTGGTTTGGGCGTCCAATATCCGGACCCGATAGCGGGCTGTTCGAATGGGACTATTCCGCCGCCAAGAATGACAGAAAGCTGCACGTCATCCTGCAGCCAGGGGATACCGGTGAATCTCCCACAGTCGATGTACTCGATGCCGGCGTAGGGGTGTCACCAACCGAGTTCCCCAACACGATACTCTCGCTTCATCGAGGAAACAAGATCACCAAGAAATACGTGGCCGGTGCATACGGTCAAGGTGGTGCATCAACACTTCGGTTTTGCGACTTTGTCCTGATAGCATCGCGCTCACCATCTAACCCCGGTGAAATAGGATTCACTCTGGTGCGAAAAGTCCGGCTTGATGAAAGTTATAAAGAGGACTGCTACGCCTATCTAGCTGTTCGTTCCCTGGAGGGGAAAGCATCGGTATTGGTGGCCACACGTGCAACACCGATACTTGTTCGGGTCTCCGAGGTACTCAAACGGGAGTATAGCATTACGACCGGCACACTGGTCCGGCACTATGGCTTCCAACTCTCAGGCAACGCAGCCAAGCTTAGCGCTGTGCCCGGGAATCTCTATCACTTCCTGCACTATTCGATGTTCGATCCGCTGTTTCCTTTCCGGATCGTGGATAATCGCGAGGCATCTACTGCTCGTGACGAGATAGTTAGAGGTAGTCGAAACCGACTCATGAGCTATGCCAAGGTGCGGGAAGAAGCTGATGAGGACTCGCGCACTCAGCTCATGCACTACAGGCCAATGGAATGGGTTGTTCCCGCTGGTAGCACTAAGCCATGCGTCGGTGTTGAGTATTGGGTAATCTACAACTATGAACGCAAAAGGAAAAATGCGGATTACCAACTGCGGCCAGATTCCAATGCACTCTACATCCGGAAGAAGCATCCAGTTGTTTTTACCCTCAACGGCCAGAACCAAGGTGATCTCGGGAACTACCTCTTCAAGCAAGCGAACCTCCCAATGGTTTCGCGGCACACCATAGTTCATATAGATGCCTCTGCGGTGCCTAAGGACGTTCGCAATGGCCTTTTCACATCCACGCGCGAGGGTGTACTGGAAGAGGGCGCTGTTGCTAAGAGCATAATGCAGGAACTTTTTAGAATGATCTCCGAAGATGAAGTTCTGCACGAACTTGAGAAGAAGTTAGAGGACTCGGTAACCCAAAAGGCTTCGCAGGAGACAGAAGGTGAGGTGCAGCGGCAAATCTCTGCCCTTCTAAAAGAGGCTGGGTTTGAATCCACCGAGAGTGCAAATACAGATACGCCAGGAAAGAATGGCGGGGGTGCGGCTCCCACGCCACAACCTCCAAAACCACCGGTGGAGCCTCTTCCGACATTACCTTTTCCAGAGGTTACAGAATTGGAGATCGTGTATCCTAAACCGTCGTTCGAGTTGGCAATCAACAGCACGAAATACCTCTCCATTCATACTAACGCGGATGCTCGAATGAATGACCGGTTGGATATTCGCTTCGAACCGGTATCGCTTGGCATCGCCTCTCGCAAGCCACTTAAAGGTGGTCGCGCGGGTTGGCGCCTGCGTGCCACTGACGATGCGAAGGTGGGGCAGAAAGGCCGTGTGGTTGTTACTATCACCAAGTTGGATGGTGCTCAACTTTCCGACTCGACAGAGTTCATACTAGCGGAGCCGAAATCTCAGCCGGCAAAAGATGGAAAGGGGAAAATACCACCATTCAAGATTCTCCCCATCACGCCAGATGATTCGTTTTGGCCTTCAGTGTGGGATGAGGATGTCTTCACTGACAAACTGGGTGTGGCATACAAGCCCATGAAGACGGCCGATATGATTGTTGTGTACTACTCGACAGTGTTTGGGCCCTATGCTCAAACAGTTGAGCGCCTCAAGACGCAGAATGAGAACAAGATGAAGCTCTTCATCACCAATTATCAGGTTTGGATCGGCTACCACGCCATCATCCAATTGAAGAGCCAACTCATTGACGCAGATACTCGAGAGGATGAGTCTATTGAATTGGAACAGGATGCCGAGCGTGTGCGTGTGGCACAGCTTCAAATTCGGCAGGCAATGACAATCACTGATCTCATGCTCAAGGTGAGCAAAGCGCAAGAGGCTGAGCGCTAACCATAACGCCTCCCAAGCTTCCCCACCACTGTTCTCGGCTCAACCGTGAACTGCGCTTCCGGATAAACGGGCCGTAGACCCGGATTGCGAAGTGAGCGCTTCCAGCACTACACGGGTCTTGAGCGCCGCGGTGTGCTTACGGTAGTTCTTCTTCGTACTCATCCTTTGGCAAAGTTCCGACCTTCGCCTGTCCTAAATTCCCCGACCACCTCACTCCGGCACGGTGATGTTGCCGTTGGCGATGGAGAAGGTGGTGCCGCCTAGCGCGCCGCTGCCGTAGCCCCCTCACTCCAGCAATTTAGAATGATCGGAGCGCTAACCGATAAGCGTAGATCCCAGCTTGCGAAGAAGCTGATCAATGAAGCGATCCCTCTCTTCTTCGCTCGCACGGCGAAATTCCGAAACATCAGCATCCGGAATGAGCAGAACCTGGATAATGATGTAGGCATCATCGCAGAGACGACCAGCGAAATCGATTTCGACGGGACCTCTGTAGTCCAATACGATGGGTCTTTTGTCGGTCAGCAATACTAACAAGGCATCCCGATAAGTGGATAGTTGCTCCTTGATGCGAGCCTGTGGAAGGTCTTGTAGCAATGAATACAAAACATTGAGAACCCTGGATCTTCCCCCAACACCTAACGCAGCACATGCTCCGAGCAAAGCCGGAAGGCACTTTTCATCATATAGGTTCAACACAGCCAGCGCATTGTCGCACCGTCTTCCCTTGCTATCCAGGAATTGTGCGAGCTGCCCAGCGCTCTCGGGATCATGAAGAAGGATCACGAGTGTAATGGGGGCACGCCGCACGTCCCGTCCAACCGGACTATCCAACACCTGTTCGATCATTCGAATGTCTACCATGCCCTATCAGGGTTTCACGACAACGACGGTTCCGGGATCAGGCTGGCTGTTCAGTCGCCGTATCATGGTTCTCGCTCCGCCACGGGATAAGGGGTCAGTCCCGTTGAGGGCCTCATCAACAAAGGTGGCTGCATGTGAGGCGCTGTTCACCCGCATGGTGAGGTAGAACCAGCAATTGGCCCTCTGGGTTGTACGATGGTTCACCAGCGAATGCCGGTAGTGGACGTTGCTGGAACAACTGCCCATGAACAAGACCGCGCAGCGCAGGTTCACCGTGTCCAGATCCCCATGACCGACGGTCACTGCCGTTAGGAAATCCGGGGTTCCGCCCACCGTGATCTGCGCGTAGTAGTTGCGATTGAGGATCGGCTGGTCAGGTCGTAGGCTGAATTGTTCCGCTTCAACGCTGTGGCAAGTATGCAGATTCCTCCACGCTCCACGTATGTTACAGGGATGCCTCCGGTCCTGCCTGGTCAACTTCCCACGCCGTCTCATCCGCTCCACATCTTTGGCTGCACTAGCGGCTCTCACCAATGCCGAAGGCAGGGAAAGACCTGGATTCGCCGCGGTGATGTCCAGCTCCCGCGGTGCAACTCCATGTTCGAGGATATCGCCCATGCATTCGGTGTCTGTGGCATCCCATCCCATTCGGAAGTGCTGGCCCCATGGATTCACCGGCATATCCACGGCTGTTGGACAATGTGCTGTATTGGCCGGTCCGAATGCGGGGCCCTGTCCATAACGCGAATGGCCACTGTAGATGACCCATGCGTCCCTCTCCTCCAATGCCGTGCGGAATTCCGCCATCGTATGCACCAGCTCGATCTCAAACTTCGCTGCAGCTACCGGGCCACGCGGGAATGTCCATCTGAGACCAGGAGGCCAAACCCAGTTTGGTTGTGCCCGGGTATTGAGCATTCCAACCAGATCCGCCTCTTGCGGGGCATCGCGGATCTCGATACCGGATGCAACAATGATGCGCTGGGGCATGACCGGTCAGATGCTCACGGTGTAACCACGTTCAACCTATCATACACGAACCCTTCGGTGGGAACGGTGACGTCGAACTCTTGAACGATGGGGTAAACGCCCTCGGGCTTCAATGGGTCCACTGGTGCTCCTGGTGTGGAATCCACCGTCACGTAGTCGGCGCTGTCCGTATCCAGGTCGCGTTCACGCTTGCGGAAGGCAGCAATGTCGTCGATCAATCGTTTCAACGGTCCACTTGTGTCATTGTATCCCGCATCGCCTTCCAGATGCTCGCGCAACCACGCCAATGCTTGGCTCTCCAAACCCGGCTTTATCGGGAGACATACCCTCGCCCATGCGGAGTTAAGGAATTCATTCCTCCGGTGGTCACCATCAAGTTGCAAGGCCCAGCCAAGTGAACTACCCAATGCAGCCGGTTCACTTTCGCTGGTGATCTCATACGGCATGCGGTCCACCAACCCTTTGCCTTGGAACCGAGGCTTCCACCAGGATGGATGGTTGTATGTGAACATGCCATCGATATCGAAGAAGCGGTGGAATTGTTCAATCTCTAGTGGGGTCGGTTCACTGCGCTCATCGCCTCGTCCAAAGAGATAATCCACCATTCGGTTCATCACTTCATAGCGCTCCTCTTTCCGGAGATCGTTCGCGGGTCTTGGACGGATGCGACTACGCTGCGTGATCAGGTTCTTCTGCTGCTCGAACTGATCGATCATGGCACTCTCCGTGATCTTACTCGCTGCATCAGCCCGCAATAGCTCCCACGCATCCAATACCGCTTGACTGGGTGAATAGTTGTAGGTGTAGTTCAACTGCACGGTGGCGGAATCCCCCGGGAGAATGGCGATCCGGGCGGTGAAGGTTCTGGTAGCAGGGTTCCATAATGATCCAAGGTCCACCTCATTGTGCGGTGCAGGAGCCTCATCGTCCTTGCCACCACCTTCCAGATCCGTCATACTGTCCACTCGCACTCCCGTGATATCGCGATCTGGGCCGGGCTTGATGACGAACTCCACGGCGTAGTATTCCACTCCATCGGTATGCCTGAACACGATAATGCTTGTGCTTACGCTTCCCGTATCAGAGCCACCGATAGGCCGCGGGGGTACTCCCGGTGGAACATCAGGTACCGCGATCGGTTGAGCGTCCCGGTATAGCACGAACTTGCTGCGCGCTAAGCCATGCCCGGGATCGCGCAAGTACAATTGCCAGACCAGTCGAGGGCCGAGGTCCTGCACCTTCACTTGCACACGGCGCAGAACACGGCGTAACCCATAGCTAACGGGATCTGCGCCATCGTTACGGATCACCCGGCGCGTGCTGCTCGTGGTGGTGGTGTCGGTAGAGTCCGTGGTTTTTATACTGAAACTCTTGGTGATGCGCTCCGAAGCTCGCTTAGTCATTTCCTTCAGGCGTCGTGTGGATAGCTCACGGCTGTTCTGCGAAGAGGTGTTCAGGCTGGCCGATGCTTCGGCACCAACAGACCACACCCCAATGCCCCCGGATGCGTTCGCGCTCATAGAAGCGCTCGAGTCCATTTGCATCATACTGCTCACCTTGTCGCTCACCTCATCCAGATTCTTCTCTTCTGTGGCCGATTCGCTCACACTTTCCAACCCTTGCTCCAAAACCTCTTCATGGATCTGTCGGCGCACAGTCTGGTATAGCACTTCGAGCGTTTCCAATGGAGCCACGGTGAAGGCCTCCTCGACCGGTCCTACACCTTCCTCCAGATTGAAGTACAGTTGGCGGTAGTAATGCGCTACCCCGATCGGAGAGAGCATCTCATAGGAGAGCCACGGCCAGAAATGCGGAATCTGGATACCATCATAATGCAGGTCTTTGCTCAAGCGGACCATTAGATCGTCTTTCGCACCAGCTTTCACCCAATCCCGCACCGTGGTATACATTGTCTGTTCCAACTTCATCTTTACATCATGCACGTTGATACCCGGCACTGCCTTGCCCATTCGCCGATCCAATAACACGGGTATGTTCATCAATGAACCGAATGAGTCTGCCGCCTTCTTCACCGCGCTGCGCACCAGGTCATTCATTCCCCACGCCTTGCTCATATGCTCCATCGCCGGCACCGCTGAGGGGTCTAACGATACGGCACCACTGACTATCGCCTGAGACCCAGAAGCCATCATACCCGGAAACCTTTTCATTTTTGCCTTTACCAAGGCGTCCGGATCCATGGGAAGCCCCATATGGTTCAAGGGTATCCACTTCGGCGCATCTTGCAACTTCAGATCAGGACGCATCGGCAGTCGAGGGCGAAGGGTTTCGTTCAAACCATACGCTGTGGGAAAGTGCTCCTTGCGGACCATCAACTTCGCCTTGGGATAGCGCAGGGCCAGATCCATGGAGAGATTCCGCAGCGTTAAGAAGGATATCCATTGAATGATGAGCGGCTCATAGGTTGCCACTGTCATGGTGGCGTACGGGCCGGAGAAACGTTTCAGTTCGGTTGCCATGGTGATGTTTATTTGAATGCTGCAAATCAACTTTGGCAAGTCGACTCCCACAATACCCGATCATAGGTATTTTTTCCAGAGACCGATCGTGTTCCCCAGCCCGGCGTTCAACTGATTCCCGAGTGTCACCAGTTCATCCGCCTCCGGCGGTCAGAGGCCAAAGGTCCCTCAATGCACCGCCCCCGCATCCACCCCACCCTCCAGCATCTCCTGTAGGTCCGCAGGCAAGGCATTCAACAAGTCCAGCCCGGTAACGGCTTCGATCTGGTCCACGCTGGTGCGGTAGTCATACCACGGCTGTGCGTTCGCGTACTGAGTGTTGGGCATGTCCACGGCGATGATGCGGGTGGTTGTGACTGGCGTGGGTTGGTGGGGCACCGGGACTGCGCCCCGATGCATATCGGGGCGGGCCCGCAGTGACGACATCAACCGGCCCGTAGTGACGACGCACCGGGACTGCGGGTCGGGGCCCGCAGTGACGAGGAGCCGGGCGGGCGCTGGAAGATCGACATCCTACCGTGGAAAACATCGCCAGCGGGGCGGCATGCCGTTAAAAGCGCCCCGGATATCTTGGCTGCGAGCAATAAACCTGCGCCCGCCGTCGCTCCCGTCGTGCGCCAAAACGCAGGCTATGAAATTTTGGATCGGAGAGCACATCCGCCAAGCGCGGGTGCTGAAGGGAGTAACGCAAGAATGCCTGGCCGGGAGCATCGGCCGCAAACAGAGCTACCTCAGCAAGGTGGAACGCGGCTATCGTGAGCCGGGCTTCCATGAGGTGCTTGTGCTCCTGCACCTGCTGGGTGCAGTGTTGCCCCCCTTGGTCGGTGGCCTGCGGCCGGACAAGCCGCCCACCCTCTAAAACCGTGATGGCCCCACCGGGTCGTCGGCACAACAGGTCGGAAGCGATCCGGGGCAATTCATGCGAGAAATAAGGTGATCTATCGCGCACCTCAAGGGAACTTGGTCCGCACATCAGGGAGACTTGACCCACACATCAGGCAGACTTGCTCCCCACAATAGGCAGACTGTGCCCGCACATTAGGCAGACCGTGCCCCCACATTAGGCAGACCGTGCCCCCACATTAGGCAGTCTGTGCCCCCACATTAGGCAGACTGTGCCCTCACATTAGGCAGACTGTGCCCGCACATTAGGCAGACTGTGCCCGCACATTAGGCAGACTGTGCCCGCACATTAGGCAGACTGTGCCCGCACATTAGGCAGACTGTGCCCGCACATTAGGCAGACTGTGCCCGCACATTAGGCAGACTGTGCCCGCACATTAGGCAGACTTTATGGCCCTTGTTCCACCCTGAGTGCCCTTGGGTCAGGCCCATCCGTGGTGGAATAAACTATTCCTATTGGAATTATGCCGCGGTATTTCGCACGGCCGACCAAGCCCTGCCCCGGGGTGCGGATATTCCGGGCCGGAATACCGCGAACACCGCTGTTACCGGGCCGTTGCAGCCCCCATGGACCGCTCACAACAACGGCATAAGCCACCGGGTCCGGGGCTGTACATACGATGAAAGCGAATATTCGCCTCTCTCTCTCCCGGTTGAACCCCGTGTCGGTGCTGGTGTTGCTGCGCAACGTGATCAGCAAAATGACGGGGAATGCAAACTTCCCGACGCCCAAGGTGCCTTTGGCGGACATGACCACGCTGGCGGACAACCTGAGCTTGGCCATCGACGACGCCAACGCCGGCAGCCTCTTGGCGAAGTCCAAACGCGATGACCTGGTACACAGCGCCAAGGAGGACCTCAACGCCCAGGCCGACTATGTACGCAGCATCTGCGGCGGCGACCGTTCCATGCTGCTGAGCAGCGGTTTTGAACTGGCCAAGGAGCGCACGCCCATCGGTATCCCCGGTGTGCCTGCCAACCTCTTCACCCGGATGACGGGCAAGATGGGGCAGCTGGAGGTGCGCTTTGACAGCGTACACGGTGCGCACGGTTACCAGCTCTGGATGACGGACAAGGACCCGGAGCTGTACAACAGCTGGAACGCGGTGGGCTACACCACCCGCGTGAAGCACCTGGTGACGGACCTGGAGAGCTACAAGGCCTACTGGTTCTGCGTCAGCGCCATCGGCACCGCCGGTGAGAGCGCACAAAGCGGGCCCGCCTTGGGCAGGGCCGCATAAAGTGGCCCGCGTACCGCAACGAGCGTGCGGACCGCGAAGTACTTCTTCACAGCAAAAGCCCTCCGGATGTTCCGGGGGGCTTTTTGCGTTACGGGTATCGGGGTACCTAAAGACTCATGAGCTCTTTGAACCGCAGCGCCTGCCGACGGCTCACCTCCACCACTTCCCCCGTGGACAGCGAGCAATTGAGCCCGTTGCTCCCGCAAGTCTTCCCGGCCAACCAAACTATGCGTTCCAGCATGCTTGGCCGGGGCGACTTGTGGGTGATGTTTGATGTTTTCATCCATGCTTATCCGTGAAGTCTTCGAACTTCACACCCCAAAGGCCCAGCGGTGAATGCAAAAACATTTCACGATCGATGCCGAGTATGACGCCC
This sequence comes from Flavobacteriales bacterium, assembly GCA_016700415.1. Classification (NCBI taxonomy): domain Bacteria; kingdom Pseudomonadati; phylum Bacteroidota; class Flavobacteriia; order Flavobacteriales; species Flavobacteriales bacterium. Next base: position 1,284,437 of record CP065018.1, read on the forward strand.
CGAAGTAGTGCAGTGTAGCAGTCTGAAGACTGCTGGTGGCTTCTATGCCTTGATCAGCTACTGAGGGCAAACCCACAAGTCGCCCCGACCTATTTGGACAGGGGCTCACCTTATTGTTGGGTCGGAAAGACTTGCGGGAGCGAGGGCTCCCTCAGCGGTCTCCGCCTCGGGATCGTAAGTACAGCGCAGATCAATGTAGCACCACCAGCGATCGCATCAACCGATCACTCGCGTTGCTCAAGCGCGCTACGTACAAGCCGTTCGGAACACCGTTCAGGTCCACGCGCATTTCCTCCCGGCCTTCGGGCCATGCCATGGTGCGCACCACCTGCCCCATGCCGTTGAGCAATTGCAGCTCCGCGCCGGTCTTCAGTTGCGGACACCTTACTGTTACTTGATCCTGCGCGGGCACGGGGTAGAGCGCCATCTCCAAAGGCGCGACTTCCTTCACATGCGTTATCAGGTCGGGGATTTCATCGCATTGGACGCCCTGTGAGGCGTACCACGCGTGGATCGCCACGCTCCGCAGCTTCAGTGCATCCAAGCTTTCAAGCCGGTTGCCGCTGGGGGCAAGGGCGAATGGGAAGGCCATGTCCACGCACAGGGTATCGCCCGTGTTCAGCGTTAGTGGACCGATGGAGCCGATACCTTTTCGATCACTGGGTTCGTTGCCCGTAGCTTCTTCCGTGAAAGGCCCACCCGGGTACTGGAAATGGGAAGGAAATCCCGTTTGCATGAACGGCGCCCCCTGCTGCGTACCGTCTATTAGATCGTCGAACGTGCTGTTAGCTGTTGCCGTGAACGCCGACATTTCCCGGTTCAGGAACATAACTCCCTGTGCAGGGATCTCCGAGCCATATCCGTAAGAGTAATAAGTTTCATCCAGATCATCCGCATTGTACACGTAATACAGGCTCTGCAGCGAATCACATCCAAAAAAGTCATCGTCCGGATTCCCAAGGCTCAGATCCGTGAACATGCCGAAGCGGACGTCGGTATAATCTTCCGGTCCGCGATCGATGATGGTGAAATTCGCGAAGACCGTGTTATACAGATCCACATTCGAAGGTTGGTCATAGGCGTAGATCATGATGCCCAGATCCAATTGCATGAGCGGGTAGGTCCCACCATAGTCGGGAATGCTGTGTTGTATGGAATAGATGGCTTGGTCCCCCCGGATCAATGGATACTCACCGGCCAACGGTTCATACAGCCCGTTCCCGTTCAGGTCCGCAAAGGGGGCGATTCGTGCCGGCTCCCCATTGGCCACAAGACCATTTCCCGGCCAGGTCAGGATAGCATGAGGCGCCTCATAGCCCGGATCGGCCCAATGGGCGGCATGATTAGCGATCATGGTTTGATCCAGCTTCCAAACTTGGTAGTAACGGGTGAAGAAATCGTCATCCATCACGTCTGCAGAGGGTCCCGCTTGAGCTGCCATAACATCACCATGTAGAGGTGTTGCATGGCAGCGTTCACCCATGTGCGTACCAACCACCCACGGTGCTGCCTCCTCAAGGCTATGAGCGAGGCCCGTTCGAGGCACCCTGAATGCAGGTCTCCCGGTCAAATTACTACGGAACAGACTCGAATTGGTAGCTAGCACCGCCTCCGTGTTACCGATATCCAAGTAGGCATATCCCATTCCTTCATCCAGCTTGCATATTCCCGTTACGATCCGGTGGGATAAACCCTGCCCTCCACCCAATAGCAGGTCACCTCCATATTGGATCGAACAGCGGGGATTGAAAGGGATCTCTGTCCTCACATCACCGTCCACCCACATCGACCGGGTGTTAGTACCGCCAATGATGTAGCCCGATATCGGATGTGCCTCAATGCTGCTAGCGGGCGGGACAAAGGACAGATCGGGGTCCCCGAAAGGCTCGCTGAAGGAACTGCCATCATATACGGTGCAACCGTGGAGAGAGAGCGAGCCGTCACCAAGGGCGGTGAAATATCCGCCCACGACAAGGCCGGTGGGCGTTGCGAGCAACGCGGTCACGGAGTTGTTCAAACCTTGCGCCACCTCCACCCAATGCTGACCGTTCCATTTCACCAAGCGGCGCAGTTCCGTGGGATCGTTGACCTGTTGAGTAAACGCCCCCCCCTGCATAAAGCTCACCTCCGAACGCTTCCAATGCATTAACATGATAGATGAACGCGTCGCCCAACGGCACCCAAGTGGTTCCGGTCCATCGCTTCACCCAGCTCCGCGATGGAGGTGAGTGCTCGGATCCTGCGGCATAAAGTTCTCCATTCAGTACACAGAGGTCGTACGCCCTGCCGGATTGGAATGCCGTGCCCATGGGTTGCCAGCCACTTCCATCCCACCGTGCAACACCGTGGTAGACCGTATCCCAGCCCGCCACAATAAGGTCGCCGTTGAAAACGACCATGTCGGTAACGATGAAATTCACATCATCAAAAGCCTCAGGATAATCAAAATGGGCCGTGCCATCCCAGCCTTGTAGGTTCCTTCGCTCATGCCCATTGAAGATCAGGAATGACCCTCCAAGCACCAACTGTCCGTTATACTCGACCATCGCGTTCACCCCACCATCACAATCATAGTAGGGCATCACCCGCTGGGCCTGTGCTGAGTGAGTGAACAGAACGCTCAGGAACACGGGGCCCAAGGTTGTGTGTAAGCGCGTTTTCATGGTGAAGAGGTTTGGAGGTTGTGCGAACTTCAGCTAACGTAACCGCTTCTTCGCCCTTCATTCCGGGCCTTACGGGCTACGGACCCTATTCATCCGACATGTGCCGAATGGGACAGGTAGCGGTGTTCTACTTAATAGCTCCCTCAGCGATTTCCTCCACCCCGGCGCTTGGCTGTTTGCCGAGTGCCAAACGCCACACGGCCTCCGGCCAACTTGTAAACTCCACTGCGCTCAGCCAAGAACCCAAAGCAGCTCCTAAGCCTGAACAGCCTATCAACGGCCAATCCGCCTTTTGCCTGAAAAGCCAATGGCGGAATGTCGCCACCCAAAACCAATATCCCGGAGGCACCCAGAAAGGTCTTACTCCCCCAATGCGTCAGCCTTGCGCACATCCTACATATCGAGTGTTGTTCACAGGCTCATCAGCTCTTTGAACCGCAGCGCCTGCCGACGGCTCACCTCCACCACTTCCCCCGTGGACAGCGAGCAATTGAGCCCGCCGCTGAACCAAGGTTCGATCTTGTCCACCCAGGCCAGATTGATCATCTGCTTACGGTTGGCCCGGAAGAAGACGTGGGGATCGAGCTTCTTCTCCAGGTTGTTCAGCGAACGCAGCACCAGCGGCTTGTTCTCCCCGAAGCGCACCCGCACATAGTTGCCCTCGCTCTCAAAGAGGCGCACGTCCTTCAGGGTGACGAACCAGCATTTCTCCCCGTCCTTGATGAAGATGCGGTCCTCCGCGGTCAAGTTCTCACGTTGCGCACCGTTGTCCTTCGGCAATTGGGCGAGCTTGTCGACCGCTGCGGCCAAGCGTTCGGGGTCGATGGGTTTCAGCAGGTAGTCCAACGCGTTCACCTCGAAGGCCTTCACGGCATGCTCGTCGTAGGCGGTGACGAAGACGACGTGCGGGGCCATCTCCAAAGCTTCCAGCAACTCGAAGCCGTCGCGGCCGGGCATGTTGATGTCCAAGAAGAGCAGGTCGGGCTTCAGCTCCGCGATCAGCTTCTCGGCTTCGTCGGCGTTGGCGGCCTCCCCTACTACTTCGATGTTCCCGAACGGTTCCAGCAGGCGGCCCAGTTCCTTTCGGGCCAAGCGTTCGTCGTCGATGATCAAGGCTTTCATGCTGTGTTGTTTTACTCAGTTACTTCCTGTGGCACGCCGGCGTCCATGAGCGGCAGGTGGACCTCACATACCACCATGTCCCCTTCATTCCGGATGCGGAGCGAGGCTTTACGGCCATAGATATGCTCCAGCCGTTGCTCGGTGTTCCGCAGTCCGATCCCCACCTCCGTTGATCTGCCTTTGTTGTAATGGCCGGTGTTGCGCACCGTCAGTACGATGCCGTTCTCCCCGGCATGCGCGGTGATGTACACATCGCCTCCCTTCTTCAACTTGGCGATGCCATGTCGGACGGCGTTCTCCACGAGCGTCTGCAGCATCATGGGCGGCACGGGATGCCGTTCCAGCGCCGGGTCAATGTCGAAATGCACGCGCAACCGTTCTTCGTACCGCATGGATTCGAGCTGAAGATAGGAGCGCACCATGTCGATCTCCTCGCCCAATGGCACGGTCCTTCGCTTCACGGTGGACATGGCATTGCGCAGGATGGCGCTGAGCAGTGTGATGGAGCGCTTGGCGCGTTCGGGGTCCTCTTCGATCAACGCACGGATGCTGTTGAGCGCGTTGAACATGAAATGCGGGTTCAGCTGGCTGCGGAGGTTGGAGAGCTGGCCCTCGCGGTTGGCGGCCTCCAATCTGAGCGCCCTCAATTCCTCAATGCGGCTGCGCACGATGTAGTGGTAGGCCACATAGAAGAGCGACCAGACAAAGAGCTGGAGCACCCAGCTGAGCAACACCTCGAACAGTCTACGGTCGTTATCGCCGATCAGCGGTTCGGCCGCCTGGAACGCCGCATCGTGCATGGCGGCCTGCAGCAGGCCGGCCACCGCGCCTAAGGCAACAGCCCCCATCACCATGCGCAGGAAGAGCCTGCCCACGGACATGTCCAGCCAGTGCCATTCCTTGAAGAACAGGCGCAGGGCGTGGCTGCTGGCGATACCGATGACGACCATGGCCAAGGTGACCAGTCCGAAGGTCGCGGAGAAGGAGCCCTCCATCCATGCGGGCAGCCCCAGCAACAACATGTAGCCGGTCCATGCCACGAGCTGGGTGGTCCAATACAGTAGGAGGTTACGCCGGTTAACGGACATGGGTGCCAAATTACCGTTGGATGCTTCCATGCGCAGTGCGCGATCCATGAGCGGGCGGGCCTTCCTTTGACCGGTGCGGGAACAGAAAGGCGGGCTTGAGGATCCGTCTCCCCTCCTCTCTTCAAGGAGGGGAAAACCACGAGCGCTCAGATGATCGTGTTTGACCACAGTGCCAGAGAGTCGTCTCCCCTCCTTCCTTTATGGAGGGGTTGGGGGTGGTTCAGTAAAGGTTCTGGCAATGTATGGACCACCCCTGCCCCCTCCTTGGAAAAAGGAGGGGAAAACCACGAGCGCTCAGATGATCGTGTTTGACCACAGTGCCAGAGAGTCGTCTCCCCTCCTTCCTTCCTTTAAGGAGGGGTTGGGGGTGGTTCAGTAAAGGTTCTGGCAATGTATGGACCACCCCTGCCCCTCCTTGGAAAAAGGAGGGGAAAACCACGAGCGCTCAGAAAATCGTGATAGAGCACCGTGCCAGAGAGTCGTCTCCCCTCCTTCCTTTAAGGAGGGGTTGGGGGTGGTTCAGTAAAGGTTCTGGCAATGTATGGACCACCCCTGCCCCTCCTTGGAAAAAGGAGGGGAAAACCACGAGCGCTCAGATGCACGCGGATCAACCCTTGGCATGCACCTTGCGGAGGTCCGGACCGGACCGGCCGACCGGCTGGTGAAAACGGTTGCAATACCTTTCCCAACGGTACCATGAACTTCTTGGGACATCTTCTCGTATCGGGTAATGCCCCCTTGACCATCGTCGGCAACTTCATGGCGGACGCGGTGAAGGGCCGCGACCTTTCCGGCTGGTCCGCCGGTCTTCAAACAGGCATCCGGATGCACCGTCGCATAGACAGCTACACGGACAACCACCCGCTCACGTTGCTAGGCCGTGAACGTCTGCGCGCGCATTGTGGAAAGTATGCGGGCGTGGCCTTGGACCTGTTCTACGACCATGCCATCGCCAGCCGCTGGGCCGATCTCAGCGCGGAGCCACTGCCCGCTTTCGCCCAGCGGATGTACAGCTTGCTTCAAGAGCATGCCCCGCTGATGCCCGAACGCACCCGGTACATGCTGCCGTACATGGTGGAGAACGATTGGCTCACCTCCTATGCCGGTATCGCGGGCATCCGGCGTGCGTTGAAGGGTTTGTCCGCACGGGTGCCCGCAGGGGAGGCGCTTCTCGGTGCCGAAGTGGTCCTGGAGGAGCACCATGCGGCTTTTGAAGAGGAGTGCATGCTCTTCTTGCCACAACTTCAACATCACTTGGCCGGGCCGGATGGGTAAGGCGGAACTCATCGGATGCGGCCTTTTCGCCGTGCTGCTCGGCCTGCCACTGATCTGGGGGCCGAGCGCGACCGAGCGGGCGCATCAGACCCAATTGCCCTGGTCGAAGCCCCACGTGGCACGGGACCTGAGGCAGATCCGAAAGGACACCCTGCGCGTGCTGGTGCTGAGCGACCCGTTGACCTGGGAACAGCGCCCCGGCGCCATGACCGGCCTTGAATGGGAGCTGTTGGAACGCTTCGCAAAACGGCAGCGCCTGCACATCAAGGCGGTGCCCGTCGCGGACCGCGACAGCATGCTGGTGATGCTTCAAGAAGGCCGCGGCGATGTGATCGCGGCACAGCTTACCACCGATGGCTGGACGGCTCCCTTCACGCACCGGACCCAGCCTTATCGCCTTGTGGCCGGCATGTACGCGAGGCCCCGGACGGCAAGGCCAGGCTCCAGCGACCAAGGATCCGCCGACACGCTCGCGGTGAGCGCGTGGTCGCCTTTTCTGGACAGTCTGCAACTGAGCACGGCCGTCGATAGTGGGGTCGTACTGCATATCGTTGACCAACTACCGGAGGAACTGCTTGCGCGGTCCGCAATGGGCAAAGTGCCTGTGGTACTAGTGAGCGATGCCACGGCCGACATGGAGGCGAAACGCCTGCCCTTGGTGGAGTTCGGCCCACGCTTGGGAAAGTCGGTGCCCTTGGTCTTCGCCGTGCGCACGAACGCGGACCACCTGTTGCACGCACTGGACACTTGGCTGGCCGTGGCCTCGGAGCGCGAGGCACGCAAGGCGATCATAACGGCGTATGAAAATGGGCTGGACACGCGCGGCACAATACGATCCTTCAGCGCACTGGCCTTTGGTGGCGATACGATCTCACCTTATGACAGCTTGTTCCAAGTACACGCGGACAGCCTTTCGTGGGACTGGAGGCTGCTCGCAGCGGTGGCCTTCAAGGAATCCCGCTTTGATACCACAGCGTTGTCCTATGCCGGCGCGGGAGGCCTGATGCAAATGATGCCGACCACGGCATTGCGCATGGGCGTCACTGCTGAAGGTGGGCTGAACGGGCACATCGAGGGAGCTTCGCGCTATTTGGACCGGCTGGACCGCATCTGGCTGAAGGAGGTCCCCGATCCCGCGCAACGCTTGAAATTCGTCCTGGCCGCATACAACGCCGGACCGGGCCATGTGAAGGACGCCCAACGACTAGCCGAAGAACTGGAGCTCGACCCGAAGCGCTGGGACGGCAATGTGGAACGGGCGATCGTACTGCTGAACCGCCCGGGCTATTTCACACGCAGCTGCGTACGGACGGGCTATTGCAGGGGGCAGGACACCTATTGGTACGTGCACGATGTGGTGCAGCTTTACGCTTGGCTGCGCGGTAGCAAAGGCCACGGATAAGGAACATGCCGGGATGAGACGACATGGCTCCTATTCGGAAGGCCCTGTCCAGCGTCGCTCATCCCACGCTTGGCCATCCCCTACCTTGCGGATATTTTTCCAAAGCCCATGAGATCTATTGTCGTTGCCGTGGCATGCGGCCTGTTCCTTTTTGCCAATGCACAGGAGCAAGGTCTTCCACACGTTCTTGCCCCGGAGGAACTTCATCTTATCCCTGAATACCGGGACACGCGTGCCACCCTGCATCGCAGCATTCAGGCACCACCGACCTTTCCCGTTCGCACCATGGCCGAATGGGAAGAAGTACAGAGCTTGGTGATCACGTGGACGGACTATCCGGCCATTCTAAAACAGATCGTGCGATACGCGAAGGAAGAGTGTGAAGTGATCATCGTGTGCGACGATCCCGCCGCGGTCACGCAGGTGCTGAACAACTCAAGCGCTGGCGGTCCCTTGGACGACCTGACCAACATCACCTTTCTCCAAGCGGGGTTCAACAGCATCTGGGTTCGTGACTACGGCGCGGAAACGATCTACCGCAACGAAGTGGACAGCTTGATGCAGTTGGATTGGATCTACAACCGGCCCCGGCCATTGGACGACGTGCTTCCGGATGCGATCGCCGACCTGAAGAACATCCCGATCTACGGGACCACGCAAGCACCTTACGACCTCGTACACACCGGCGGGAACTTCATGTGTGACGGGGCCGGCACGGCCTTCAGCAGCAACTTGGTACTCGACGAGAACGGCCCAGATGGCAACTTCAACCAAACGGTGAAGAGCGCTGCACAAGTGGACACGTTGATGAGCGAATGGATGGGGATCAGCCTGGGGCGCTACATCAAGATGACCACGCTGCCCTACGACGGGATCCACCACATCGACATGCACATGAAGCTGCTGGATGAGGAGACTCTGTTGGTGGGCGCATTCCCGCAGGGTGTGAGCGATGGCCCGCAGCTGGAACAGAACCTGCAGGGGATCATGAACGGCTACACGAATGTGTTCGGAGACCCGTACGAAGTGGTGCGGATCCCGATGCCGCCGAGCACCAGCGGCGGTTATGCGCCGAGCGCATCCTATCGCACGTATGCGAACAACGTGTTCATCAACAAAACGGTCTTGGTGCCCACCTACCGCACGGAATATGACACCACGGGCTTGCGGATCCTGCGGGAGAGCTTGCCGGGATACCGCGTGGTGGGGATCGATTGCGACGATGGGGGATCGAACATCATCAGCCAGAGCGGTGCCATTCATTGCATCACCAAGGCCATCGGCGTAGAGGACCCTTTGTTGATCCGCCACAAAAAGCTGCACGATACCTATGAAACAGCGAACCCATACACGGTCAGCGCCTACATCCGCCATCGCAGCGGCATCACATCCGCTGAGCTGTATTGGACCACGGACACCGCCCAAACCTTTATCGCCGTACCGATGACCGCCGGGGCCGACAATATGTGGACGGCCGCGATCCCTGCACAGGAGCCCTTGACCACTGTCTTCTACTACATCCGCGCTGTTGCGGAGAACGGCAAGGTGCAGGTGCGCCCCATCGTGGCCCCGGAAGGCTGGTGGCGCTTCCACGTGCTGGATCTGGGAACGGCCATTGCCGACCCGGAAGGGCCAGTGATCACCGAAGTATTCCCGAATCCCACACAAGGCGCGCTCGTGATCACGCTGGACCGCTTCCGTAGCGAGCCGATGCATGTGGCCCTGTACGATGCCACGGGCCGCCAAGCCCGCGAATTGCACGAAGGACCGATGCCCGCTGATGGCCAGCTGATCCTGGACATCTCTTCACTTTCTCCCGGCGCCTATGCACTTGTAGCCACCAGTAAGCTCGGCAGCTCTACCATGCGGGTGTTGAAGCAGTGAACTTTACGGATGTTCAGGGTGATCATCGCCATGCATTTTCGCCCCCGGCGCATGCCGGGGCCGGGTCTGGCCCGGAATGACATTCGTTAGTGGCTGTGCAACTGGGAAGGCCACTGGGTGAGGCCTTCCCAGTTGCACAGCCTCCCGATGTTGTCACCCCGGCCCCCGAGCCGGGGTCGCGCAAGGGCAATTAAGCTCTGTTCATAGGATCTGATCCCATAAAAAAGGAAGCCCCGCCGGTAGGACCGGCGGGGCTTCTTTCGATTTCATTCGGGACTACTTCTTCATGTTCTCCATCTCCTTGTCGAAGGTCTCCTTGAACTTCTCGTAGTCGTAGTCGATCTTCAGTTTGTCGTCCTTGCTGAGGCGTTCGTTGTAGGCCGCCAGCAAGTCCTGTGCACTGAGCTCGATCGCCACATAGCACTTGTAATTACCGCTGCCTTCCACCTTCATCATCTTCTCGCAGATGGTGCGTGTGCCGGTCAGCTTTTGATCGACCACTTCGCGGGTAAGGCCTTCGAAACGCTCGGCGATCTCTTCCTTGTTGTTCATCTCGCGGCTGTTCACGTAGTTGTCGATCACGCTCTTCACTTGCGTGTTGATGGCACTGGCCATGTCGGCGCGGGCGTTGGAGAGGGCCTTCTTCTTCGCGGTGGCCTGGTCCATGCTTTCGCCGAGGTTGTTCGAGCGGAAGTTCTTCTCGTCGGTGAAGAACTCGGGGCCTGAGCAGAGCACCTTCACCTCGGTCTCCCCACTGGGCGGCTTGGCGGCCTCGGCTGCCTTTTTCTTGCTTTTGCAGGCGCTAAGCCCGCCAACGAGCATCAAGCCCATGAAGGCGATCGATGCGATTTTCGATGTAGAGGTTCTCATGGTCTTCGTTTTAGGTGGTTGTCGGTTGTGTGCTTTCCAATGGCGTGCCAAAGTGCGAAAAGTACCGTCATTGCTGCAAAAGAGTATTGACCATTGCAGGAAAAAGTTCTTTTCTCAGGTCCAGTGCCGCCTTTTTGTAGGCGTCCAGTCCGGCCTTTTCATAGTTGAGCTGTATGCCCTTCACGCCCTGCTTGCCGCCCTCGTAGATCACTTCTCCGCTGCGGCGGTCGCGCACCTTGAGCGCATTGTCCAATGCGGCGGTGAAGAAGCCGTTGCTCTCGCCCATTTCACGGGTGCTGGCCGTGATCTCCATCTCCATGTCGGCGTCCGCGGCACGGTCCACGGCACGGAAGCCCATGGCGGTCAGCTCCTCTTTCAGGGCCAAGGCGAGCTGGGCGTCCGGGAGCGGCCTGCCCAGGTTGCTCTCCGTATCCTTGACAAAGACCTTCGGCATCACGCGATCGATCGGCACATGGACCTCCGGAATGGTGAGGCTGCCTATGAGCGGCTTGGTGAACGCAGGGTCGAGGTCCTTGCTCACCAAAGCATCCACGTCCAAGCGGACCAGCATTTCCGGGGCGGCCGCTTGCAGATCGAGCCGTTGGACAGTGGTGCGTGCCCTGCCCTCCGTATCGGTGTTGCGGCTTTCGGTGACTTTGCCGGCCTGCCCGGGGAACTCGATGGTGATGGGCAGTTGGGCCAATGCATGTCCCGCCGGGGAGAGCGTGGCGGAGATGAGCATTTCCCGCTTGAAACGGTTGGACCAGTTCAACGCACAACGCTCCGGCAGCACCGTTAAGCGCACGCCGCTTGTCATGCCTTGCAGGTCACTGAACAACTGGTTCGCTAAGGGCACTTGTTTGCCGTCCAGCATGACCTGATCGCTCTCGCCCCAGTACTCCTTCATGGCGATCAACGCGCGGAGGTCCAGGTCGAACGCGGTCTTCATATCACCGCTGGCAAGGCTGCTCTTGGCCCGGCCATAGAGGTCGGTGGCCTGATCGATGGCCTTCTGCTTGCGTGCGGCCTTGATGCGTGCGTGCTCGCTTTTGCTCAGCCGGTAATACACCCAGTAATTATCGGGCCCGTCATAGCTGTCCACCAGCTCGTAGCCCTCGATCCGTTCCTTGGTGCTGGTGTTGATGGTGCTGGTGAACTCCTCGTCGAACTTGTACTTGCGGTCCAGCGTGTAGAGCAGGCTGTTGCCTTCCACGGTGACGCTGATCTCGCTCGCGAGGTCGTTCAGTGCGTTCTTCTTGGCGGTCTCCTGGACATCCGGCCGGTTCTTCGGGCATTGGCCGATCCCGATGTAGTCGGCATCGGCCACAGGGCGCGCATTCACCCAGGCGGGGCGCTGCGCTTCGGTGGCCACGGGCGTTTCAACCTGTACCGTTGGCCGGTTGGACTTGCACGCAGCGAAAAGCACGGTGGCAAGGAAAGCGAAGGCCATCACGGCCTGGCCCTTCCGGAAGCCCAACGTCCTTTGCCTACCGGCCCCGATCATGGCAGTTTGCTCGCAATTTCCTGCTGAATGCTGTTGGCCATCACCACTGACGTGTTCCGCAGAAGCTCAGTGCCAAGGTCGGCAGTGGACTTCACTTCCCGCGGTGCGCCCAACAACGAAGTCAACTGTTGTCGCGCACTGCTGTTGGTGTTCACCGCTCCGTTCAACATGGGGAACAGCGCCTTGGCATTGCCATCGTAGGTGGCGTAATAGGCGTGATCGTCGGCCTGCTTGTCGACCACCTTGCTCATGAGCACCTGACCGGTCTCCAAGGAAACCAACTTGTAGCTGAACGAGATATTGGTCTTGTTCTCCTGGTAGTACTCGTTGTACTTCGCCGGTTTGTACCGCGTGTCATAGGAGTAGTTGTTGGTCTCCTTGTTGAGGACCTTCACCTGGTAGCTTTCATAACCGTCCTTGGTGCTGCGCTTCGTTTTGCCCGGCTGCTCCGTGTACGTGATCACCGTGCCCATCACCACGGCCTGCGCGCCCAACAACTTCCCTGCGCTCACGGCGGTGCTCTCGTCCACCACGCCGCTCATTCCCATGCGCTGTTCGTCCAGGATCCTTTGGATGTTGTCCCGGTCCACCACCTGGATGAACGGGTCGTTGACGTCCGTGAGCGCGGAGGTGACGTACGCCTGTAAGGTGGCCGCCTGCGCCGTTTGCACCCTGCTGCCCGCCGTATTGAAAGGAAGCACGGCAATGGCGTACCTGCCCTTTTGCACGCATTCCGCTTTCAGTGCTGCGGCATCCTTGTAATCCGCGCTTCTCGTCACCACCCTTTCGAGGTCGGTGTAGGCCTTGCGGTACTGCCCCGCCTGCAAGGCCGCCTTGCCCGAAACGTAGAGCGGCTCCAAGTAGGCGATGTCCTGCAAGCTTCCAGCATCCTTGTACCCCGGCTCCAGCTTGCCGATCTTGGAGAACACGGCCTCGGCGGTGGCATAGTCCTTTTTATCCAGTAGATCGTGGCCTTGGGTGTACAACTGGACGAGGTACTCCCCTTTCACCTGTTTGAAATCCGTGGCATAGCTGTCCGGGATCTCCAAGGTGACACCCGCACGTTGTACCCGGTCCTGATAGTCCTTGGCATCTAGGTAGGCGTTCACCGCAGCCTCCTTGTCCGTGCCGAGGCTGAAGGCTTTGAAGAAGGTGCTGAGCTTGTCGTTCATCAGCGTCTGCCCGGTCTTCTTCAGGCCGATCTTGGCATCGATGTTCTTGGCGTTGCGCACGGCGCTTTGCAGGTACATGTCCGCGGCCTCCGCGTACATGCCGCTCTCATCCAGCTTGGCGGCCTTTTTGGAAAAGGACTTGGACCCCGAGCAGGCAGCGAGGAAGATCGCGAAGAAGGTAAGTGCTGTCAATGCGGTTTTCATCCTGTGGTGATGAAGGGTTGGGACCGGTTCAACGGCCTTGTATGTACTTGTCCAGCTCGTCCACGGAGCTGGAGAAGCCGAAGGCATCGTTCACTTTGTAGTAGTTGTTCACGTCGATCACATGGTCGTATGCGAACTTGGCGAAATCGAGCTTGCTGTCCTCGAAGCCGAAGAGCTCCATGATGTCCTTCACCTGGGCGGAGGTGAAGCAGTTGCTGCCGCCGATCTGTTTGGCCAAGGTGAGCTTGGTCTCCTCGAAGCCCTTCGAGGCAATGCTGGTTTTGGCATCCTGGAAATCAGCGGGGCTCATCGCCCGCATGCATCCGGTGGTGGTGATCGGCTCTTCTTCGATGGGCAATGTGGGATCTTCGTTGATCAAGGTGCCCGACTGTGAATAGGTGGTGGTCGTTGTGGTCGTTGTCGTCATTGTGCCGCCCGTGCCGTCGGTAACGTTCACCCCTACGTTCATGCCGATCCCGTTGACCCCGACGTTCATGTTCACGCGCTCACCCGTGCCGCCCTCGGTGACGGTGGTGGTGGTCTGCGTGCCCACCGGGGCATCGGCCACAATGGTCTGCGTGGTGCGCACTGGGGCCTCTACATCCTCAACAAACTCGGTGGGCACGGGCTTTCCCGCGGAATTCGACGCGGCGCTTCCCAACGGGGCCTGCCCTTGCATGCGCAGCACGCGCTGGCCCTTCTTGTTGGTGGTGATCCGCAAGGTGTACTCCGTGCCCGGCTCCATCCATCCGTTCTGCTTCAGCGCAGGAATGGCCTTGTCCTCGAAGTTCACGGCCAGCATCGGTGTTTCGTTCCTGATACCGGTGGCGACCACCCGTGTTGCGGGCACATCGTTCTTCACATCCCCATCAATGACCAGAGTGAACTTCTCACCCGCATCGGAGAAGACCACGATGTCGCTGGTCTGTGCGAAAAGCCCGGCTAAACACGTGAAGGAAGCTAAAGCGAAAGTGGAAATACGTATCATCTGATGGCGTTTGGTCCGCGAATGTAGATCGCGTGGGGAATGGCAAGGGTTGTGCCAAAACCATTGCCTGCGTTCCGAGGTGCGCGGGCCTCCGTTCGCACAGGTGGACAACCGTTCATGTAAGGAGCTTCATGGCATGGGCGTTGACCGGTACTTTCGTGGACCCGAATCCAGAGCATGCTTCAACTGAAGAACATCCGCAAGTCCTACCGCATGGGGAGCAACACCCTTGAAGTACTGAAGGGTGTGGACCTGCACATCCGCAAGGGTGAAATGGTGAGCATCATGGGTTCCTCGGGCTCCGGGAAGAGCACGCTGCTGAACATCATCGGCATCTTGGACAATCCGGACAGCGGGGAGTACCTGCTGGACGGGCTGCCGATCAAGGACCTCAGCGAAACGCGGGCCGCGGAACTGCGGAGCAAGTACATCGGCTTCGTCTTCCAGAGCTTCAACCTCATCGCCTTCAAGAACGCCATGGAGAACGTGGCCTTGCCGCTGTACTACCAAGGGGTTTCGAGCCGCAAGAGGAACGAGATGGCGGTGGAGATGCTGGCCAATGTGGGCCTGCGCGATTGGGCCAAGCACATGCCGAACGAGATGAGCGGGGGGCAGAAACAGCGCGTGGCCATCGCACGCGCCTTGATCGCCGATCCCAAGGTGATCCTAGCGGACGAGCCGACGGGAGCGCTGGACAGCACCACCGGTATCGAAGTGATGGACCTGCTGCAGAAAGTGAACACGGACCTGGGGATGACCTTGGTGATCGTGACGCACGAATCGGAGGTGGCCCAGCGGACGCAGCGCATCATCCGGTTGAAGGACGGCGAGATCGAAAGCCACGACGGGCAACCCATAACCGAGGGCGCGGATGTTCGACGCTGAGAAATGGGCGGAGATCTTCGACACCATCGGCAAGAACAAATTGCGGACGGTGCTCACCGGCTTCAGCGTGTTCTGGGGCATCTTCATGCTGATCATCCTGCTGGGCACGGGCGCGGGACTGCAGAACGGATTCAGCTACAACTTCCGGGACACGGCGATGAACACCATCACGCTTTACGGCGGGGAGACCACCAAGCCTTGGCAGGGCCTGGCGGTGAACCGTCCGGTACAATTGGACACGCGCGACGTGGCGGCCCTTCGGACAGCGATACCCGGGCTGGAGCACATCAGCGGCAATTTGCGGGTGTGGCGCGGCAACAGCACCTTGAGCCGGGGCAAGAACTACGGCAACTTCAGCATCAGCGGGGTGACGCCGGAGATCTCCTACTTGCAGGAGCAGCAGATCGTCGAGGGACGCTTCATCAATACGATGGACCAGCTACGGACGCGCAAAGTGATCATTCTCGCGGAAGATTCACGGGACGCGCTGTTCAAGGGCGAGGACCCGATCAATCAATGGGTGCAGGTGAACAACATCCCTTTCCAAGTGGTGGGAGTTTACCGCTTCGAGGCTGGCGGACGGGGCATGAACCAGAGCAGTCAGGTGTTCATCCCATTGAGCGTGTCCCAGCGGGTGTTCAACGCGCAGCAGACGGTGGACAAGATCATGTTCAGCTTCAGTGACGGATCCTTGGTGGGGGCCGAAATAGCCGCGAAACGAGCGGTCGGCGTGCTCGCCGCACGGCACCACTTCGACCCCACGGACGACCGTGCGGTGTACGTGAACAATAACGTGGAGAACGCGGCCACCTTCGGGAGCATCTTCGGCGGCATCAATGCCTTTCTGTGGATGATCGGCATCGGCACCATCGTGGCAGGCATCGTGGGCGTGAGCAACATCATGCTGATCGTGGTGAAGGACCGCACCAAGGAGATCGGCATCCGCAAGGCCTTGGGCGCCACGCCGGCGAACGTGGTGGGCCAGGTGATCATGGAAGCGGTCTTCGTCAGCGCCATGGCAGGCTACTTCGGGCTGGTCTGCGGCGTGGGCCTGCTGGAAACACTGGCGAAGGGGATCCCCGGCAACGAGATGTTCCGCAACCCGACCATCGACATCCGTGTGGCGCTCTATGCCACGGCGGTGCTGATCGTGGCCGGCGCCCTGGCAGGTTTGATCCCTGCGCGAAGGGCGGCGGCCATACGGCCCATTGAAGCACTCCGGGACGAATGAAGATGGTTCACCACAGAGGCATGGAGGGCACAGAGAATTGGTGTCTGGTGGTTCCGGTACCGGGTACTGGGTATCAGGTACCGGGTACTGACAGGTTCTTGCGACCGCTTCGCCGCACGGTACCCTGTACTCGGTACCCAGTACCCTGTACCGTTCCATTCAAAAGATCCACTCCTCCGTGCCTCTGTGGTGAAAACACACCTCTCCCCCATGTTCGATAGCGAGCGCTGGAGCGAGATCTGGATGACGTTGAGCCGCAACAAGCTCCGCAGCGGGCTCACCATGTTCGGCGTGTTCTGGGGCATCTTCATGCTGGTGATCATGCTCGGCATGGGCCAGGGCCTGAGCAACGGCGTGCTGAGCGGCTTCTCCGGCTGGGCCACTAACAGCTGCTTCATGTGGACGCAGACCACCTCGTTGCCATACGCGGGCTTCAAGCGAGGGCGGTATTTCAACTTCGACAACGGGGATATCGCCGCCATCAAGGCCGTGGAAGGCGTGGACCAAGTGGCGCCACGGCTGCAGCTCGGTGGCTACCGGGGCGCGAACAACGTGAACTATAAGGACAAGAACGGCGGCTTCAGCGTGAATGGGGACATGCCTGAGGTGCTGCACTTCCAAGCATCGGACATCACCAAAGGGCGCTTCCTGAACGAGAAGGACATCCGGGACGACCGTAAGGTTTGCGTGATCGGGCCGAAAGTGGTGGAGGGACTTTTCGGCAGCGAGGACCCGCTGGGGAAATACATCCGGATCCAAGGTGTCTACTTCCAAGTGGTGGGCGTCCATGTGCCGAAGGCTTCCGCCATGCACGACGACGGGCAGGGCAGCACCATCTTCATCCCCTTCAGCACTTTCCAAAAGGCGTTCAACAGCATGAACATGGTACACTGGTTCAGCATCAGCGCGAAGCCCGGTGTGGAAGTGAGCGACATCCAAACAGAGGTGATAAAAGTGATGGCGAAGCGCCACAAGGTGGACCCGAACGACCCGTTGGCCTTTGGCGGGTTCAACCTGCAGGAGAAATTCCAGCAGATGAACATGCTCTTCGTTGCGATCGCGGCGCTCAGCTGGTTCGTGGGGATCCTCACGCTGATCGCGGGCGTCATCGGCATCAGCAACATCATGCTGGTGATCGTGAAGGAGCGCACCAAGGAGATCGGGATCCGCAGGAGCATCGGCGCGCGCCCGGGCAACATCACCGGGCAGATCATGCTCGAAGCGCTCACGCTCACCTTCATAGCGGGCTACTTCGGGCTGCTCGCGGGAGTGGGCACCCTGGAAGGGATCAACGCCATCGGCATCCAAGGGGGCTTCTTCAAGAACCCGGAAGTAAAACTGAACGTCGCGGTGGTCGCCCTCGTCGTTCTGATCATCAGCGGCCTCATCGCCGGTTACATCCCCGCACGTCGTGCCTTAAGCATTAAACCCGTGGACGCCCTCAGAGCGGAGTAGGGGCGTGTATGGGCGATGCATGCACCGCCCATACGTTCGCCCCTGCCCGCCCCAACAACAACAAAACGCCTTCGCCGAGCTTCGGCGCTTCAAGCATGAAAAAAGCCCTCAAGTACCTCCTCCTCGCCCTGCTCATCGTCCTCTTCCTCTGGACGCTCTGGTTCCTCTACCAGAAGAGCGTGACCAAGCCGCCCGCCTACAAGGTGGTGAAGCCGTCCGTGGCCACCATCATTAAGAAGACCGTGGCCAACGGCACCATCGAGCCGCGGCAGGAGATCGACATCAAGCCGGTGGTGAGCGGCGTGATCCGGCAACTTTTCGTGGAGGCCGGGCAAAAGGTGAAGGAGGGCGACAAGCTGGCGCAGATCCAGATCGTGCCGGACATGCTCTCACTGAACCAGGCCGAGAGCCGGGTGAACAGTGCCGCCATCGCCGTGACCAATGCGCAGCTGAACTATGACCGCAACAAACCGCTTGCCGACAAAGGCGTGATCTCAGCGAGCGAAATGCAGACCTACGACATCGCGCTGCGCAACGTCAAGCAGGAGCAGAGCGCCGCACAGGACGCCCTGCAATTGGTGCGCGACGGTATCAGCAAGAACAGCGGCAGCGCCAGCAACACCATCGTGCGCAGCACCATCACCGGCATGGTGCTGGACGTGCCCGTGAAGGTGGGCACCAGCGTGATCGAGCGGAACAACTTCAACGAGGGCACCACCATCGCCACCGTGGCCGACATGAACGACCTGATCTTCAAGGGCAACGTTGACGAGAGCGAGGTGGGCAAAGTGCGTCTCGGCATGCCTGCGGTGATCACCGTGGGCGCCATCGACAGCGCCACTTGGGATGCCGATCTGGAGTACATCGCCCCGAAAGGCGTGGAGGACAACGGTGCCATCCAATTCGAGATCCGTGCGGCGGTGAACGTGAAGGAGGGCCAGACCCTGCGCGCAGGCTACAGCGCCAATGCCGACATCGTACTGGACCGGCGCGACAGTGTGAGGAGCATCCCGGAAAGCGTGATCACCTTCAACGACAAGGGCGACAGCGCCTTCGTGGAAGTGATGAACGGCAAGGACTGGAAAAAGACCTACGTGAAGACGGGCCTTAGCGATGGCGTGAACATCGAGGTGCTCGGCGGCATCGCGGACAGCACCTCGCTGAAAGGTGCCAAGATCATGGAAGAGCCGGAAGCCCATGGACCGGGCGGAGAGTGATAGCGGACATCGCATGCACTTGTTCCACTGTCCTGACCTGAGCCAGCTCGTGGCGGAGCTTCCCGCTGAGGAGGCTCACCACGCTGTGAACGTGCTTCGGCTTTCCGTGGGAGATCCGATCGGCCTACTGGACGGGAATGGCGGCTTCGCGGAAGCGGAGATCGAGGAAGCGACAAAGCGCAGGTGCTTGGCGCGTATTGCACGAAAGGACAGTGTGGGACCGGAACGCACTGCACACATCCACATCGCCGTGGCGCCCACCAAGCAGATGGAACGCTTCGAGTGGTTCCTGGAGAAAGCCACGGAGATCGGCGTGGACCGCATCACTCCGGTCCTCACGCACCGCACGGAGCGGAGTAAGCTCCGCCACGACCGCATGGAAAAGGTGCTGGTGGGGGCTATGAAACAGAGCCAGCGCAAATGGCTGCCGCAGCTCGACGATCTGATCAAGCTGAAAGACTTGGATTCCACGACCACGCACCAGAAATTCTTTGGCTGGTGCGATGGCGACCATGCGGATCTCACCTCGGCCTACGACCCGGAACAGGACGCGCTAATTGTGATCGGTCCCGAAGGCGACTTCACCCCGGAGGAGGCGGAATGGCTGATCGCGAACGGATTTCAGGCGGTGAGCTTGGGCAAGTCCCGATTGCGCACGGAGACAGCAGCGATAGCGGCATGCACGTGGATGAGCTTCGCACAGCGTTGATCGCAGATCGCATGAATACGTTGGGAACCGCCGGAGGCGGCGCACAACAACGCACTCGCGAAAAACGCGAGCGCGGGCATTTGGCCTGCACATGGATGGGCTTTGCACAGCGTTGACGGTAACTTCGCACCATGAAGATCCGGTTCCTCGCTGTTGCGGCCTGTGCTTTGAGCGTCGTGGCCATATGCGCCCAAGGCACCTACCAACTGGCAGTGATGAAGTACAACGGCGGCGGCGACTGGTACGCCAACCCCACCGCCGTGCCGAACCTCGTGAAATTCTGTAACGAGCAGTTGGGCATGAACATCAACACCGACGTGCCGAACGTGGACGTGGGCAGCCCTGACATCTTCACCTATCCGTGGCTCGATGCCACCGGCCATGGCAACATCACCTTCAGCCCACAGGAGGCGGAAAACTTGCGCAATTACCTCATTGGCGGCGGCTTCCTGCACGTGAGCGACAACTACGGCATCGACAAGTTCCTACGTCCCGCCATGAAAATGGTGTTCCCCGAGCTGGAGTTCATGGAGCTGCCTTTCGCGCATCCCATATACCACCAGAAGTTCGACTTCCCAAAAGGCCTTCCGAAGATCCACGAGCACGATGGCCTGCCCGCGCAAGGCTTCGGCCTCATCTGGGAAGGTCGCTTGGTCTGCTTCTACGACTACCAATGCGACCTCGGCGACGGCTGGGAGGACCGCGATGTACACAACGACCCGCCGGAGCTGCACACCACCGCATTGCGCATGGGGGCCAACATGGTGCAGTACGTTTTCGGGGGTGGAATTAATTGAACAGTTGTCAGTGGTCTGTTGTCAGTTGTCAGGTCCGGCAAGCTGATCCGTGCTCATTTGGTTTCTCAGTGCATTTCACGCCTTGCAACTGACCGCAACGCGCACGCCGGACGACCCATTGAGAACGCCTGACAAGGGACAACGGACAACTGACACCTAAGTCCTCGCCTTCCTCACCTTCATGTTCAACAGCTCCACACCGAAGCTGAAGGCCATGGCGATGTAGGCGTAACCCTTCGGGATCTCGCTGTGGTGCAGGGGTTCGAGGCCCTCGAAGAAGAGCATGAAGCCCACCATTACCAAGAAGGAGAGCGCGAGCATTTTCAAAGTGGGGTGCTTTTCGATGAAGCTGCTGATGGCCTGCGCGAAGAAGAACATCACGAACATGGCGATCACCACCGCGGCGATCATCACCTCCACATGGCTGCCGAGACCGATGGCGGTGAGGATGCTATCGAAGGAGAACACCGCGTCCACGAGAATGACCTGGGCCATCAACGCGCCGAAACTCTTGGCCTTAATGCTGGTTTCCTTGTGCCCCTCCTCCCCTTCCAACTTGTCATGGATCTCCATTACGGCCTTGTAAAGGAGGAAGAGGCCGCCCGCGAAGAGGATCACGTGCCGAAGGGTGAAATCGTATCCGGCGATGCCGAACAGCGCGGTGTCGCCATGCTTCACGAGCGTGGTGAGGCCCAGCAACAGGGCACAGCGCATGAGGATCCCGTAGATCATCCAGAGCCTGCGGCCGCGAGCACGGTCCTGCTCCGACATACGGCCGAGGATGATGCTGACGAAGATCACATTGTCGATGCCGAGCACGATCTCGAGCAAAGCCAGGGTGATCAGGCTCACTAGCGCATTGAGGGTAAAGAGGTCTTCCATCCGGGGCGTGAATGTCGTGCTAAGCGTTGATCACCTCCTGCATCCACCGCGAAATTTCCTCCGCACGGGTCAGCACCATGACATGCCCTCCGCCCTCTACGGCATGGTCCACCGGGAACCTCATGGGAATGGCTTGGTCATTGGTGCCGTGTATGCGCGCCACGGGGCCCTTCCAGCGCGTGCCTTTCCAGCGCAGCACGGCCTCCACGCCGCGACGGATCTTGGCCGCGGTCTCCTTCTTCGCCATGTCCCAGAGCAGCTGGTCCGAAATGCGGTCGCGTAAGCCCAGGAACCGTTTGAACGGCCACGTGGCCCACATGGTGAACCTGCCGATCAAGCATGTGCCCCCCAGTGACTTCATCACATGCACCTGCCTCGGCCACTCGTGCGGCCCGGTCCACGTGGAGATGAGGATGACCTTTTCGGGCTTGGTCAGCAGTGCAAGCTCCTGTGCCACCATGCCACCCAGGCTAACGCCTGCCAGCATGTGCGGCTTCGTTCCGTCCACTCCCGAACGCATTTCAGCGGCCAGTTCCTCCAACGTGCACCTTTTGGGGAAAGGCGGCCATTCGAGCATGACCATCTCATGGCCCGGCAGCTTGATGCGCGAGAAGAGCCGCTTGTCGCAGCCCACGCCGGGAAGGAAATAGACGGTCATGCTCGAGATCAGACGATCAGACAATAAGACGATCAGAAGATCGAACGAACGCCAGTGCATTCTCCATCAGTTCGTGCATCACCACATCCTCCTCCACGAAGGGAACTTGCTTCCGGAGAGAAGCGTGCAACGCCTCGATCGCTTTGGAAGATCTCAACGGCTTCCGGAAATCCAAGGCCTGTGCAGCGGTGAAGAGTTCGATCGCGAGGATCCGTTCCACGTCTTCCGCCACCTGCCATGTCTTGATCGCGGCAGCGGCGCCCATGCTCACATGATCTTCTTGCCCGTTGCTGCTGTCGATGGTGTCCACGCTATTGGGCATGCAGCGCTGCTTGTTGGCGCTCACCAATGAAGCCGATGCGTACTGCGGGATCATGAAGCCGCTGTTCAGCCCGGGATGCGCCACTAGGAACGCCGGTAATCCGCGCTGGCCGCTGAGCAACTTGTAAGTGCGGCGCTCACTGATGCTGCCGAACTCAGCGAGGGCGATGGCCAGAAAGTCCAATGCCAGCGCCAACGGTTGGCCGTGGAAATTACCTGCGCTCACGATCAAGTCCTCGTCATCGAAGACGGTGGGATTGTCGGTAACGGACTCCAATTCGCGTTCCACCACGCGCTCCACGTAGGCGATGGTATCGCGCGATGCGCCGTGGACCTGAGGGACACAGCGGAAGGAGTACGGGTCCTGCACGTGTTTCTTGGTGCGCTTCGCGATGTCACTGCCTTTCAGCAGATCACGGACATGCCCGGCCACCACGGCCTGCCCGGGATGCGGGCGCACCGCATGCACTGAGGCATGGAACGGCTCCGTGCGACCATCGAACGCATCGAGCGACATCGCAGCGATGACATCGGCGATGTGCGCCAGCCGGTTGGACTTTAGCGTGAGCAACGACGCATATGCACACATGAACTGCGTGCCGTTCAGCAGCGCCAGGCCTTCCTTGGGGCCGAGTTCGAGCGGCTCCCAGCTCAACTGCTTCAAGGCCTTCGTGGCTTTCATGCGCTTGCCCTTCAGCACCACCTCACCTAAGCCGATCAGCGGCAACGCCAGATGCGCCAAGGGCGCGAGATCACCTGAAGCACCGAGCGAACCGCGCTCATACACCACCGGCAGCATGTCGGCATTGTGCATGTCGATGTAGCGTTGCACTGTACCGATGGCCACGGCACTGTGTCCGAAGGCCATGTTCTGCACCTTCAGCACCAGCATGGCCCGCACGATCTCCGCCGGAACGGGATCACCGGTTCCGCAGGCGTGGCTCATCACGAGGTTCTTCTGGAGCTGGGCGAGCTTGTCCTTTGGAATGCTGGTATCGGCCAACGCACCGAAGCCCGTGTTCACGCCGTAGATCGGCGCGTCGCTCTTCTTCAGGCGGTCGCGCAGGTAGGCGTGACAGCGCTTCACGGCAGCCGTTGCGTCCTTGCTGAGCGCGATGGGGCTGCGGGATGAAAGAATGTGGCCAAGCTCGGCGAGTTCGAGGCCGATGGTTCCTATTTGATGGGGCTTAGACATGGTATGCGGCGATAATGCGCCTCAGTATTTCTGGACAAGGACTTCAGTGGGGATCCTCAGCACTTCATTGAGTTTCCTGATCATCTCCAAGGTTAGCTTCCGTTTTCGGTTCAACACCTCGCTAACACGACTTTTGAAGCCCATGGCATCGGCCAGGTCCTTCTGCTTCATGCCCATTTGCTCCATGCGAAATTTTATGGCTTCGATCGGGTCCGGCATACCGATGGGAAAATGTGCATTTTCGTATGCATCGATGAGAATGGCCAGCACTTCCAGCTCATCGCCTTCCTTGGAACCTTTCTTGGCATCAAAGATCTTATCCAGCCGCTTCAGCGCCGCTTGATAATCCTTCTCGTTCCGGATCGGGGTGATGGTCATCTCAAATGGTGTTTGCGTTGATCTTGTCATACTCGGCATGGGTGCCGATAAAGCGGATCCAACCGAGCTGGAAATCGAAGTTGAACCTGACGATCAACCTGTACTTGTTGCCTTTGATGTTGAATGCAATGCGATTCCCTTGAAGAATGCTTGCGTTCGGATGGTCCTTTTTCAATGCGTTGACATTTTTCCATCCTGCCGTTTCAGTTTCCCTGAACCATGCTTTCAACTGCTGTTCGCAATCGGCATGCTTGGTCCAAAAATCCCGTAAAGTCCGTTTGGCTATGATCCGCACGTTGAACGAATTGGTGCAAAGGTACAGAGTGTTACCATTCCGGTAACTGCATCGCTTTACCGGAACGGGAAGACTCCTATGCCCGCTGGATCTCTTTCATCTAGCACTATCCGAGCATCGACAACAACTCCCCCTCCTTCACCGCTTTCTGCTCGCCGCTCTTCATGTCCTTCACGGTCACGATGCCTTGCTTCATTTCATTCTCCCCGATGATGGCCACGAAGGGGATGCCTTTGTCATCGGCGTACTTGAATTGCTTGGCCATCTTCACCGCGTCGGGGTAGAGCTCTGCGGCAATGCCGACATCGCGCACTTGGCGCAGGAGTTTGAGGCAATGCAGGGCCTCCGCCTCGCCGAAGTTCGCAAAGAGCAGCTTCGTGCTTTCGCCCAATTCCGCAGGGAATTTGTTCGTCTCCAGCAGCACGTCGTAAATGCGGTCCGCGCCGAAGCTGATGCCCACGCCGCTCATGTTCTTCAGGCCGAAGATGCCTGTGAGATCGTCGTACCGGCCACCACCGCAAATGCTGCCCGGCATGCTCCCTTCCAAGGATTTCACCTCAAAGATGGCACCCGTGTAATAGTCGAGGCCTCGGGCAAGCGTAGGGTCGAACTCCAGCGTAGCGCTCTTCAGTGTTCCCACAGCATCAAAGATGGCGGACAAGTTCTTCAGCCCTTCCTGCGCGAGGGGCACACTGCCTAGCCAATCATCGAGCTTTTTCTTTTGCTCCGACCACGTGCCGCTGAGCCTGAAGAGCGGTGCGATAGTGGCCAGCGCGGTATCCGTAATACCCTTGGCGCGCATCTCCTCCTCCACTTTCTCCTGACCGATCTTGTCCAGCTTGTCTATCGCAGTCACCATGTCAACGACCTTCTCCGGTTGCCCGCTGATCTCGGCGATGGCACTGAGCACCTTGCGGTCGTTGATCTTCACGGCCACCTGCAAGTTCAGCGCGGAGAAGACGTCATCGATCAACTGCACGAGCTCGATCTCGTTCAGCAGGCTCTTGCTGCCGATCACGTCCGCATCGCATTGATAGAACTCGCGGTAGCGGCCCTTCTGCGGGCGATCCGCACGCCACACGGGCTGGATCTGGTAGCGTTTGAAGGGGAAGGTGATCTCGTTCTGATGCTGCACCACGTAGCGTGCAAAGGGCACGGTGAGGTCGTAGCGCAGGGCCTTCTCGGAAAGCTCGGTGGCTTTTACCTGCGCTATCATCGCTCGCATATCATTGAAGACTGCAATGGAGAGTTCAACAGGCTTCGTTCCATACTTTGCCTCGAATTTCTCATTCACCTCCTGCATAAAATCTCCGCTGTTGAGCACCTTGAAGATCAAGCGGTCGCCCTCCTCGCCGTACTTGCCGGTGAGGGTGCTGAGGTTCTCCATTGCGGGGGTCTCCAGCGGCAGGAAGCCGTACTTGCGGAACACCGTTTCGATGGTATTGAAAATGTACTTGCGACGGAGCATCTCCTGTGGGGAGAAATCGCGGGTACCCTTGGGCGTGGAGGGCTTTTGTGCCATGCGGCGAAGGTAGTGACGGGTAGGTTTTTTTACCACAGAGGCACAGAAACACGGAGAAATACGAGCTGTACCTTGAAGTACACGAAGGGTACAACGATGCAGCACGGCCTGCGGAGGTGAAGAGCTACGAATGCGAAAGTTTGACCGCAACGCCCGCAACGATCGCAACGAAATTCAAAGTCTGGCAGCGGAGGCGCAGAACCCCTCTATCACCGTTCCTGCGGTTCCATGGCATAACCCAGTGCTACTTCGGTGGCGCTCTTCCGGGCCATGGTGCTGAAGGTTGGCACGTCGTAAGCCAAGGATATGGAGAAAGCAGACCAACGCACTGCCATTTGCGCCACCACAGCACCGTCGCTGCGCCAAGAAGCGCCGAGCTCCACCTTCACTTGCACGGCTTCGTTCTGGAAGGACTTCGCAGGGCCGAACACGTGGCCGAACGAGCTTCCCGCGAGCATCATGGTGCTTGGACCTTGCGCAAAGAAATACGCAGCTGGAACAAGGTAATTCGTCGGCTTCCCCAGCAGCAGCCGTGCTTGTGCAAATCCGGACCAGCGGACAGCGATGTGGCCCAGCGCGGGATCTGCGAACAACTTTGGACGGGCGAGATGCTGGCCTGAGGCACCAGCCGTAAAGCGGTTCTGCACCGCATCCCTTCCACCTCCCCAATGCAGGGCATAGACCACTCCGCCGCCCAGATCGAGGGCAGCATGCCGGTCGCGCACGGAGGCTTCACCGGAAGGGATCGAAGGATCATATTGCAGACCATCGTATTGACTGCCCCACTGCCCGTCCGGGCCGCCTTGCACGAACTGGAGCAAACCCACCTGCAGGCCCGCTCCTACGCTGCTGTTGCGTGTCACCGGCACGTGGTAGGCCAAGGCAAGCGCCACCTCCGTGGTGTTCAAGGCCGTGGTGCGGTCGCTCCTGAACTGGATCCCGGCGCCGAACCTTCCGCCGGATGTGGTGCCTTGCTCTTTTCCCCGCTTCACGCATCCATGCACCCCTGCCGCCAACGTGTGGAAAGGATCACCGATCGGGTTCCGCTTTGTGCGCTGGACAAGGGTCACTTGAAGATCGTTGACGGCACCGGCCAACGCCGGGTTCAACCCAAGTGGAGCCGTAGCCGGATCGGAGAACACAGCGTCCTGCGCTTGGATCCCGGACGCCAGAAGCATAAAGGCCATTACGCAACCACATGCCACATGTTCATCGCGATTCATCGCCGGATCAGTATTTCACCGGCCCTTTCCAGCACGGTGCCGTCGTCCTTCACCACATGCAGCATGTACCGGAAGGGGCCACCGTTCAATGATCTGCCACGGAGGTTGCCGTCCCAGCACCGGGCGGGATCATCGGTTTGGAAGACCGTCTCTCCCCATCTGTCGGTAATGGTGAATTGGAACTCCGCGATGCAACCGCCCAGCACACAGAGGTCATCGTTCAGCCCGTCATTGTTTGGCGAAAAGATCGTGGGCACGAAGATCTCCGGGCAGGTATACCAAGTGTTCAAAAGCACGGAATCCGCCACCATGCAGCCGTATGCCGAAGTGGCCGTGAACACGAACCAAGTGTCGCTTTGCGGCGATGCATACGGCGTCAGGCATTCGGTGCAGCTCAAGGCTTCCGGCGGCGACCAGTGGAAATCCGTCGTGCTGTCCAACGGTACCAGTTCGGCTTCCAATTGGATGCTGTCCACGATGTTCACCAGCGCGGTGTCCGGGAATACGCTCAAGGCCATCGAGCCCAGGTCGATCACGGTGCCCTGTTCGGTGTACACGCAGCCCAGTGCGTCCGTTAGCTTCACCTGATAGCTTCCCGCAAGCAACGGATCGGCAAAAGCCACAGTGTCCCCATTGCTCCACAGGAATTGGTATGGAGGCGAGGCTTGGTTGACGACGAGCATGGCCCATCCGTTCGCATTCCCGCAGGTGCTGTAATGGGTCTCGAGGGAATCAATGGGATAGGTTGGTTGCGGGACCACAAGGGAATCTGTTCGCGAACATTGGGCATTGCTCGTCACCACCACATATTGCCCTGCTGCAAGACCGGAGCGAGAAGCCTCATTGGATCCCGTGGTGGGCCAGAGAAAATTCAGTGGAACGGTGTCCAGCGGGATCAGCTCGATACTGCCGTCCGCTTCCCCGTAGCAGCTCGCACCGGTGATGGTGATATCGATGTTCGGCGGCGGCAGCACCTGCACGATCAGGCTATCACTGCTGGAGCAGCCATGCTGAGAGAACGCGGTGACATGATAGACCAGGGAGTCACCCGCAAATGGCGGTATGATGGACGGCTCCTGCTCATCGGAGGTGAAATCACCAGGACCGTTCCATGAATAGTGGTCCGCACCGTAAGCATACCCCTGCACAGTGTCTCCCAAGCATGCGCCGGACGGAATGGAGAACAAGGGTATCGGACGGTCCTCGATCAAAATAAATTTCTCCTGGCAGGAGCTGGGGCCGAAAACGTTTTCCGCACGCAATTCAACGAACATGCTGTGCTCCGGCACGAACGCGAGCGTGTCGCCCACATACAGGAAGTAGCGCGGGTCGCCGCAGTGGGTGTCGTACCAGACGGGTTCATAGCCGTCCGGGAATGAATCGATGTTGAATGTGATGCGCACGGTATCGCCGGTGCAGGCGAAAATGGTGTCGGGGCCATCGATGTGGAGACTGTCGGGCCATCCTCCTCCTCCTCCCGGCCCCGAACCATTGCAGACACAGGTATCACAGACGGCCGTGGAATCACCGGAGTTCCAATTGTGCTGTTGAAAGCGGGCGATGAACGCATCGGTGGTCCCGCTCAGGGCCTCGCGCACGCCCATGTCGAAAATGCCGGATCCGGAGGAGGTCGTTCCTGTGAAGAACATGATGTTCACGTCGAACACGGCGATATCCGTTCCCTCGTCCGCCCCCGGCCCGCCGAAATACGCGCCCCACAAACGGTGCCCGGTGGTGTCGAACTTGGTGATGAAGACATCCGTGGCCCCTTGAAGTTCCTCCAGTGGCACGCCAGCGGTAGCGATGGTGGAATCCGAGGCCGTGGTACCGATCACGCGCACCTGCCCGCCGGGATCGCGGATGATGCGCGCCGACCGGTCTTCCGAGCTATCACCGAGGTAGGTGGCCCACGCCAATGCCCCGCCGCTGTCGATCCGGGCGATGAAGACATCACCTCCGCCACCATAGCGCCATTGGTGCGCCGCCGTGTCCGTGACCAACGAGTCCGAAAAGGTCTCCCCGGTGATGAAAGCCGACTTCCCCACAGCAGCCACGCTGATGGCCCCGTCGTTGTCGGCCCCGCCGAAGTAAGTGGCCCATTGCACGTTGCCGGAACTGTCCATGCGCACCAAGAAGGCATCCTTCATCCCGGCCAAGCTGTCCTGATGCACACTGTCCGAGGCGATGCCTGCTGTGGAAGCGGTGGTGCCGGCAAGCCAGATGCCTGTGCTGTCCATGGCAAGCCCGTTCCCGATGTCATCCGCCGCACCACCGAAGAAGGTGGTCCACGTCCGATGTCCTGTACTATCGATATGGGTCAGGAAAGCATCCTTCCCGCCGGAAGGAGGATGTAGTGGCGGTACGGAATCACCCAAGAATTCCGTGCTTGCGGAAGTGCCCGCGAGAAAGAAACCGCCTTTCCCGTCCAGCACAAAGGTCGCCGCGCTGTCATTCAGGAGCCCGCCGATGTAAGAGCCCCATAAGCGATGTCCGAGTGAGTCGAATTTGGCCACGAACACATCGGTGTCCCCGGCCAACTCCTCTTGCTGCGCCCCGACGGTGGAAATACCAAGTGTGGATGCAGTGTTACCGATCAGGTAGATGTTCTTCAAACTGTCCACGGCGATACCCGTGGGCACATCCCAGTTCTCACCACCGTAGTAGGTGACCCACGGAAGGGAACCGAGCGGCATGAAGCATGCGACGAACACGTCCATGTCCCCCAGGAAGGTGGATTCGTAAGTGCCTTCGGTAGCGATGTTGGCGATCGATCTTGTGGCACCCGCCACATACACCCTTCCCGTCACTTGGTGAACTGCAATGGCCCGTCCCGAATCGTATGCCGTATCGCCGTAATAGGTGGCCCATTCGATCACGGGATCCGGATCCACGACCAAAGTCCTGTCCGGCCCGTGGTCCGTGGCATCCGCCCATTCCAAGCCGACCACGACATGTTCCGCGTCCTGCTCAACTACCCGGTAGAGCACGTCCGCGGGCTTTCCCCCGGGAAGGGTCCAACTGTGCGGGATCGATTCTGTGAGATGCTTACCGGAAAGGAAGAAATCCATCGATTTTTCGTTGACTACCGCGCTGTCATAACCTTCAAAGCGGAGCTGCACCGCATTGACATCCGCTCCTGGATGCAGCACCAGGTCATATTTGAACGCTCCATTGGCACCGCTTTGCGACAGGGCCATGTCGATGCCGGGATAGATGGAATTGTAGCGCAATCGATCAAAATGCGGCACGGCATTGAAGCCATGGATGTTGATGCGGTCCGGCCGAGGTGCCTCGCCGATCAATCGGGCATTTGCGCTGCCGTTGAGGACATACATGTCCAAGCGATGGAAATGCACCGGGCCGTCCTTGGTCTCCGCCGTATAGGTGTCATAGCTCAGTCCATTGTCGCGGACCTGCACGTTCATGCCGGTCCCTCCTGCCCAGAGATAACGCACTTCCGGATGCGGCAGGTGGTGCTGGTCAAGGACCTGCCCCACATTGCTAACGAACCCTCTACCGTGGACCGGAGATATGCGCTGCTGTGCTGAAGCGGCAAACGGCAAGAGGTTGGCCGCGAGCACCAGGCAGTGAAGACCGTAGCGAATTTTCGATGTTCCCATGGCGCTGTCAATTTCAACAAGGATAGCCCCGTGGGTGGGCGGAATCCAAGGAAACGCAGGCCAGATAGCGGGCGCGATATACAGGTCTGACAGGCGGTTCCGGCTAGGCCGCAAGTGGCAAAACAGCCCGAACTCAACACCCACAACGGAGCACTACCGATCGGACGCACCGAAATGGGCGGATATATTGGAAAAAATGCCGGCCCAATAGCAGCCGACCGGTCCCTTCACTTCCGGTGTTCGCGCTGCTTGGCTTCGAGCGCAGGCAACCGGATCTTGACCTCCGAGGGAGGATGGCTCATGTACTCAATACCCTCCTCCCCGGCCTGAACCGGTTTTTCAGCCGAAGGAAGAACAATTCAAAAAAATGGTAGGAAAGCGCTGCCATGGCGATGGAAAGGGCGAAGACCACGGGATAGGTCACAAGGTCGCTGGTGATATCCATACGCTTAGCCATGTTCAAGATGGCTATCACGGCCACCATGTGGTAGATGTACAGCCCATAGGAAATGCGACCGAGGTAGCGCAGGACGGGGTGCTCCAGCACGTTGATCAACCAAGGGTTCGCGGCGAGGTTCAGCACCAGCAGCCCGAACAGCACGGAGTACATCCGGTAGCCTATGAGGGCCGTCCTGGTGCCGGTGGCCATGCACGCCACCACCGTGATCAACACCACGATGAACAGCCTGCGGTCCAAGAGCACCTTGAGCAGAGCGCTTTTTTTGAAAAGCAACCAAGCGCAAAGGCCCCCCACGGCCATGACATCGATATTGAAATTCTGCCAGTAAGGCCTGAAAAGATCGATCCCGGACAACCCTTCGGCAAGTGGTGAGAACAGCAAGCGGTACACGACCGCATAGCCGATGAACACAGCGGCCATGAGCAGCCAGCAGTAGCGTTTGAAAACACGCAGGAGAAAAGGCCAGACCAAGTAAAAATGCTCCTCCGTGCCGATGGACCACAGGTGCAAGGCAAAATACACCTTGCTAAAAACAGAAGGGACCAAGGTGGGCAGGAACAACATAAAGAGCACCAGCTTGCCCATGGGGTTGTCCATTTGTTCCCGGGCGGGCAGATCGGGCACTTGGAGGAGGGAAAGCCGGGGCAGGACAAAGAGCGCCAGCAGTACCATGAGAAAATACAAGGGCCAGACCCGGAGGATCCTGCGGACCTCGAAATTCAGAACATGGATCTTCCCGTACCGCTGCTCTTCTTCCAAGATCAGGTAGGTGATGAGGAAGCCGCTGATAGAGAAGAAGAGAAGTACGCCCAGATGGCGGAGCATTTCCCAGTGCAGGAAGGCCGTCACGGGAATAGCCAAGGTCAGCTTTCCGCCAACGATGTGGCCGATGATCACCAAGCTGGCGGCGATGAAGCGCAACCCGTCCAGATTCGGAAAATAGGTTTTGCCGGTCCCTGCCATTCCGGACGAAACTACCTCCATTGACCTTATCCCACCTTCGTCAAAGATCATAGCCACAATAAAGACCAGGCCAGCTTACCGCAGCTACCACAAAGCTCTCTAACAGCCGCATCATTGCACCTCGAACCATCAGCAAAGCAAGGAAACAAGTGCTGCAACCACGGTCCGAAAGGCTTCGGAGATCGCGATCTCACGGAAGGTCTGCACGCCGCAAATGCGGCCCAATAGGAAAACGTCAGTGGAGCGCATCCATGCCGAACAACGCACTTCAGGGATCGCATCCCACAACCAGCACTGGACAACTCGTAGACGGACAGGATGCGGAGGGCTTTCCCGCAACGTTCTTTTGCCGGTCATGAGCCCTTACCTGCTGCTTGCCATCGTCCTCGGTTACTTCTTGGTGCTGTTGGGCATCGCGTGGTACACCTCGCGCGGCGCGGGGGAGCACAGCTTCTACAGTGGCGACCGCAAGAGCCTGTGGTACGTGGTGGCCTTCGGGATGATCGGCACCTCGCTCAGCGGCGTCACCTTCATCAGCGTGCCGGGTTATGTGGACGCCAAGGCTTGGACGTATTTCCAATTGGTGTTCGGTTTCGCGATCGGCTACTGGGTGGTGGCGGGCGTGCTGCTGCCGCTGTACTACCGGCTACAGCTCACCAGCATTTACGGCTACCTGCGGGAGCGTTTCGGCATGCAGAGCTACCGCACCGGTGCCTCGTTCTTCATCCTGAGCCGCTTGGCCGGGGCCACCATCCGGATCTTCGTGGTGCTGAACGTGATCCAGCTTTTCGTGCTGGACGCCATGGGCGTGCCCTTTGAAGTGACGGCCTTCATTGTGATGGTGATGATCGTGCTCTACACGCTGAAAGGCGGCGTGAAGACCATCGTATGGACGGACACCTTGCAGACCTTGTTCATGCTGGGCGCTTTGGTCGGCACCATCATCTACATCACGCAAAGCAGCGGCATGGGCGATTGGCTCCCGGAGCTGAAGGCGAACGGCAGCATGCGCATTCTCGATCTGGATTGGCGCAGCGACAGCTTCTTCCTGAAGCAGGTGCTGGCGGGCATCTTCATCACCATCGCCATGACGGGGCTGGACCAGGAGATGATGCAGAAGAACCTCAGCGTGTCCACCGTGGAAGGCTCGAAGAAGAACATGCGCGTGTTCAGCGTGATCCTGCTGGGCGCGAACCTGCTCTTCCTGTTGCTGGGCTCATTGCTGTACCTGTACATGCACCGCCAAGGCATAGCCATTCCGGGCCATTCGGACGATGTGTTCCCCACGCTCGCTTTGCAGCATTTCCCACCGTGGCTGGGCCTGATGTTCATCATCGGCCTCATCAGCGCGCTCTTCCCCAGTGCCGATGGCGCGCTCACGGCGCTCACCGCCAGCACCTGCATCGACCTCATCGGCATCCGTGACCGGGGCTGGGACGAGGCCCGGCAGAAGCGCGTGCGCCAGCGCGTCCACCTTGGCATGGCGGTGCTCTTCCTGCTCTTCATCCTCTACTTCCATTGGTTGGCCACGCCCACGGTGATCAAGACCTTGTTCGACATCGCCGGCTTTACCTACGGGCCGCTGCTGGGCCTGTTCGCGTTCGGCATCTTCTTCAAGGGCGTGCCACAGGAGCGCTGGGTGCCATGGGTGTGTATCGCGGCACCGATCATCACCTACTTTATCCGGATGTATTCACAGGAGCTCTTCTTCGGCTATAAGATGGGCTTCGAGGTGCTCTTGGTGGTGGCAGGCTTGACGATGCTGGGCTTGTGGGGTGTATGTTCGCGGAGGGCGGCAGTGTAAAGTTGAATTGGCCGCCGACCGTGCTCCGCCGCAGCGGCTACGCCCAGGCGAGGGCGCGGAGGCGCCGAGAACTGCCGTTGGGGATCGGTGCCCGCTGCCAACTGGGACTGCTGACTGGCCTCTGGTGATCAGGTTCTACATTTTTCGTTCCCCTCCCCGCCCTTCATCGGGCAACGGTACCCGCCCTTCGTTCGTCACACTTGCTGTCCCTGCCTCCTTATACTTGTACTACCAAAGATGATCGGAAAAAAGTCCGTGCTCCTCCTCCTTGGCGTGGTCGTCGCGTCTTTCCTCGCTTGCCGCAAGGATCATCCCGAGGAACCCGTGCCATCCACCCCGCCAACGCCCACTTCCCCGGTGGTCTTCAACTTGGACTCGGTGCCATACTCCACGCTGTCGCACTATAACTTCTTTGAGGGACCTTTGGCGGAAATGCAGCCGGTGCAAGGCGTGCTGC
This sequence comes from Flavobacteriales bacterium, assembly GCA_016700415.1. NCBI lineage: Bacteria > Pseudomonadati > Bacteroidota > Flavobacteriia > Flavobacteriales > Flavobacteriales bacterium. Next base: position 1,318,681 of record CP065018.1, read on the forward strand.
CCTATGAGCTGATCACGCCCTTGTTCACCGATTATGTGCATAAGCTGCGCTACGTTTGGATGCCTGCGGGGAGCAAGGCCAGCTATGTCTCCGACGGCGAGGTGTTCGACTTCCCCGAGGGCGCGGTGATCATCAAGAATTTCTATTACGACAATGTGCAGCCCGGGAACACCCGCCGCATCCTGGAGACCCGCCTGATGATCAAGAAATTCGGGGCTTGGATCTTCGCCGACTACGTGTGGAACGATGACCAGACGGAGGCGGTGTACAACCTGAGCGGCTCCTATGTCCCCCTTACTTGGAATGATGCCGGCGGCCAGGGGCATGACGAGATCTACCGGATCCCTTCCGAGGCGGAATGCTTCACCTGCCACAAGTATTACGACCAGCCGATCCCCATCGGTCCGAAGCCGCAGAACATGAATTCCACCATGAACTATGCGGACGGCCCCATGAACCAACTGGCCAAATGGGAAGCGGAGGGCTACCTGCAAAGCGGTTATCCGACCAACATCGAGACCGTTGCCAAATGGGACGACCCCAACGAGACCGTGGAGCGCCGCGTCCGCGCATACCTGGACATCAACTGCGCACACTGCCACTCCACGGGCCGCCACTGCGATTATCGGCCCATACGCTTTGACTGGAACCTGACCACCGATCCAGTGAACCTGGGTGTTTGCGTGCCGCCGGACGATCCCATCCAGCCTTCACAGCAATACATTGTTTACGCCGGCAACAAGGCCCGTTCGATGCTGTACTTCCGGATGAGCTCCAATGAGGAAGCCGAACGCATGCCGTTGATGGGCCGCACGGTGCGGCATGAGGAGGCCATCGCGTTGATCGGCCAGTGGATCGACGCCATGCCGGACACCTGCCAATAGGACTACATTCACCGTTCCAAACCACCACCCGATGAAAAGAACCATACTCCTCGTTGCGATCTCGATGGCCGCATGGCATGTCCAAGCACAAGGCACCTGTGCGACCGCCGTAACCGCCGTATTGGGCGATTACTATGTTTCGCAGATCAATGGCCCGGAAGCCCCTACCCCCGTATGCAGTTCGGGAGGCGGCGGTGCCACGGCGGGCAGGTGGTACAGTTATACCGCCACCATCGACACCTTCATCACGGTGACCACCGACCTGCCCCAGAACGCCGGCATCGATACGCGCGTCCAAGTGTACACCGGCAGTTGCGGCAACCTGAGCTGCTATGCCGGTGATGATGATTCCGGCTCGGGGAACCTGGCCGTCACCACCTTCGCGGTCACGGCCGGTACCACCTATATCATCGCCTTTGACAACCGATGGACGGACTCCGCCTTCACCTTCCGGATCTTGAAGACCGCGCCCGCACCCTCGATCAACGGCTTTTCGGAACAGTTCGTCAACACCACGGGATATGCCTACTGCATAGTGGACATGAACGGTGATGGGCTTGATGATGCCGTATCGGTGGACAACACCCACATCAACATCAATTACCAGAACGCGGGCGGCGGATTCACCAATACGATCTACACCACCACGTACGCGGACTACCAGCCTTCCTGGAGCATGTGCGCAGGTGACCTCGATGGCAATGGCTACAACGACCTGGTGTATGCCGGCAGCGGGCTCACCTTCATGCTGGCCAACGGCGATGGCACCGGCTACACTGAGCTCTCCCAGCCCGAATACATCTTCTGCCAGCGGAGCAACTTGGTGGACATCAACAACGACGGCAACCTCGATGCCTTCAGTTGCCACGACGTGGCCCCGAACGTGTATTACATCAACAACGGGGACGGCACGTACACCTGGCACCAAGGAGGCTTGGGCGACACGCCGGACGGAGGCAACTACGGCAGCATCTGGATCGACTACAACAACGATGGCAACTTGGACATGTTCATCGCCAAATGCAGGGGCGCGCAATCACCAGCGAGCATCGACCAGCTCTGGCGGAACAACGGTGATGGCACCTTCACCGATGTGGCCCCGGAAAATCACCTGGACGGCTTCCAGCAATCCTGGAGCAGTGCTTGGGGCGACTTCGACAACGACGGCGACATGGACGTGATGATCGGCGCCAGTTCCTTCTCAGGCGGAGGCCACATGCTGATGCGCAATGACGGCAGCACCTTCACCAACATCACGGCGGGATCCGGGTACGACCTCTTCAACGGCACCAGCATCGAGTTCATCACGCGAGATTTCAACAACGACGGCTACCTCGACATCCTCGGTGGCGGCGCCCTGATGATGAACAATGGCGACATGACGTTCACCTATACCAACATCCCCGCAGGCAACGGCCCCACGGGCGACCTGAACAACGACGGCTTCATCGACATCCAGAACGGCAACTCCATCTGGTTGAACGACGGCAACGACAACAACTGGATCAAGATCATCACCACGGGTACGGAAAGTAACTTGAACGGTATCGGCGCCCGGGTGGAGATCACAAGCGCCATGGGCACGCAGATCCGCGATGTGCGCAGCGGCGACGGCTTCCGCTACATGAGCAGCCTCACCACGCACTTCGGCATCGGCACGGACGATGCCATCTCGAACATCACCATACGCTGGCCGTCCGGCATCGTGAACACGGTCGCCGACCCACAGATCAACAGCACGATCACCGTGGTGGAAGACCCCGACAACAATGTGGCCACTGGAGTTGCAAGCGCACCGGCTGCTGAGTTGAGCCTCTTCCCTTCTCCGGTGATGAACACCCTGCACATTCGTTCCACCCGGATCATCAATGGTGACCACGTGGCCATCACGGACATGACCGGAAAGGAAGTCGCTCGGCCGGCGCTCGTCAACGGCACTGTCGATGTTTCCGGTTTGAGCAGTGGCATCTACCTTTTGAAAATGGACGGTGCATCAGGCACCCTTACGGCCAAGTTCACGAAGGAATAACGCCAACACCCCGCTTCGGGAAGGGCCATCCGGATCGGGGTGGCCCTTTCCGTTGGTCATACCCACGTTCCCAGTGCCCTCCCTGCTCCGATCAAGCCGCAAGGACAACAGTAGATATCCAGCAGCATGAGCAGGGGATTCGTACGCGAGGACGATCAGGAGGAACCTGTGTTCATCCCTGCGCGTGCACCCATCCCTGCCGGCATGGACAACTTGGTGACACCACGCGGCCTGAAGCTGTTGCGGGAAGAGCGGGCGCAATTGGAGCGGGAGCGCGCCGCAGTGGACACGCCCGAGGGGCCGTCTCGCCGAAGGGAACTGGCCGAGATCAATGGCAGGCTGGCTTTGCTGGAGGCACGGATCGCCAGCGCGCGCGAGGTGGAATCCGACGAGCGCCCCAATGATGAGGTGCGCTTTGGGAGCACCGTGAACTTCGTCATCACGGGCGGACCCCGGCAAGGCATTGAGCGCACCTTCACCTTGGTAGGCGTTGACGAGGCCCGGATCGCGGAAGGACTGATCGCCTTCACAGCACCCATCGCACAGGCCCTATTGGGCCGGAAAGCTGGTGACACGGTGGAATTCCAGCATGGCGAACAGGTGCAGACATTGATCGTGAACGGCATCCGGTAGGCGTTTTCCGGCGGTTCGTCGAACTGCGGCTTTCGGGTGTTGTTGGCTCATTACCTTCAAACCCCCTTCACCCTATCCCAATAAAAATGGCACCCATCGTCACCCTTTTTCAAAAATCGATTTTCCTGTTGGCGATCCTGTTGTTCGCAGCGGCCCCCATCTCAGCCACGGCCCAGAACGAGTGCGCGGCCCATGCGGGTATCATCACCACGGACTTCGGTCCCCATTGCCTGCACAACGGTGAAGCCACGTTGACAGGGACACCGGACGGGAGCGCCGTGGTACCGGCGGGCTTCACCACCGTCTACATCCTTTCGCGCACCAACAGCCTGATCATCGAGCAGATGGGCCCGTCCCCCAATTTCGTCGTGAGTACCGTGGACGTATGGCGCATCCATGCAATGGTCCTCGATCCCGCCACCCTTGATCTCTCCACGGTGCAGTTCGGGATCACAAGCATTTATGATGTGCAGCCCCAGATCACGCAAGGCGGAGGTCCGATCTGCGCGAGCATCAGCATGACGGGTGCTGCCATGAAAACCGCGGAATGTGAAGAACCCTGTACGGCATTCGCTTCCGGCATGGCCATGGACTCCACCTTGGTATGCTTGGTGGGCGGGCAGGCCACGCTCACGGCCACGCCTTCCGGCCTGAGCAACGTGCCCGCCGGTTACGAAGTGCGCTATCTGCTCACCCGCACCAACGGCCTCATCATCGAGCAGCTGTCCACCGCGTCCAGCTTCACCGTACACAGCACGGATGTGTGGCGCATCCACAACTTGGTGTATGATCCCGCCACCCTGGACCTCGGCACCATCACCTTCGGTGTCACCAGCGCGTACGACCTGCGATCCATGTTACTGCAGGGCGGCGGCTCCATCTGCGCCAGCTTGGACATCAACGGGGCCTTCGTAAAGACCGGGGAATGCACGCCCAACTGCTTTGCGGAAGCGGGCGTGGTGAGCGCCGACCAAGCTGATGTGTGCCTGGCGGAAGGGTCGGCCATGCTCAGCGCCACACCCGATGGCAACGCCACCGTTCCCGACGGTTACGAGCTCGTCTACTTGCTCACCCAGGAAAGCGGCATCCCGGTGATCCTCGCGCACGCCGGTACGCCTGAGTTCACTGTGCAGGCTCCGGGGCAATACGGCATTCATCCCTTCGTGTACGATCCGGCGACCTTCGATCTCACCACGGTAGTGCCGGGCGAGACGACCCTCCTGGACCTGAACGCCCAGTTGCAGCAAGGCGGCGGTGGCATTTGCGCCAGCTTGGACATGGACGGTGCGGATTTCCAAGTGGTGGACTGTTCGCCGACCTGCACAGCGGATGCGGGAACCATGAATTCGGAGACCGAAGTGCCCTGCTTGGGCGATGGCAGCGCCATGATCAGTGCGACCTCCAACGGCGACACATTGGTGCCACCCGGCTTCGTGATGGGCTATTGGCTCACACAGGGTTCCGGACTGGTCCTCGTGGATCTGGGCACCGAGCCTGTCTTCGCCGTTTCCGACACCGGCCTCTACCATATTCATGCGTTCGTGTTTGATCCCTCCACATGGGATCTCTCCATGGTCCAACTTGGCGAAACCTCCGCTTATGAACTGAACCTTTCGTTGACCCAGGCAGGAGGCACCATCTGCGCCAGCTTGGACGTGTTGGGAGCCGCCATCCACGTGATGGCGTGCCCGCCCTCATGCACGGCAGGTATCGACGCCTTCATCAGCATTTGCACAAGCAATTCGCTCGTGGTCTTGTTGAACGCGCTTGGCGGCGAACCTTGCCCGAACGGTATGTGGACGACCCCGAATGGGAACCCCTTCAACGGGATCTTCAACCCGGCGATCGATCCAGCAGGGACATACACCTATACAGTGGCCATTCCGTTCAGCGCACCCTCCGTGGCCACGGTGACCGTGAACGTGGTGACGGCAGCTAATGCCGGTGCCTCCACCTCACTCGTGCTCTGCGCCACGGATGGCATCATCGACCTCCATGATGCACTGGGCGGCGCATCCGATCCCACAGGAACTTGGATGTGGGGAGGAACTCCCTTCAACGGGCAGTTCGATCCCGCGACCATGAGCTCAGGCGTCTGCACGTACACTGTCACTGGAATCCCGCCTTGCCTTGATGCCACAGCGAGTGTGACGATATTGGTCATCCCTCCACCGAACGCCGGCACGGACGGTGAGGTCACCGCGTGTATTGATGGACCTGCCGTGCTTCTCTTCCTTGCTTTGAACGGATCCCCTGACCCGGGAGGTAGCTGGAGCGGACCGAGCGAGGTGACCAATGGCGTGTTCAATCCCGCGACGATGGAGTCGGGGATCTATATCTACACGGTGCTCGGAATTGCACCCTGTGCTTCCGCCAGTGCCGTGGTGATGGTGAACGTGTTGGAATGCCCGGATGAATTCCCCGTGGCCCGCAACGGGAACGACTTGGAGGCGGCCACCACCGCCGTGGGTGAAGATCCGGCAGGGCAACCCATCGGGATCTGGCCGAACCCGGCCACGGACGCGGTCAACGTGGTCCTTCCCTTCCCCGCATCGGGGATCGACCGGCTGGAGTTGACCGATGCCACGGGCCGTACTGTATTGGCCACCGCTCATCCAAAAAGCGCGAACGAGCTTACACTGGACGTGCGCACGCTGACACCCGGTGTTTGGACGTTGCGCGTCACCGCAGTGGGCCAGGTCAGTGTGGGGCGGTTCGTACGCAGCGCGCATTGACCTCATCGACAATGGCCGATGGAGCAACGCGTGACCAGGCCCCGTCCCTCTTGCGTTATCCGACTATCTCTCTATCGTTGCCAGTGGTTTCCTCTTTGCGTTTTTGAGCATACTGACTTTGGGCCTGTTGTCGGGCGCCTTTCTGATCAGTATGGAACACTGATGACTTCGGCACATCTTGCAACAGTGGGCGGAGCGCGATCAGCGCGGGTTCCGACTTCCAGTTGACCCATGGACATTTCACACATAGGGCTATACATTTTACTCGGCTTCGGTGTCGGTGCTTTGGGCACGTTGATCGGCGCGGGCGGCGGCTTCATCCTGCTGCCGGTACTCTTGCTCCTGTTCCCCGACATGCCCCCTGAGGCGCTCACGAGCATCTCCTTGGCGGTGGTCTTCATCAACGCCGCCTCCGGCTCCTTCGCCTATTCCCGCCTTAAGCGCATCGACTACCGCTCAGGCTTAAGGCTGGCATTGGCCACCCTTCCCGGGGCGATCATCGGCGCGTATATCACGCAGTACATCCCGCGGAAGGCGTTCGATATCGTGCTCGGTTTCGTACTGCTCGCGGTTGCCGCCTTTCTTCTGCTGAAGCCCGGCTACCAAGCGGCCACATTGGTCACGCAGCGGCATCGCGCCCACCGCACGGTGACGGACCGTGAAGGCACCACTTACGCGTACTCCTTCAACATGGTGACCGGGGTGGCGGTGAGCTTTGTCGTCGGCTTTCTGTCCAGTCTGTTGGGCATCGGGGGCGGGGTCATCCACGTGCCTTTCCTCGCCACCGTGCTGCATTTCCCGGTACCCATCGCCACGGCCACCTCGCACTTCATCTTGGCCATCATGGCCTTGGCAGGCACGGTGGCGCACATCGCCCAAGGCAACCTCACTGCAGGCTGGCCCTACGTGCTTTCCATCGGTGCGGGAACCGTTGTGGGCGCACAGGTGGGTGCCTGGGCTTCGCACAAGATCAAGCCGGAATGGATCATTCGCACACTGGCAGTAGCGCTATTCCTATTAGGCCTGCGCTTGGTGATGCACTGAGCACCGAACATCGCATAGAATGAAGGCGAGAGAGGAGATGGAGGTAAGTGAGGTAAAGCCACATCTCTACTTTGCTACCCTCACCTACATTACTTCCCTTGCCTCCCTTACCCGCAGATGAAAAAAACTCGAAGGAAGAACTACCTTTGTCCGGGGCAAGTCTTGTACGTCCAGCTCCTGCTGAATCCCTCAGGGCCGGAAGGCAGCAAGGGTAGGCGGTCGTAGCGGAGCGATATGAGGAGCTTGCCCCACTTTTTTTGCCCCCCACTGATGTCCCCCACTTCGAAGGTCGTACTGGTCACCGGCGGTTCCAGCGGCATCGGCAAGGCCATTTGTACACGTTTGGCCGCACAAGGGCACACGGTCTTTGGTACTACGCGCAAGGTGGGTACACAGCCCAAAGGTTATCGTCTCATCACCATGGATCTGGTGGATGACACCTCGGTGAAACACGCCGTTAACGAGGTGATAACTGCGGCGCACCGCATCGATGTGGTGGTCAACAATGCCGGGCTCGGCATCCAAGGCCCTACCGAGGATATTCAACCTGAGCAGGCGATCGAACTGTTCGACGCCAACCTCTTTGGCGCGCACCGTGTTTGCCGCGCGGTACTGCCGCACATGCGGGCCAATGGTTCGGGACTGATCATCAACATTACCAGCCTCGCCGCCAACTTCGGATTGCCCTACCGTGGTTTCTACAGCGCCAGCAAGGCGGCCTTGGAGCGATACACGGAAGCCTTGAGCATGGAAGTACAGCCTTTCGGCATCCATGTGGTGAGCTTGCAACCCGGCGAGTACAAGACCAACATCGGCACCAACCGCATCCGGCCCGCCGTGATCGGCGAAGCCTACAAGGACGGCTACGACCGTGCGATGGAAATCCTCGGTGGTAGCCTTCATTACAGCCATGACCCCGATGAAGTGGCGGTGCTGGTACAAAAGATCATGGGCACGGCCAGGCCGAAGAGCGTCTATTACGCCGCGCATGGCCTGCAGCGGTCGGCGGTGCTGTTGAAGAAGCTGCTGCCGGGCAGGCTGTTCCAACGCCTGATGATGCGGGAATACCGCTGAAGTGCGTTCAGGGATAGGAATGTGCGCCTGTGGTACGATCTGGTGCCGTTCAGCGTGCCAGATGCTTTTATCTTGTGTTCCCAAATCCAAGAACCATGAGAACAATTACTCCTGCTTTGCTCTTCCTTTTGGCCGTCGGTCCCGCACTGGGGCAATGGACCACGGACGTCTCGTTGAATACGACGGTCCGCGCGGCCAGCGTGATCGAGATCTCCTCTCATCTGGTCGCAGATGGTCCGGACGGGAGCACATACACCTGCTGGTTCGAAAACGGCAGTGGAACCTACCAGCTCCGCATGCAGCGCTTGGACGCGGACGGGAACCGGATGTGGGACGACGCCGGCTTGATCGTAAGCGCGCACCCGCAGAACAGCGCGATCTTCCGCTACGACTTGAAGAGTGACCGTGACGGCAACGCGGTGGTGGCCTTTCAGGATGAACGCACGGGATCCTTGGACATCGTGGCCTATAAGATCGGCCCCGACGGCACCTTTCTCTGGGGAGCGGACGGTGTGGAATTGCCCTCTGTAGGTAGTACCGGACTGGCCCCCTCATTGGCCCCCTTGCGGAACGGGAACACGGTGATCGCATGGAACACCAATGATTCACCAGGGCGTATCGCCTACCAACTGGTCGACGCGGACGGTGCCTTGCTACTGTCGCCTGCAAGTGAGATCTCCGCGCCCACCAGGGTCTCACGGCCCGTACCGGTGGCCACCAGCGATTGAGGGTTCATCCTGCAATACGAGCTGGAAGGCGGTAATTTCCTGGCCCCTGCCACCATGTATGCCCAACGTTACGACGAAGTCGGACAAGGCGTATGGCACGACCCTGTGCAAGTTTCCACAAAGACTGTTTCCGGCTTCTTTTTCCCACGGCCAGCTCCGGACGGGCATGATGGCCTCTATCTGGCCTTCACTACAGGGAACCCCAACAATGCCGACTTGAGCGACGTGTATGTGCAACGGGTACACTCTGACGGTTCGCTCTGGTCGGCCGAGGGCACCCGCATGGACAACAGCAACATCATACAGAAATTCACCGCCGGCAAAGGCTTTGCCTTCATCAATGACGAAGACGGGCTGATGGTCCCCTTGCAAGTGACGGACATTGCCCAAGGACAATCCGCCGTCGCTGTGCAACGTGTGGACACCTTGGGTGCTTTACCACTGGGCCCCGCAGTACCGAACGTACTGTTCGGCTCTTCCTATGTCAGCCCGGTGGACATCACCTCCACCGATGATGGTGCGCTGATCATCCAGAGCTCGGGGGCCTTCGGACAACAACACCTCATGGCCAAACGGGTCGATCTTTCCGGCGCGGCGGTCTGGTCACCCGCACTGCATGATGTTTCCACAGCGAACAGCACGAAGGGCGATGTTGCCGTGACCAGCACGAGGGACGGGCAGGCCGTAGTGGTTTGGCAGGACGATCGCAGCCCCAACGGCATTTATGCCCAGAACATCACGGAGCTTTCCACCGGCGTGGCATCCCTTCCTCTGATCACCACGAACCTCCGCTTGGAACAGAACCCCACGGACAACCCGGTCCTGTTGATGGATCAAGATCTTCGCGCCGCGACCGGCCTGAATGTTTTCGATGCCCAAGGCCGGGAGGTCTATCACACTGCGGTCCCGGCTACCGATCGCGTGGCGCTTCCGCTGAGCGGCCTGAACCCGGGCGTGTACACGATCCGCGTCACCGGGAGCGGTGGTGTTGGCACCGTGCGCTGGGTGAAGTGAGCCTTGTGCCCACCAATGTTCGTTGCGGCCCGGCATTCGTCGGGCCGCAACGCATTCGGGCCATGGGTAGGCTGTGCTCTGGCTTACCTTTGCCGAAGCGTCCGCGACAACCATGTCCGGCCTGCACAGCATGAAATTCTTCATCGATACCGCCAGCCTCGCACAGATCAAGGAAGCCCAGGACCTCGGCATTCTTGACGGCGTCACCACCAATCCGTCCCTGATGGCCAAGGAGGGCATCTCCGGCACCGACCGGGTGATGAAGCACTACGTGGACATCTGTAACATCGTGGAGGGCGACGTGAGCGCCGAAGTGATCGCCACGGACTATGAGGGTATGGTGCGCGAGGGCGAGGACCTTGCGGCGCTGCATCCGAACATCGCGATCAAGCTGCCCATGACGCGCAACGGCGTGAAGGCGATCAAGCATTTTGCGGACAAGGGACTGAAGACCAACTGCACGCTGGTGTTCAGCGCGGGGCAGGCGCTGCTGGCGGCAAAGGCCGGTGCCACATACGTCTCGCCCTTCATCGGCCGGTTGGACGACATCAGCACCGATGGTGTGCAGTTGATCGAGCAGATCCGGACCATCTATGACAACTACGGCTTCAACACGCAGATCCTGGCCGCGAGCATCCGCCATCCCATGCACATCATCCAGTGCGCCGAAGTGGGCGCCGACGTGGCCACTTGCCCTTTGAGTGCCATCGTCGCCCTCTTCGATCATCCGCTCACCACCCTCGGGCTGGAGAAATTCCTGGCGGACCACAAGAAGGCCGCACAGCAGCAGGTCGCTGCGAAGTAGGATGTTGCTGGCGATCCATCCGAAGGATCCGGAACCCCGGAAGATCGCAGATGTGGTGCAGCGGCTGAACAACGGCGCCGTGGTGGTCTGTCCCACGGACACGGTCTACGCCTTCGTCTGCAGTGCCCACCAGCCCCGGGCCATCGAGGCCATCGCCCGGTTGAAAGGGACGAAAGCACACAAAACGGACCTGTCCTTGATCTGCAAGGACCTGAGCCAACTGAGCACCTATGCCCGTGCGATCGACACACCGGGTTTCCGCCTGATGAAAAAGGCGCTGCCCGGCCCCTACACCTTCATCGTTCCGGCCAGCAGTGAGATCCCCCGCCTCTTCAAGAACAACAAACGCACCGTGGGGATCCGCGTGCCGGACCATCCGATCCCCTTGGCCATCGTGGAAAGCTTAGGCCATGCCTTGGTAGTGACCAGCGTGCATGATGACGACATTCTGCTGGAGCACACCACGGACCCGGAACTGATCGAGGAGCGCATCGGCAAGCAGGTGGAGTTGGTGATCGACGGCGGCATCTGCGGCATGGAGGGTTCCACCGTGATCGACCTCACCGGTGCGGAACCGGAAGTGCTGCGGGAAGGGAAAGGCCCTGTTGCTGAGATCTTTTGACAACGTTCTTGGGTTACGGGTTACGGGTTCCGGGTTACAGGGCAGAACTCATAACACGTAGCACATCAACCCGCAACAAGACCGGATCACCGAATTGCCTCCCTCAGTTGTTTCCAAGTTTCCGGCAAATGATCGATAAGGTCACTGGGCAACATACCGTCCATCCCGAGGTCCCTAGCGGCCAGATCACCGGCCAAGCCGTGTGCATACACGCCAACGAGTGCTGCTGAGAGCGCATCCAGACCTTGGGCACGCAGGCTTGTTATGATACCGGTGAGCGCATCGCCGCTGCCGCCCTTGGCCATGCCGGGGTTGCCGGTACCGTTGAAGAAGATCTTTCCGTCCGTTGAGCAGATGGCCGTGTAAGCGCCCTTCAACACCACCACCGAGCTCAAACGGACGGCGAGATCTTTCGCCTTCATCAAGCGCTCGTGATCGTTCGCGGCTTTACCTGCCAAGCGCTCGAATTCCTTGGGATGCGGGGTGAGGATGGAGCCGGCAGGGAGGAACGCAAGCCAGGTCTTATTCTCCGCGAGGATGTTGAGCGCATCAGCATCGAGCACTAACGGTGCGGGCGCCTCTTGGATCAATAATTTGAGCATGCGTGCTGTATCGTCGGCGGTCCCGATCCCCGGGCCGATGCCGATGGCCGAGGCATTGGAGAGCTCCGGCAGCGATGACAGGTGAGCAATTTCCGGGTCCGAGGAGACCATAGCTTCCGGAATGGCGGCATGGACAACGGCTTCCTGCCCTGACGGCACATGTACGGTGAGCAAGCCACAGCCTGAGCGCAAGCATGCCTTGGTGGCCAATAACGCGGCGCCCATCTTTCCTTCACCGCCGGCCAGGATCCAAGCATGCCCATGATCGCCCTTGTGCGAAAAGCGCTTGCGCTCGGGCAGCAAGGCAGCGATCTCAGCAGCCTCCAGTATCACGGCCTCCGGCGTCAAGCCCGCTATGAAATTCCGGTCCAGACCGATGGGAACCACCTCCCACTCCCCGGAATAGCGCGCATTATCCGCCAGCAACAGAGACAATTTGGGCAGCTCCAAGGTGAAGGTCCGGTCAGCTTGGACGATGGCCTTCGGGTCGTTCTCCGTATTGTCCTCCGTGAAGGAGCCTGACGGCATATCGATCGCCAGCACTTCGTTCGGCCTCGCGTTCAGGGCCATGACCCATTCTTTCAGCCAGCCGGTGATGGGGCGTTGCAGGCCGGTGCCGAAGAGGGCGTCGATCACAAATGAGCCCTGCGTGAAGGGGGGCAGCTCCGCTCCTTCATCAACGAGCTCCACCAATATGTCAGCCCTTTGTGCCCGCCACAGGTTCACTTCGAAGTCCGGGCTCCCCTCTGCTTTGTACCGCGGAACCAGGACCCGGACGGGTTGCGCGGCCATGTGGAGGATCCGGGCAATGGCCAAGCCGTCCCCACCATTATTGCCCATGCCCGCCAATACTACCACGGGTACATCGTATGCCAAGGTCTCCATAAGCATGTTGGCACAGGCCACAGCGGCGCGTTCCATCAGGTTGATGGAGGCGATCGGCTCGTGGGCGATGGTGTGGGCATCGGCCTGGCGGAGCTTTTCTGCGGAAAGCACGGGGATCATAGTTGCGAAGGTATCCAGGGGGGCTTTCAAATGGACAAAAAATGGACTAGCGGATGGACGCGAATAGCGCGTCCATCCACGTCCATTTGGGTCCATTGAACCCACGTGTTAACCGCAAGCAAAAACGCCCCGGCCGTTTTACGGCCGGGGCGTATACGAGAAAGCCCCCGTTTCCGGGGGCTTTCAGGACCAAAGCGAGAATCTCTCTTATTGGAAGTAGAAGTTCACCCCGATCATGCCACCGCTTACGCCGGTGTCAATGCTGAAGTTGCTCTTCTTTTGACCGCCATCGGCAGTGGTGCTCTCCGCGGAGGTACCGTTCCACGACTCCTGAGTGGTGGAACCGTAGCCACTGCTGCTCAGCCCAAGTCCCCAGGTGTACTCACCGCTCAGGGAAACCTTCGGGGCGCAGAACCACTCGATACCTGCGAATGCGTTCAGCCCGATGTGGAAGGAGGAACCGTTCTTTGATTCGGTCACACCCGTACCTTGGTTAAAGGTGTTCGTATGGGAGGTGATCGTGTTGCTCAAGGAGTTGCCGTACTCATAGGTGTCCTTGCTGTTGCCGAAGCCCACATTGAACATGGCACCGTAGACGCCCACTACGCGGGTGCTGCCCACGCGCTTCTCCAAGCCCACACCGAGGTCGATGGCCATGTAGCTGTGCTTCATAACGTCTTCCACTGTAACGGTTGGATCGGTGCTGGTAGCGTCGTCCACGTTCTCGCTCGTTTTCTTGCTACCGAAGCCGATGCGCACTTGGGCACGATAGGCCGTGTTGGCATCCATGAGCTTCTTCCCACGGATGGTAAAGTCATCGCTCAGCCATGTGAGGCCGTTGCCGATGCCATTGTTGTTATGTCCGTTGAACAGATTGCCTGCGTAGTTCAAGAGGGGGTTCGCATCGAACGTGATGCCGTAGTCGCCATCTTGTGACAGCCAGTTCTCGCCACGGTTGCTGGTGATCTCACCCGTCTGGGCGGAAACAGCCGTTACGGCAAAGAGCGCTGCGGTGAAAAGTACAGTCTTCTTCATGACGTTTTGGTTTTTCGTGTGCTTTGGTTAGTGGTTCGTTCTGCTTGGTCGGTCAAATCTATCCGACCGGGGGCGCAAACTTATAAACATCCGGATGACATATCAACCATTTTTTGTTGATAGTCGATTTCCTGCTGCTTTTCGTCGATGCTCCCGGGCGGTTGGTTTGGTCGATTTCGGGGGCGAATGTAGCACAGTCCGTGAAATCACGTAGTCACCCCCTCACTTTGTTTTCCACCATGGGTACAAAACTGAATGCGCCATGCTCCGTACGCACGTCCCCCTCTGCCGTCCGCACTACGCTGTACATGGCCTGTCCGCCTTCACCGCCCACGGGAATAACAAGGATACCGCCCTGCACCAATTGATCGATCAAGGCCTGCGGAACTTCCGGTGCCCCACAGGTAACGATCACCTTGTGGAAGGGCGCATGGACCGGGAGGCCCTTATAGCCATCGCCATGCACCAAGTGGGCACGGTACCCCATTTCGGTAAGGCGCTTCTTGGTGGTGAGGTAAAGCGGCCGGTGCCGTTCAATACTGTACACCTTGGCACCGAGTTCACAGAGTATGGCCGTCTGGTAGCCGCAGCCGGTGCCGATCTCCAGCACCTTTTCCCCGGCCTTCACTTGCAACAGCTGGCTCTGGAACGCCACGGTGTAAGGTTGGGAGATGGTCTGGCCGCAGCCGATGGGAAACGCCTGGTCCACATAGGCGAAGCGTTCAAAAGCGCTGTCGTCGATGAACTGGTGGCGGGGCACTTTGCCAATGGCGGCCAACACTCTGGCATCGGTGATGCCCTTCCGCTTCAGCTCTTCCACCAGCTTGCGGCGCATGCCTTGGTGGCGGAAATCATCAGGTCGCATGGTTCGGCGGCAAAGCTATGCTCAGTGCCGGGACCGAGAGCGCTCAGAACAGATCGTGCCGGAGGATCTTGAAAAAAGTCGTCTCCCCTCCTTCCTATAAGGAGGGGTCGGGGGTGGTTCGTGGAAGTATGGACCACCCCTACCCCTCCTTGAAAAAGGAGGGGAAAACCAAGACTCTCTTAAGGGCCATCAGAAGTGGAAGACGCGATCACCCTTGCCCTCCCCCATTTTGGTGCCCCGTCGCTTCAGCTACTTTTGCGCGCCTAAATGGAAAGACCACTTCGTATCGGCGTGTTGGGCGCAGGCCACCTGGGCCGGATCCATGTGCAGCAACTGCGGGAGCTTCCGGAGTTCGAGATCATGGGCGTGTACGACCCGCACGCGGAAAAGACCGCGAAGGTGCAGAGTGAGTTCGGCGTGGCCCTGTTCGGGAGCATTGCCGAGCTGATCGCCGCCTGTGATGTGGTGGACGTGGTGACGCCCACCCTGGCGCACCACGCATGCGCGATGCAGGCGCTTGACGCGGGCAAGCACGTCTTCATCGAAAAGCCGATCGCCCACACATTGGAAGAGGCCCGGCAGCTGGTGGAGCGTGCGGAAACCACGGGAAGGAAGGTCCAGATCGGTCATGTGGAACGCTTCAATCCCGCATTCTTGGCTGCACAGGGAGCACTGAACGCCCCCATGTTCATCGAGACGCACCGGTTGGCCACCTTCGACCCGCGCGGCACCGATGTGAGCGTGGTGCTGGACCTGATGATCCACGACCTGGACATCATCTTGCACGTCGTGGGCCTACCTGTGGTGGATGTGCATGCCAGCGGTGTTCCCGTGGTGAGCGACACGCCGGACATCGCGAACGCACGCATCGCCTTCAGCAACGGCTGCGTGGCCAACCTTACTGCGAGCCGGATCAGCCTGAAGAAGATGCGCAAGAGCCGCTTCTTCCAGAAGGACGCCTACATCTCCGTGGACATGCTGACCAAAGAGACCGAGATCATGCGGATGCGGACGGTGGAAACACCCGATCCTTTCGCCGTAACGCTCGACCTCGGTCCGGGAAAAGGGCATCGGGAGATCTCCTTCGAGAAGCCGGAGATCCCCCCCACCAATGCGATCCGGGAGGAATTGCGCTCCTTCGCCGAGGCGATCCAGGCCGACCGCCGTCCCGAGGTGCCTGCCACCGACGGGCTTGCCGCGCTGGAGCTCGCACACCGCGTACTGGCTGCCATGGAGATCCGGACCGTGTGACCCGCCATACTGATCCGCCATCCTCACCGTTACCCGCACAGGAAGAGAACATGACCCGCGCCCTGCCGTTGACCGGCCTCTTCATTCTGATGCTCGCCGCCTGTAAGAAGGACGGCGCAGTCCCGGCGTACGTGCAGTTCAATACGCCAACAGTGATCGATGCGAGCGGGCACGGTGTCTCCTCGAAGATCACCGACCTGTGGGTGTATGTGAACGACCAGCCCGTGGGCGTGTGGGAACCCGGCAGGCGGATCCCGATGATCGCCGATGGCACGGCCAACGTGAAGCTGATCGCCGGGGTACGTAAGAACGGCATCACCGACGACCGGATCCAATACCCTTTCTATGCCACCTGGCAGCAGCAGGTGCAATTGGTGCCGGAGCAAACACTGACGCTAACCCCCGAGATCCATTACTTCGACAACCTCAACTACTGGCTGGCGGACTTCGACAATGGCCAACTCTTCGACACGGTGGCCTGCACGGCGACCATGGAACTGGTACCCTCGGACAGCACGCTCATCGGGCAGGGCATCCAGAACGGCCGCATCACCTTGGACACCGAGCATGCCCTGTACCGCGGCGTCAGCAGCGGCGACCCGTTCACGAACATCGGCAGCACGGCCTTCCTGGAGGTGGACTATCGGAGTGACACCCGCCTGCTGGTGGGCGTCCGCTTCACCTTGGCCGGCGTGCAGTACATCACGCCCTACGTCTATGCCCTGCCCACCAAGCAGGCGGACGGGAGCATGCCGTGGAACAAGATCTACATCGACCTTGCCGAACCGTGGAACGTGCCCGGGGCGTTGGACAAGCACTTCTACCTCCAGGCCGCATTGGAGAATGGCGCCACTACAAGCATCGTGGAGGTGGACAACATCAAGCTGGTGCGGCCCTGAAGATGAACAAGCGGTCGCAGACGATGCTGTACGTGGTGGCCGACCTGGTGGCCACGGCACTCGCATGGACGCTTTTCTTCCTGTTCCGCAAAATGTACCTGGAACCGCTGAAGTTCCATTATCCGGTGCCGGTGGACCTGGACCACCGCTACTGGCTGGGCCTGTCCGTGGTGCCGGTGTTCTGGGTGCTGCTGTTCGTAATGATCGGCGGCTATTCGGACATCTTCCGGCGTTTCCGCATCAAGGAACTGGGCCAGACCCTGCTGATCAGCTTCATCGGCTCCATGGTGATCTTCTTCGCCCTCTTGCTGGACGACACCATCCCCGGCCCGGCGTACTACTACCGCTCGTTCGGCGCCTTTTTCGGCCTGAACTTCGGGCTGCTTTTCCTCTTCCGCTTCCTGCTCACCAGCCGCACAGTGCGCCGGGTACACGACCGCCGGATCGGCTTCAACACCTTACTGATCGGCGGCAATGAACGGGCCATCTCCATCCATTCGGAGATCGAGGACCTGCCGAAATCTCCCGGCAACCGCTTCGTGGGCTTCGTGAACGTGAACGGCGGGGACCAGCACTTGGCGGAGATGGGCCTTCCTCGTTTGGGCAAATGGGATGAGCTACGCACATTGATCCCGCAATACGGTGTGGAGGAAGCGATCATCGCGGTGGAAAGCAGCGAGCACGCCCACATCAGCAAGATCCTCAACGAGCTGGACGGCACCGCAGTGCGGATCAAGATCATCCCGGACATGTACGACATCCTCGCGGGCAGTGTGAAGATGACCAGCATCTTCGGCGCGCCGCTGATCGAGGTGAACCCACAGATCATGCCGGCCTGGCAGTTCGCCCTGAAACGCCTGATGGACGTGACCTTCAGCATCCTGGCCTTGATCGTCCTGTTCCCTTTCCTCTTGGTGATCGCGGTGCTTGTAAAGCTCGGTTCCCCCGGACCCGTCTTCTTTCGCCAAGAACGGATCGGGCTATCCGGGAAGCCTTTCCGGATCATCAAATTCCGCAGCATGGAGGCGAATGCCGAGCGGGATGGGCCGCAGCTCAGCAGCACGTCGGACCCGCGCATCACCGGCATCGGGCGTATCCTGCGCAGGGCGCGGATAGACGAGCTGCCACAGTTCTGGAACGTGATCAAAGGCGAAATGAGCTTGGTGGGGCCACGGCCCGAGCGGCAGCACTTCATTGACGAGATCACCAAGGTGGCACCCCATTACCGCCACCTGCACAAAGTGCGGCCGGGCCTCACCAGTTGGGGGCAGGTGAAATTCGGCTACGCCGAGAACGTGGACCAGATGGTGCGCCGCCTGAAGTACGACATCCTCTACATCGAGAACATGAGCCTCGCGGTGGACCTGAAGATCCTGGCCTACACCGTGATCATCATTTTGAAGGGCGACGGCAAGTAGGGGCGATGCATGCATCGCCCCTGCTTGCGTCGCCCCTACATTCGCCACATGAAAATTTCCGTTATCGGCGCGGGCCAAATGGGCAACGGTATCGCGCACGTGTTCGCCCAAGGCGGCCACGACGTGGTCCTCATCGACATCGCGCAGGCCAGCTTGGACAAGGCCCTGGCCACCATCGGCAAGAACATGGGCCGGCAGGTGGAGAAGGGCAAACTCGCCGAGGCCGACATGCAGGCCGCATTGGCACGCATTTCAACAAACACCATCACTTCGGAAGGCGTGAAGAACGCCGAGCTCGTGGTGGAGGCCGCCACGGAGAACGTGGACCTGAAGCTGAAGATCTTCAAGGACATCGACGCGCACGCGCCCGTGGGCTGCATCCTCGCCACCAACACCAGCAGCATCAGCATCACCAAGATCGCGGCTGTGACCGGAAGGCCCGCACAGGTCATCGGTATGCACTTCATGAACCCGGTTCCGGTGATGAAGCTCGTGGAGGTGATCCGAGGCTACAATACCAGTGACGCGGTGACCAAGGCGGTGATGGAGCTGAGCCGCGCCATCGGCAAAGAGCCCGTGGAGGTACGCGACTACGCGGGCTTCGTGGCGAACCGCATACTGATGCCGATGATCAACGAGGCCATCGAAACGCTCTTCCAGGGCGTGGGCGGCGTGGCGGACATCGACACGGTGATGAAGCTCGGCATGGCACACCCCATGGGGCCGCTACAGCTGGCGGACTTCATCGGCTTGGACACCTGCTTAGCGATCATGCGCGTACTGCACGACGGCTTCGGCCAGCCGAAATACGCGCCCTGTCCCCTGCTGGTGCAGATGGTGACGGCCGGCAAGCTCGGCGTGAAGAGCGGTGAGGGTTTCTACGCCTACACGCCCGGCAGCAAGGATCTGGTGGTGGCGCCGGCATTCGCTTCCTGAGCATGGGCCGCCTCCTTGCTCCTGTTGTTGCGGGCATCGCGCTGTTGGCTGGCTGTGGCCAGCCGGAGCAACCCTCTTCCCGCTACGACATCGACGCCAACGCCCAAGGCGAGCCGGAAATGGAGACACACTGCTACCTGCAGGTCGCCCAAGGAGCGCCCCGCATTGAAGGCCGCGATACCATCCCCGGTCCGGTGGATTCACTTTACATCCGGCTGGACATCCTCGGCGAACTGGCCAATGGCGTGTACAACTGGCTGCCGGAGGAAAAAGACCACATGATCGGCTCCTTTCAAGGTTCCATCGACGGTGACGAGGTGACCGCTGTATACACCTACACCGCAGAAGGCGCGACCGGAAAGCAGGAGGTGCTCTTCAAGGTGGAGGACGGCCAATTGCGTGTGGCCACCGGCGAAATGGAGACATCCGAAGGGGTGATCCTGTTCAAGGACAAGTCGCAGGTGACCTACGGCGAGCCGATCCCGAAGGTGGATTGCAAATAGATCAAGGGGACCGCTGAGCATGCCTCCGGCTGCCAGGCGCGCAGAGAAATGCTGGATGTGATCGGTAAGTAGACGACTACTGACTGCCACTGCCAACTGCCAACTGGCCCCCTGTGTTCTCGGTACCTCTGTGGTGAAACTTCAGCATTCCAGTTTCAAAAGCTCGACCTTTCGCCCATGAAGATGCGCATCAACACACTGCTGGGTACGGCGGCGATCCCGAACAATGGAGGCACGTTGCGCTTCTACCAGCGTGGGGAGGATTTTGCCATCGAGGTCGTGGGCATCGACGGCGACCTGATGAACAGCGCGGTGCATGGCAGCGAGGAATTGCTGGCGGAAATGGCATTGAAGCGGCTTCCATCTCCCTTGACAGCACGCGTGCTCGTGGGCGGCCTCGGCATGGGTTTCACACTGCGCGCGGCGCTAAAGCACACCGGCCCAAAGTCACAGGTGGTGGTGGCGGAACTGGTGCCGGAGGTGATCGAATGGAACAAGGGACCGTTAGGCGAAAAAGCGGGAAACCCCATGCAGGACCCGCGTGCCTTGGTGCGTGAAGGCGATGTGGCCGCGATCATCCGCGAACGGAAAGAAGCTTACGACACCATCCTGTTGGACACGGACAACGGCCCGGAAGGTTTGACGCAGAACGACAATCGCAAGATCTACAGCACAGCCGGCATTCGTGCTATTTATGACTGCCTACGCACCGGTGGCGTGCTGGCGGTATGGAGCACGCATCCGGACAAGCCCTTCTCGCGGCGCTTAGGCATGGGCGGCTTCCGCGTGGAAGAGGTGCAAGTGCCCGCCACGGGAACGAAAGGCACGCGGCACACGCTGTGGTTCGCGAAGAAGTTACCGCCGGAGCGGAAGGGGCCGCAGCGGCGCAAGTGATCTGCACAGCTGCGATCCGATAGCGGCCTTTCTTCATCCCGGTACACGCGCTCAGCAGCCACGGCCCCACGTTAACAATACGTTGAGGTCCCGGTCGGGGAGGTCATGTCGTGGCCATACTTTGCACCTCACCCGTCCAACATGAGCAGCATCGAGGGGAATATCGCCGCTGGTACCTCCAACGAAAAAGGCCCGCCGTTGCACGTAGGCCCGAACGCCCGCAAGGTCGTCTTTATCATCGCCATGCTGCTCTGCCTCAGCCCGGCGATGGGGCCGCCGCTGGCGCTGCTGTTAGGCTTGGTACTATCGATCACCATCGGCGATCCCTTCTCGGAATTCAATCA